>JAZDDX010000012.1:0-43796 GCA_043809315.1 Pseudomonadota bacterium
TCGAGAATGGCATTGAACCCCCCCGCCGAAGTGATGGTCGGAGTGGTCAGGCTGGGGCCGGTATCACCTTTCAAGAGTCCCATTTCGATCTCCTTGTTGAACAGACTTCGTGCCGTGGGGTGGTAGTCAAAAACCCCCTAAGGTGTCAAGAAGTTATCGGTCCGGGTTTTAGTCCTTGAAAACCAGGTAGGAGGTGGCGCCGATGGTCGTTGTTTTCGTCTTCTCCGGGGTGGGGTTGGAAGCATCGTAGTAAATCCAGTGAAGTTCCCCGATCGGAACGGTTTCCTTGGGAGTGAATATGTACGGCTCTTTTTCGGTCAGGGCCCCGAACACGTCGGGGGAATAGGCAAGACGGAACACCTTTCTTCCCGGAGCTTGGAACATGATCTCTCCGGACAAGCCCCCGACCCGGACAAACTCCGTATCGTCGTAGGGACCGAAGTAGACTTTCTCCCGCTCGCACGCTTCCTGACTGGTCCAATCGTCTCCGAGCCGCATTACGGCAAGTGTCAGGGCCTTTTCATACCCCGTCTCCGGCGGCAGCGGCTTCCCGGTGGCGAGGTCCGTCATCGTTACGCGCGCCTTCCCGAAACGAAAATGCATCGTCTTCGCACAATAATCCCGGTGGGTACCTTGGTATTGCTTGCTTTCCACCCACCCCGTGGCTTCCGTCTCGTACTCGAGAAACAGGTCGACACGAAACTCTCCCTTGAACTCCTTGTTTGGATGCACGACGCACCACGGAACCCCCGGCTGACAGTCGCCGTCATCCAGATACCCTGTCTTCGCGAGATCGATCGTTCCCGAAACGTGTTGGCGCCGTGTTTCAGCGGCGGCGGAAAGAGCGATCAGCAGGAACAGGGCCGAAAGCAACTTCGATATTTTCGTCATCGGTTTCTCTCCATCTCGAAACCTTCAAGAACCGTTTTACAACGCCGCGTGTTATCGCGGCGCCGGTTTCGGTGTCAAGGGCTCCCTCGTCCGCGTTGCATCTGCCCGGGCGACCGAGTGGAGGTAGGCCGAAAGGGCGTTGAGCCCCCCGCCAACAGCTCCAAAGAGTCCCAACTTGACCAACCCCGCCCGAATCGCCCAACGTTCGTGCTAGGTCAGATCGATCCGCTCGGAACATTCCGAGATCAGGCTGAACAGCTCCGCCCCTTCGTCAAACAGGCCCGGGATTCCGATCTTCGACCAGTCCGGTTTCGACGAGAAGAGAAAGACTCGCGAGACGACGGCGAGATAGAGGAAGAAGACTGCGAACGGGTCGAGATAATCGACCGCTGCGGGGTCTCTCCCAGACTCTTTCCGGCTCCTCTGGTGAACGAGCGCCTGGAGCCCCGCCGCCACCGCGGAGGCAGGTAACATCAGGTTTCCAACCCCGGCTGCGAGGATCTTCCACATTTGAGGATTCGAAAGACACCGCCGGATCGTCTCCCCGGATTCCAAGACTCGTTCCAGAATATCTCCGCCGAGGCCGCTCGCCTGGAGAACCAGGGCGCCGTAGGCATTCAGCAGAACGGTCAGTTCCTGTCTGAGGCCGGCATCTTTCCGGATCGTTCGCGTCAACTGTTCCATCGAAAGATTCGAAAGGGCGTGCGTCGCAAGAAAGTCGGCCATCAGGATCTCGAGGCCGATGATCGTCGCGGACGTTTCAAGTAGGTCGGATTGCGGCGCTTTCGGCGCAACGTACGTCGACGAGCGCGGGGCAACGTAAAACCCTTCCGCGGTCAATTGGTTCGCTCTTGCCACCCGGATGCTGAGCGAGTCGAACTGATCTTTGAAGATTCGGTCGACTTCCTTCATCCATTTCTCGTCGAACTCGCTCGACGCTTCGACCGCTTCGTTCCAAACCATGGCGAGCGGTTTCCGATTGGCAATGGCTCCGGCGGCCAGGGTACCTACAAATAGCGCGGCCCCCGCTGCCCCTACGGCCGCCTCCCAGGTTAGCGGCGAGAGAACGATCTGCCACTGTGCCTCGGCACGATTGCTTTTCGAAAATGGTACCGGAGCAACGGCAACCGCCGCCACAACAAGCACTGCCGTCGTTTTCTTGAAGAAACGTAAATTCATCACGTGCAACCCTGGGCTTCAACGATTGGGAAAAACCTTGGCTTGTTCTACCGCGTCCCGATCAACCGGTCGGTCAGGCGCTTCAAGTCTTCGGGGGCGTAATACTGGATCCGGATCTCCCCCCCCTTCCCTTTCGCCGTCACCTCGACTCGCGTTCCGAGCGCGCGCTGGAGTTCATCGGAAAGGTGCCGCAGATTCGCGTCCCCACGAACCTGATCGGTCAGTCTCCGGGCCCCGGGGGCCAGCTGTTTGAGCATCGACCGGACCAGATTCTCGACCTGCCGGACCGACAACCCCTCGCTTTCGATCTTGTGGGCCAGTGCTTCTTGTCTCCGTCCATCTTCGATCGGAAGAAGCGCCCTCGCATGCCCCATCGAAAGCGCTCCCCCGGCCAGCATCTCCTGGACCGCCGGCGGAAGTTTCAGCAAACGCAGAAGATTCGAAACGGTGCTTCGCTCTTTCCCGACCCGCGCCGCGATCTCTTCTTGGGTCAGGTTGAACTCGCGCGAGAGGCGGTCGTACCCCGACGCCTCCTCGATCGGGTTCAGGTCTTCGCGCTGCAAATTCTCCGTCAGCGAAAGTTCGAGTTGGTCCTGATCGTTCCCGCTCCGGAAGACCACCGGTACTCGCTCGAGCCCCGCCCGCTTGGCGGCACGAAGCCGTCGTTCCCCGGCGATCAGCTCGTACCCCGCATCCGTCTTTCGGACGACGAGTGGTTGAAGGATGCCGTTCCGCCGAACCGACTGTGTCAGCTCTTCGAGCGCCGCCTCGGAGAAGCGCCTCCGCGGCTGCCGCGGGTTCACGCGGATCGACGCCGTCGGGACCTCCGTCTCCGGCGCAGGTTCCCCAACGGTTGTTTCAGTCCGTGGCGGTTGGGCCGGCCGATAGACCGGGATCAGCGACGAGATCCCTCGTCCCAGCACTTTCCTTGGCTCGCTCATTCGTTCCTCCTACTGAAATTGTTTTGCCTCGCCGCAAAAATTCTTCAGCCAGCGCCAGATACGCCTGCGCACCGGCCGAGCGGATGTCGTACAACAGAATCGGTTTTCCAAAACTCGGCGCCTCCGAGAGGCGAACGTTCCTCGGGATCCGAGTCTCCCAAAGCTTCGGCCCGAAATGATCGCTTACCTCTTTTGCAACCTGATGCGCGAGGTTGTTTCGTCGGTCGAACATCGTCAGAACGATTCCCTCGAGGGATAGTTTCGGATTCAGGCTTCGTGCGACCAAATCGATCGTTCCGACGAGGCGCCCAAGCCCTTCGAGCGCGAAGTACTCGCACTGAAGCGGCACCAGCACGCTGTCGGCGGCCGTCAGCGCGTTCACGGTGAGCAGGCTCAAAGACGGCGGACAGTCGATCAGAATGTATTCGTATTCCTCCGCGACCGACGCGAGCGCGCTCTTCAATAGCGACTCCCTCTCCGGCAGATCGAGCGCCTCGATCTCGAATCCGATCAGGTCGGCGGTGGCCGGAAGAATCTTCAGGTGCGGAATGGCCGTTTCGTAAATTACTTCGCGGATCGGACGTTCCCCGAGGAGGACGTGATAGATCTGTTTCGACTCGACGTCGGGACCTCCGACCCCAACCCCGCTCGATGCGTTCCCTTGCGGGTCGATGTCGACCAAAAGAGTCTTCCGCTCGAGCGCGCCGAGCGACGCCGCCAGATTGACGGCGGTGGTCGTTTTTCCCACCCCCCCCTTCTGGTTCGCGACGGCAATGATTCTTCCCATCACCGCCATCCTTCCGGTCTGTCTTTTTGCCTGGTCAGTTCGTTTTCGAGGATTTTGACGTACGCCTCAAGGTCGGCGACTTCCTGTTTCTTTTCCGACAAGAGCTGTTCCCGTTCTTTGAGGCGAATGTCTTTTTCGGCGATCAGTTTCTCGCTCATCAGGAGATAGTGATGAAGGGCCTTGCTCGAAAACTCGACGATGCTCGTAACGTTCGATCCTTGCGGCGCCACAAGCGTCGCCGAGTGAAGATCGTCAACCTCTTCCCGAAGCGTCGGTTCCGGGGCTGCAGAAACCGCCCCGTCGGGGGGTTGGATATACCAATGCTTGCCGAATTTTTTGGCGAAAAGACGCCCTTCCTGGATCTGCCGACGGACCGTCGAGATCGAGACCCCCATCCGATCCGTGTATTCACGAATGGAGTACCAGCTCATATTCTTGAATACCTATCTGACCACGTTGCGATGCGCCAGTTAAATCTTCTTGTTTTTATCTCAGACACTTAGGCGTGGCGTTCTGAACGAAATTTGCGCAAATAAATACTCAAAACTCCGATCGCGGCGGGGGTCACGCCGGAGATCCGGGAGGCTTGCCCGAGAGTCCTCGGTTGATGTCGGATCAGCTTCTCCCGAACTTCAAACGAAATGCTCGGCAGGGTCTGAAAGTCAAAGTCGTCGGGGATCTCCTCCCCCTCGTCCCGAAGAGCCCTGGCGATCTCCTCCCTCTCCCGCACCAGATATCCTTCGTATTTGACCGAGATCTCGACCTGCTCCGCGACGGCCGGGTCGGTCCCTTCGAGCTCCGGCTCCAGGCCGACAAGCGTCCCCCAGGTCACTTCGGGGCGGCGGAGAAGTTCGGCTAAGCGGGTCGGCGTCCGGATTGGTGGGATCTGGAGGTTGGCGAAACGGTCACGCGTTTCCCGTGTTGGCTTGAGGGTCTTGCGGTTGATCCGCCCCGTTACCTGCGCGAGCTCCGTCATCTTTCTCTGGAAAAGGTTGTCGACTTCCGTGGTGATCAAACCAAGACGTTTTGCGTGCGGGTGCAGCCGTTGATCGGCGTTATCCTCGCGCAGGGCAAGGCGGTGCTCGGCACGAGAGGTGAACATCCGGTACGGTTCCGTGACCCCCTTCGTGACCAGATCGTCGATCAGAACCCCGATGTACCCCTCCCCCCGCTGGAGAACAAACCGGTCTTTTCCTCCCAAGGAGAGAGCCGCATTGATCCCGGCAACGACCCCCTGGGCTCCGGCCTCTTCGTACCCGGTCGTGCCGTTGATCTGTCCCGCATGGAACAGTCCGCGGATTTTCTTCGTCTCCAACCACGGCTCGAGTTCGGTCGGATCGACGTAGTCGTATTCGATTGCATATCCAGGTCGCAGCACCTCGACTTTCTCGAGCCCCCGGATCGTCTGGAGAAAATCGACCTGGACCGAAAGTGGCAAAGAGTTGGAAAGTCCGTTCGGGTAGACCTCCTGCGTGGAGAGCCCTTCCGGTTCCAGGAAGATCTGGTGACTCCCCTTCTCCGAAAATCGGACCACCTTGTCCTCGATGCTAGGACAGTACCTAGGTCCAATTCCGAAAATTTTTCCTCCATATAGTGCTGATTTAGATAAATTATTTCGAATGATTGCGTGTGTCTTCTCGTTTGTGTGGGTAATGTGACACGATATTTGTCGCTGAAGTGGGGCGTTATGGAAAAAAGAAAACGTTCTTGGTGGCACATCTCCACGTTGTTCTTCTAGGTCGTCATAACAAATTGTTTTTACATCTAATCTTGGCACTGTTCCGGTCTTGAGACGTCCCACTTTTAACCCGTTTTGAGTCAAACTGTCGGAAAGATGGGTTGATGGCTGATCCCCCGCCCTACCCGCCCGCTCCCGGTAGTCGCCGATGTGGATCAGACCGTTCAGAAACGTTCCGCTGCAGATTGCGGTAGCTCCCGCTCGGAGTTCCTCCCCCGTTTGGGTTCGAACGCCAAGGCAGCGCCCCCGCTCTACCAACAGGTCGGCCGCCATTCCCTGTTTCACGTGAAGCAATTTGTGGTTTTCAAGCCGTCCTTTCATCCTTCGGACATAGAGTTGGCTGTCGGCTTGCGCTCGAGAGGACCAAACGGCTGGCCCTTTCTTCGTGTTGAGGCGACGGAACTGAATCCCGGTCTCATCGATCGCTCTCCCCATCTCGCCACCGAGCGCGTCGATCTCCTTCACCAGATGCCCTTTTCCAACCCCCCCGATTGCTGGGTTACAAGACATGTGACCAATCCGCTCGGGGTTGCTCGTCAGAAGGCAGACCTGTGCCCCCATCCGAGCAGCGGCTGCGGACGCTTCGATGCCGGCATGCCCGGCACCTACGACCAGAACGTCAAACTTCATTCCTTGATGGTGCTCCGGGGAGCGTAATACCTGTTTCGGACTGAAATTCCAGGGTAGACGAGACACTTCTTCCCGAGGAGGGCGCCGGGGTTCAGAACCGAGTTACACCCGGTCTGGCACCCGTCGCCGAGAATCGCCCCCATCTTCCGGAGGCCGGTCTTGACCTTCTCCTCCCCGAAGTGGACGACCACTTCGTCGTTCGTGATCTTCAAATTCGAAATCTTCGTCCCGGCCCCGAGGTTCACGTTCGCTCCAAGGATCGCGTCCCCGACGTAGGCGAAATGCGGGGCTTTGGCTCCGTTCAAAAAGAGAGAGCTTTTTACTTCGGAGGTATGGCCGATCACACATCCCTCCCCCGTCGCGACCCCGCCGCGAACGTAGGCGCCGTGTCGAACGGCGGTCCCCTCCCCGAGGATCGTCGGTCCCGCCACCCAGGCCCCCGCCTCGATGATCGTCCCGTTCCGAAGTTCGATCTCGTCCCCGACCAGATAGCTCCCCGCCTCGACCGTCGCGGTTTCTTTTCCGGATTGGATCGTTGTCGTCTTGAGAACCAGCGACCCCTCTCTCGGAACGGTCGAGACGTTCCCCTTCAGTCGTTTCCGGATCCACTCCTCTTTGAGTTTCGGAGCGAGAACCCCCCAGACATTTTCGGATGCCGAAAAGATCTCGGCGAACCAAAGGCCGGTGAGGTCGAAATAGTGGCTTGTGAGATTTGTTTCACGTGAAACCATGGCGCGATCCTACTTCCCGATACAGAAACGGGAAAATATTTCGTCGAGAATCGTTTCGATTCCCTCCTCTTTTCCGATGATTCGCGACGCCGCCCGATAGGCCTGGCGAAACTCGAACGCCACGAATTCCGGCGAAGCCCCTTTCTTCCATTCCTTTTTCCCTTTTTCGACCGCCGCGAGAACCGTGTCGAGAAGCTCCCGTTGTCGGTCGTTCGCAATTCCCCCCTCGGCAATCACCTCGCTTGCCTCCCGCGCCGCTGTTCCGATCGCTTCCCGAAGTTCTTTGATTCCATCGCCGCGGAGGGCGGAAACGGCGTGGTCGCTCGAATTTCTTGTCCCGGCGGAACCCGTGTGCCTTCGGTCGATTTTGTTCGCCACTCGCCAAAGCTTGTTTGTGGGTAGTTTTGAGAGGAATTGCTGATCTTCGGGGGTGAGGCCTTCGTCGGCTGCAAAAACCAAAAGAACCAGGTCGGCGCGTTCGCTCTCCGTGGTCGCGCGCTCGATTCCGATTTTTTCGATCGCATCGCCGGTTTTTGTTCGCAATCCTGCCGTGTCGATCAGGCGAACGCGACGTCCGGAAAGAATCAACTCCTCACGAAGAACGTCGCGCGTGGTTCCGGGCTGCGCGGTCACGATCGCCCGATCCGAAGAGAGTAGGGCGTTGAAGAGAGAGGACTTCCCGACATTCGGCCGCCCGACGATCGCGACCGAAAAACCGTCCTGAAGTCTGCGGTTTGAGTCGTATGTCGAGCGCAGGCGCCGCGCAAGCGTTTGTATTTGTTCTGTTTTTGTCGTTATTTTCGTTTTCTTCTCTTCCGGAAGTTCTTCCTCCGGAAAGTCAACGCTCGCTTCCAGGGTCGCGAGAAGGGCGATTGTTTTTTCACGTAACGTCTCGACGACTTCGGAAAGTCTTCCATCCAGCCGTCGTCGGGCGCTCTCCGCCTCCGCTTCCGACTGCGCGTGGATCATCTCCGCGACCGCCTCCGCCTGTACGAGGTCGATCTTTCCGTTCAAGAATGCGCGCCTCGTGAACTCCCCTGGCCCTGCGAGCCTTGCCCCGTGCGCGAGCGCAAGCGACACGATCTCCGAGAGAACCACCGGACTTCCGTGCGTCTGGATTTCGACGACCTCTTCTCCGGTGTAGGAGTTCGGTGCCGCCATTCGGACGGCGAGCCCGTCGTCGAGCTCTTTTCCGTTTTCGTCGCGAACGACGCCGTAAAACATCTCGTGCGACGGCCAGGGGAGGGGCGGGGGCGTTTTCGGAACGAAGATCTGTCGTGCGATTTCCGCTGCCTGCGACCCCGAAAGGCGCACGATCCCGACGCCGCCGCGGCCGGGGGCCGTGGCGACCGCCACGATCGTCTCCGGCGCGGCCGTCATCGTTCGATTCCTATCGTTCTTTTTCCTGCGTATCGGGGCTTTCCGAGGATTCCTGTTCCTCGGTCGTCTGCGTCGGTTCGATCGGTTCCGTCGTCTCCGGAGGCGTCCCCTCCTCGTTTTCCTCGTGGAACGCGAGAACGTCCTCGTCGCTTTCGAACATGTCGTCCGGGACCGAGGGAACATCGAACGAGTCGTGCATCCGCGCCGGTCCTTCCGGCCGCTTCCGCGGCGGTCGCGCCGCCGAAGAGGCCGACCGCCGGTTCCCTCCCCGCTGTTCCGGCCCGCCGTCCCGCCGCGGGCCTCGCGGGCCACGGCGTCTGCTGGGCCCTTGATCGTCCGTGCGGCCCGAATTTTCGTCGACATTCCCCGTGAAATTCCGCGGGACCACGACGACCTTCCGGCCGGCCCCTTCTCCCACGCTCTTGGTGGTCACGTCGCGGTCCTCTTTGAGCGCCATGTGCAGGATCCTGCGATCGACCGCGTTCATCGGCTCGACGGAGATCGGTCTTCGTTCGCGCAGGGCGCGCTTCGCCACGTTATGCGCAAGCGCCTCCAGCGCCTCCTGCCGGCGAGCGCGATACTTCTCGGAATCAACCAGAATCCGTTTTCCGGATCGCCGGTCGAGCCCGAGCATTTTGGCGACCAGGTGCTGCAAGGCCTCCAGCGTCGCCCCCCGCTTTCCAATGAAGAGACCGCTTCCGTTCCCGAGGATTTCGAGATCGACCTCTTCGGTCGTCTCGTGGATCTCGACCTGTGCGCTTTCGTCGATATGTTTCAGGATCCCGAGGAGAACTTCTTTCGCTTTCAGGCCCAGCTCGGACGGTTCCGCGAGCGGTGTCGGCGGCGGTCCCGCCTCATGCCTGACTTCGGCTCCTTCCGCTCCGTCCGCCGTCTCCACCGGTTCCGTTCCTTCGGCGACCGGCGCTGCCTCCGTCCGCGGCGCCGTCTCCGGCGTGCGCGGGTTCTCAAGTTTGCGCGCGCGGATCTTCGTTCCGTTCCCCCCGACCACTCTGTACTCGAGGTAGGGGAGGGTGGCGTTCAGGGCGTTGCAGGCGCGCTCCAGCGCGTCGTCCTTCGATCGTCCTTCGATTTCCAACCATTCTTCTTGCGGATCGTCTTCGAACACTATTTACGACTCACTTTCTCGGCGACTTTGGCCGGTGATGCGAGTTCCCGTTGGACCCAGTACTGCTGGACAACACCCCAAAGGGTACTCACGAAAATGTAAAGGTTCAATCCTGCCGGCAAGAAAACCATCATCGCCGTGAAGATGATCGGCATGAACTTGAACATCGCCTGCTGCGCCGGATCGGCCCCTGGGCTCGGGGTCATCTTCTGCTGCAGGAACATCGCGATCCCCAGGAGAACCGGCAGGACGAAGAACGGATCATGCGCGGACAGGTCCCGGATCCAGAAGATAAACGGGGCGTGGCGGAGTTCGATCGAGTTCCAGAGGACCCGGTAGAGGGCGAAGAAGATCGGCAGCTGGGGCAGGATCAGGAGGCATCCCCCCATCGGGTTGATCTTGTGCGATCGCATGTAGCTCATCAGCTCGCGCGAGTACCCCTCCTTGTCGTCCTTGAACTTCTCCTTGAGGGCGTCCATCTGCGGTTTGTGCTCCTGCATCTTCCGCATCGAGCGCGCCTGTTTCTGCGCCAACGGGAACATGAGGAGCCGGACAACGACGGTCAAAAGAATGATCGCAAGGCCGTAGTTCGGAAAAATCGAGTAGAGCCAGCGGAGGAAATAGAGCATCGGCCGGGCGATCCATCCGAGCCAGTCCCCCAAATCGATCGCTCGGTCGAGATCGTGCCCCACCCCCTGAAGGACACCGATGTCCTTCGGGCCGAGGAAGAGGCGCAGCGTGTAGCTCTGCGTCCCCCCGGTGGGGATTTCGTAGGGGGGGTAGATCATCGTCAGGTCGGCCCGGTCGGAGATCTCTTTCCCGCTCGTTTCGTCCTTTCGGGAGGTGGCGCTCATTTTGATCTCGTTCCAGCGCGCCTCGACCGGGACCGCCGTCATCAGGAAGTACCGTGAGTCGAACCCCGCCCATCGGATCTCCCCGGGGGGGATCGCCTTTCCGCTCAAGACCTCCTCGGTCGTCCAGTAAACCGCCTTCTCGTTGATGAAGGCGCTGACCCGAAGCGGGGTCGGCCGGTTCCCCAGGTACGAGGAAACCCCGGACGAGCGAAGCTCCTCGTGACTGTCGCCGCTCGAGAGGGTCACGGAGGAGCGAAGCTTGACTGGTTCCCCCTTTCGGTTGGTGACCGATACCTTCTGTTCGATCCAATAACTCGACAGACTCCAGGTTAGGTTTTTCGAAACGATCAGGCCGTTGTCGAGCGCCTTCTCGTAGATAAGGTTCGTTTCTCCGGCACTGGTTTTCCGGTACTCCGCCCCGTCGTCCGTCCAGCTCTGCTCCCCCGCGCCGAACGTCCACCGCAGCGGGGGAGGGGCCGCTCCTTCGAACGGAACGACTCCGATGTTCGGCGTCTTTCCGCTCTCCCCGACGTGGAACTTTCGAAGCGTTGCGCGGGCCAGGGACCCGGGCTGGTTCGTGAAGAGAAGGTCGTAGAGCGGCGTTTGTCGTTCGTCCGTGACCGCCGCCGTTTGTGCCGGCGGGGTCGCCTCTTTCCGCTCCGTCGCGGCCGGGGCCGTGGGCGCTGCGGATTTCGTCGCTTGGGCCGTGGGTTTTGCCGTCGCTACCTCAGGTTTGGGCGCCGGAGCCGGCTTCGGGGCGAGGTATTCGCTCCAAACGAAGAGGAACCCCATGATCAGCGCCAGGGTCAGGAGAAAGCGGTGTAGGTGTTCTTTGTCCATGGATTATCCGACTTTCTTGGGGACCGGGTCGTATCCGCCCGGATGAAGAGGGTGGCATTTCCCCAGACGACGAAGCGCGAGCCAGGCCCCCTTTCCGGCGCCGTGTTCCTCGATCGCCTTCTCGGCATAGCGAGAACAGCTCGGGTGAAACCGGCATCGGGCACCCAGAACGGGGGAAAGAACCGCCCGGTAGGCCGCGAAAAGAAATTTCATCGTTCGCTCGCTTTCGAAAAAAGAGCGCGGAGTTCGTCGCGGGCGGCGGGGTCCGGCTTGCCGCGAACGCTGCTCTTGACGATCACGACCTCGTCCCCCCCGGGGGGCAAAAGTTCCCGCTCACGACGGAACAGATCGCGGATCACGCGTTTCCACCGGTTCCGAATGACGGCCCCTCCTGTTTTCCGGGTCACGACGACCCCCAGGCGGACGGCTCCCGCCTCGTTCGCGAGGTGCAGAAGAACGAATCGCTTGGTCGCAAACCGTCTGCCGTTGTTCTGACATTGGGTGAACTCCGATCGCCTCCGGAGCCGATTTCCGGGCCGAAGGCGGGCACCGCCCGTTTTTGTCCCGGTCACTTCGAAGCGACAGTGACGGTCAGTCGTTTTCTTCCCTTGCGACGACGTCGGTTGATCACCGCCCGTCCCGCCTTGGTACTCATCCGTTCGCGAAATCCGTGCGTCCTTTTCCGGCTCGTGTTGCTTGGCTGATACGTGCGCTTCATGGTTTCATTTCCGGTCGCAAAAAAGCTGCACGTATCAAACATACCCCCCGCGTGCTGTCAAGCTGCTTCTCTGCGTCCGCGCGCGGAACTTCGCGCAGCGTCGCGCGCCGGATTTCCCTGTCGTTTTCCCGTGGGCCTCCCTCGCGGGGCTCCGCATCATCGTCCGTTTCATCCCGGCAGGCTGCGAGGGTCGCCGTCACCTCTTCGTCTGCGCCGCGGCGGGGACTAGTCAAGCCATCCACAGGGCCGCGCGTCCATCGAGATAAATATCGCGGTCGGGTCCCGGCCGATTTCGAGCGGCTCGTCCGGAAAAATTTTCTTTCCGCTCACCTTGTAAAATGTTTCTCGAAACGATCGCTTGACCTTTCCACGTCCCGGACTCAAAAACGCGCTTCGCATGAAGGATTGTTGGAACCGGGCTGTCGCGCATTTTCAGTCCTCGTTGACCCCGCACCTGTTTGATACCTGGCTGCGTCCGCTGCAGTTCCGGTCTCTCGACGAGGCGCGTGTCGTTGTTGAAGTTCCGAACTCGTTCTACCGCGACCGCCTCGAGGAAACCTACGCCCGCCCCCTGCGCGACAAGCTGCGCGAGCTCGCCGGAGCGCCGCTCCTGGATTTGACGTTCGTCCTCGCCGAGGAGCCTTCTTCCGCCGCGCCCGCGCCAATTTTCCCTCCGCCGGTCCCCGTCGGGCGAACCCCGGCCGTCATCGAACCCGACGGCCCCGCATCGAACCGGCGGTATACGTTTGAGGCGTTCGTGGTCGGGACCAGCAACCAATTCGCGCATGCCGCCGCTTCGGCCACCGCCGCCTCCCCCGGGAAAACGTATAACCCGCTGTTCATTTACGGCGGGGTGGGGCTGGGAAAGACCCATCTTCTCTGCGCCGTCGGAAACCGGATCGCCGCCCAGCCTGGGATGCGCGTTGTATACCGGTCGACGGAGCAGTTCATGAACGAGCTGATCAATGCGATCCGGTTCGAGAAGACCGAGGAGTTCCGCACAAGATACCGGAAAAATTGCGACGTTCTTCTGCTCGACGACATCCAATTCCTGAGTCGGAAAGAACGGACCCAAGAGGAATTCTTCCACACCTTCAACGCCCTCCACCAGGCGAACAAACAGATCGTGATGACGTCGGATCAGACCCCCAGGGAGATCCCCGATCTCGACGAGCGCCTCCGCTCCCGTTTCCAGTGGGGTCTTTTCTGCGACATCCAGCCCCCGGATGTAGAAACACGGGTGGCGATCCTGAAAAAAAAGGCGGCCGCTTCCTCGGTCGAACTCCCGGACGACGCCGCGCTTTTTCTCGCGACGCAGGTCAAATCGAACGTTCGGGTTCTGGAGGGGGCTTTCATCCGCCTGTCGGCTCACGCCTCCCTCTCCGGCCAGCCGATCACTCTGGCCCTGGCCCGGGACACTTTCGCCTCTGCGGCCGCGGAAAGCCCCGGGCTCTCGGTCGAAACGATCCAGCGCCGGGTGGCGGAGTTCTTCAACCTCAACGTCTCCGACCTCAAATCCCCGCGCCGTCACAAGGTCGTCGCCCTCCCGCGCCAGATCGCCATGTACCTTTCGCGGAAACTCACCCCGGCGTCCTTCCCCGAAATCGGAGAGCGTTTCGGCGGGAAAGATCACACCACAGTCATGCACGGGGTTTCAAAAATCGACCGAGTCCTCGCCTCGGATCCCCGCATCCGGTCTACACTTGCGGCAATCGAACAAAGCCTTTTGAGCTGAGTTTCCGTCGTTGCTTCTTGGGGATAAATGTGTTTGAACTGTGCCGCGGTGCTTGCAACTCGACCGATCTGTGTATGAAACGATTTCGACTACCGTGCCCATCCACAAGCTCGAACCGCCGGAATATGCGGCCGTGTAGATCTTTCCGAACGATCCCTCGTTTATCCACAGCGACTACTACGACTACTATTTTAGATAAGACTAAAGAACAAAGATAAGAGGGTTGTGTATGAAGATCGAGTTTGACCGAAACCAGCTTTTGACCGGCCTCCAAAAAATAGGTGCCGTCGCCGAGAAGAAATCGACGATGCCGATTCTTGGAAACCTTCACCTGGAAGCGAAGGGTGAAAGCCTGACGATTTCCGCCACCGATCTCGAAATCGGCATCCAAACCACCTGCCCGGTGAAGGTGGTAGCGGAAGGAAAAGTCTGCACCCCCGCACACCAACTGATCGAGATCGTCAAACAGCTTCCGGAAAAAAACGGACGGCTCCAAAAAACAGAGAACGACTGGATCACGCTCAGTTGCGGGAAGGCACAGTTCCGTCTGGCCGGAGTTGCGGCAGATGAATTCCCGCAGGTCGTAAACGCGGGGGAGTTCAAGTTCTCGAACCTCAAGACGAACACGATTCAAACCGCGATCGAAAAGACCGGCTTCGCCATCTCGACCGACGAGATGCGGTACAATCTGAACGGAGTCTACCTCGAGGTAAAAAAAGAAAAGGGGGGGATCGCCTTCCGGATGGTCGCCACGGACGGACACCGTCTCGCCATGTTCACCCGAGACCTTGCTGACGACGAAACCCTGACCCTGGCGAAGGGAGTCATCCTCCCGCGGAAAGGGATCAACGAGCTGCGCCGCCTTCTCGAGGGGGTCGAGGAAAAACAGGTCGAGGTATCGGTGACCGGCACGAACGCCTGCTTTCGGCTCAACCGCACAATCCTCTCGATGCGCCTCGTGGTCGGCGAGTTTCCCGATTACACAGCGGTGATCCCGAAGGGGAACAAGAAAAAACTGGTGGTCAACCGGAACGCTTTGAACGATTCGTTGCGCCGGGTTTCGCTTCTTTCCGAAGGGAAATCGAAATGTGTGAAGTTCGGGATCCGCGGCGCGGGAATTCACCTGGCGGCAACGACCCCCGAACTCGGCGAGGCGGAAGAAGATATCGCCGGGGAGTTTGACGGGGGCGAACTGGAGATCGGCTTCAACGCACGGTATGTTCTGGATGCGTTAGCGGCGGTCGACGGCGACAAGGTGCTCTTCGAGTTGGATCACGAACAGAGCCCCGGAATCATCCGCGCGCCGAACGATCCGAGCTATTTCGGCGTGATCATGCCGATGCGCATCTAGAGCGGATTGATTCGTAAACTCACACTCCGCTCCGTTCGATCGTACGGGGAAGCCTCCGCCGAAGTTCCACCCGGAATCTGCGCATTCTTCGGCCCGAACGGGTCGGGAAAGACCACGGTCCTCGAGGCGGCATGCCTCCTCGGCACGACCCGATCCTTCCGAACGACGAAGCTCCGCGACCTGATCCGCACCGGCGAAGAGGCCGGGGTGGTCGAAGGGGTCGTCGGCGACCCCGAACACACCGTTCGGATCGAGCTCGATGCGGCGGGACGGACCCTTCGCCGGGATGGTCGGGAGGTCTCGTCGTCGGCGCTGGCCCCGGAATTTCGAGTGGTTGCGCTCGCCCCCGAGCATCAACAGATCATCGTCGGCGTGGCGGAGGAGCGAAGACGATATCTGGACTACACCCTTTTCTCTCGAGATCCGGGATATCTCGGGATCGCCCAACAGTACCGGCGGGCGATCCGGCACAAACAGGCACTTCTGCGCGACCGGCTTCCGTTCGCCGTTTACGAGAACCGGGTGGCCCCCTGGGACGAAAAGATCGCCGAGCTCGGGACGACGATCCGGGATTGCCGGGCCGCCTTGGTCCGGGAACTCGGGACGCGCGTCAGGCGCCTCTATCAGGAGCTCAGCGCCGGGACAGGGGAGGTCGCGCTCCTCATTCCCGAACCGCGCGAGCCGCTCCTCCCGCAACTCTCCGCCCAACGCCGGACGGAACATGCCGCCGGGAGAGCGCTCTGCGGGCCACATCGAGACGACCTCGAGATGCAACTCAACGGGCAAGCGGCCGCGCGCATCGCCAGCCAGGGGGAAAAAGCATCTTTTTTGTTGGCCCTCAAACTCGCGGAGCTGGAAATTCTCGAACCGGTCGGCGGCGACAAACCGGCGCTGATCCTGGACGACCTCGGCGTGACGCTGGATCAGGAGCGACGGAAGAGGCTCTTCGAAAAGCTCGCCGAAACCCCACACCAGACACTGATTTCCACACCCGAAGAGGGGGTGGCGAAACTGGTCGACGCCGCTGGCGGCAGCGTCCTTACTAGGTCCGAGAGGCGTTCCCCTCGGGGGTTTTCGATTGCCTGGCGCAGTGCCGCGTGATACTCAAACAGACGAACTTCACGCAGGCACCATGGACATGGCTCCCACCAAGAAAGTAGCGCCCAAGAACCCCGTTCCGATGGACGACGCGGGGGAATACACAGCGAAAAGCATCAAAGTTCTCGAGGGGTTAGAGGCGGTCCGGAAGCGCCCCGGGATGTACATCGGCGACACCGGAGCCCGCGGGTTGCACCATCTGGTTTATGAAGTGGTCGACAACTCGATCGACGAGGCGCTGGGAGGGTTCTGCAACAAGATTTCCGTCGTCCTCCACGTCGATGAATCGGTTACCGTCAAGGACAACGGGCGCGGGATCCCGGTTGACATGCATCCGACCGAAAAGCGGTCGGCGGCGGAGGTGGTCCTCACGAAGCTTCATGCCGGCGGGAAGTTCGACCACAAATCGTACAAGGTTTCGGGCGGACTTCACGGCGTCGGCGTTTCGGTCGTCAACGCCCTCTCCGAAAAGCTCGAACTCGAAATCCATCGCGGCGGGAAGGTCTACCAGCAGACGTACGAGCGCGGGGACCCGAAGGGGGACCTCAAGGTGGTCGGCGAGACCGACCGGACCGGAACGGTCGTCACGTTCAAACCGGACCACACGATCTTCGAAACGATGGAGTTTTCGTTCGACACGCTGTCGCAACGGCTGCGCGAGCTCTCGTTCCTAAACTCCGGGGTCGCGATCTCGATCGAAGACAAGCGAAGCGGCAAGAAACATGACTTTGCCTACGAAGGAGGAATCGTCGCCTTCGTGAAGCACCTCAACAAGGCAAAAGAGCCTCTCCACGACCCGATCTTTCTGACCGGCAAGCGGGGGGACATCATCGCGGAAGTGGCCCTCCAGTACAACGACGGCTACTCCGAGAACGGCTTCTCGTTCGTCAACAACGTCAACACGATCGAAGGGGGAACGCACCTGGTCGGGTTCCGCTCGGCGCTGACGAGAACCCTCAACACCTACGCTGTCGAGCAGGGGTTGACGAAGGGGCTGACCGAGAACCCGAGCGGCGACGACACCCGCGAGGGGCTCTCGTTCATCGTCTCGATCAAAGTCCCGGACCCGCAGTTCGAAGGGCAGACGAAGACGAAGCTCGGGAACACCGAGGTCAAGGGGATCGTCGAGACGATCGTCAACGAAGGCCTCTCCGCCTACCTCCAGGAACACCCGCGGGAAGCGAAGCGGCTTGCCGGGAAGATCATCGATGCGGCGCGCGCCAGGGAGGCGGCGCGGAAGGCACGCGACCTGACCCGGAGGAAATCGGCGCTCGAATTCTCCTCTCTTCCGGGGAAACTGGCCGACTGCCAGGAGAAAGACCCGGCGGGCTGCGAGATGTACATCGTCGAAGGAGATTCGGCCGGCGGCTCCGCGAAGCAAGGCAGGGACCGGCGAAACCAGGCGATCCTGCCACTCAAGGGAAAAATTTTAAATGTCGAGAAAGCCCGCTTCGACAAAATGCTCGCCTCCCCCGACATCCAGACGTTGATCTCGGCGCTCGGATGCGGCATCGGGAAAGAGGACTTCGACATCTCGAAACTCCGGTACCACAAGATCATCCTGATGACCGACGCCGACGTCGACGGCGCCCACATCCGGACGCTGCTCTTGACCTTCTTCTACCGGCAAATGCCGTTGGTCGTGGAACGCGGGCACCTCTACATCGCCCAGCCGCCGCTCTATAAGGTGAAACGCGGGAAAGAAGAGAAGTATCTCAAGGACGAGGTCTCGATGGAGAAGTACCTCCTCGATTTAGGGGTCGAGGGGATTGAGATCCCTGCGGCAAAAGCGAGCGTGGAGGCGGTC
The DNA here is from genome assembly GCA_043809315.1 of Pseudomonadota bacterium. Lineage (GTDB taxonomy): Bacteria > Bdellovibrionota_G > JALEGL01 > JALEGL01 > DATDPG01 > JAZDDX01. Next base: position 17,807 of record JAZDDX010000012.1, read on the forward strand.
AAGGCGGAGTCGGTCAAGGGGGGGACGCTCAAAACGCTCGTCAAGAAAGCGATGGCGTATCACCAGGCGCTCGGCTACCTGAACGAAAAGAAAGATCGCCGCGTCGTCGACGCGTTTCTGATGACGGCGAAGCTCAAAGCGGAAGATCTGAAGAAACGGACCGTCGTGGAGGAGGCGCGGCGCGCCGCCTCGAACTTCATCCGCTCCGCCTACCCGGAGATCCATCCGGTCATTTACCAGGTCGACGAAGACAAAGAACACGGCGGGTTCAAGATCACGGTCACGTCGAAGGACAAGGGGGTGAAGAAAGATACCTTCATGGACTTCCCGTTCCTGACCTCGGCCGAATACACCGACCTTCTGGGGAGGGCGGAGGCCCTGGCCCCACTCGGAACCGCGCCGTACAAACTTTCGGACAACGGCGCAATCGTGGAACTCCCGAACATTCCGGTCTGGATCAAACATGTCATCGACCATGGGCGGAAAGGGCTCACGGTCCAGCGCTACAAGGGATTGGGCGAGATGAACCCCGAGCAGCTCTGGGAGACGACGATGGATCCGGAGCGACGGAGCCTTCTTAAGGTCACGGTCGAGGATGCCGTGGAGGCGGACGAACTGTTCTCCATCCTGATGGGGGATGCGGTCGATCCGCGCCGCGAGTTCATCGAACAGAACGCCCTCAACGTACGAAACCTGGATATCTGATGGCGACGACGGAAACGCAAAAAATCCTTCCGAGAACAATCGAGGACGAAATGAAATCGGCGTACCTCGATTACGCGATGAGCGTGATCGTGGGGCGCGCCCTGCCGGACGTCCGCGACGGGCTCAAGCCGGTTCACCGGCGCTGTCTGTACGGGATGTACGACATGGGGAACGTCCACGGGAAGCCGTACCGGAAATCGGCCCGCGTGGTCGGAGACGTGATGGGGAAATACCATCCCCACGGCGATGCGGCGATCTACGACACGATCGTCCGAATGGCGCAGGACTTTTCGTTGCGCTACATGCTGGTCGACGGGCAGGGGAACTTCGGCTCGGTCGACGGCGACGCCGCGGCGGCGATGCGGTACACCGAGATCCGCCTCGCGAAGATCACGGAGGAATTCCTCTCCGACATCGACAAGGACACGGTCGCCTTCGGCCGGAACTACGACGACACGCTCGACGAACCACTTCTTCTTCCGACGCGGATCCCGAACCTTCTGGTGAACGGATCGGCCGGCATCGCCGTCGGAATGGCGACGAACATCCCGCCGCACAACCTGACCGAAGTCTGCGACGCCCTGATCGCGATGATCGAGAAGCCGGACCTCGACAACAAAGCCCTCTTTGCGATCGTCAGGGGGCCGGACTTCCCGACCGCCGGGTTGATCTACGGCAAAAAGGGGATCCGGGAGGCGTACGAGACCGGGCGCGGAAAGTTCATGGTCCGGGCGCGTGCGCTGATCGAGGAGGTCGGCAAGGGGGACCGGCAGCAGATCATCGTGAGCGAGATCCCCTATCAGGTGAACAAGGCACGCCTGATCGAGACGATCGCCGAATTGGTTCGCGACAAGAAGATCGAAGGGATCAGTGACCTGCGCGACGAAAGCGATCGCGACGGGATGCGGATCGTGATCGAGCTCAAGCGCGACGCGACGCCGGGGATCGTCTTAAACCAACTCTACGTCAACACGCAGATGCAGACCTCGTTCGGGGTGATCATGCTGGCGCTGGTCAACAACCGACCGAAGGTCATCACGCTTCACGAGGCGCTCCAGCTCTTCATCGACCACCGGAAAGAGGTGGTGACGCGGCGGACGGTTTGGGAACTGAAGAAAGCGGAAGACCGCGCGCACATTTTGGAGGGGTTGAAGATCGCGCTCGAGAATATCGATGCCGTGATTGCCCTGATCCGGAAATCGAAAGACCCGGAAGTCGCCAAAGCAGGCCTCTGCGAGAAGTTCAAACTGTCGCCGGTCCAGGCGACGGCGATCCTCGAGATGCGTCTCCAGCGGCTCACGAATCTCGAACGGGAGAAGATCCTCGATGAGTACAAGGGGACGATGAAGCTGATCGAGGAGCTCCAGAAGATCCTCGCGAACGAGAAGCTGGTCTACGACCTGATCGTCAAAGAGCTCAACGAGGTCAAGGAACGGTACGGCGACAAGAGGCGGACGGAGATCAAGGCCCAGCTCGAGGAGTTCTCGGAAGAGGACCTGATCGAGGAAGAGGAGATGGTCGTCACCGTCACGCACGCCGGGTACATCAAGCGGAATCCGATCACGCTCTACCGCAGCCAACGGCGCGGCGGAAAGGGGAAGGTCGGAACGGGGGTCAAAGAGGAGGATTTCGTCACCTCCCTCTTCGTCACGTCGACCCATTCGTACCTGCTCGTCTTTTCCGATCGCGGGCGCCTCTATTGGGTCAAGGTCCATGAGCTGCCGCAGGCGGGAAGGGCGGCCAAGGGGAGGCCGATCGTAAACCTCGCCCAATTGTCGCCGGGGGAATCGGTCGCGGCGCTCTTGCCGGTCTCCGAGTTCGTCGAGGGGAAGTACATCATCATGGCGAGCCGGAACGGGATCATCAAGAAGACCGACCTGATGCAGTTCGCGAACCCGCGCGCGAGCGGGATCATCGCCTGCGGGATCGAGGACGGCGATCGGATGATCGCGGCGGCATTGACGACCGGGACGAGCGACATTTTCCTGGCAACGAAGAACGGGCAAGCGATTCGGTTCAACGAAGACGAGGTCCGCGCGATGGGGCGGCAAGCGGTCGGAGTCTGGGGGATCGATCTCGACAAGGGGGACGCGGTTGTCGGGATGCAAGTTCTGCAAGCGGAGGGGACGCTTCTGACCGCGACGGAGCACGGTTACGGGAAACGGACGGAGACGACTGAATACCGCAAACAATCCCGAGGGGGCAAAGGCGTCATGACGATCCGCGTGATCGACAAGAACGGGCCCGTCGTGGGCGTGGCGCAGGTGGCGCAGGACGACGATGTGATGCTGATCTCCGATCAGGGGCAACTGATCCGCGTCCGGGCAAAAGATATTTCACTCATCGGCCGTGCGACCCAAGGGGTGCGGCTCATCAACGTGGCGGAGAACGAAAAGCTCGTCGCGCTCGCGAAGATCGTCCCCGAGGACGACGAAGAAAACGGCGCTGCGACCGAGGGGAACGCCTAAGCCGGAAAGAACCTCAGTGCATGTGCTCATTTTCTGCGCTCCCGACAACCCGCAGCGCATCGCAAGAAGCTGAATTTACAACCATATTTATTGGCATGTAGCCTGCAGCAAGGAAGTCCTGGTGCCGAAAACGGTCGCGATTAGGAATTGGATCTGGGGTCTTTTGGGCCTTTTCCTGTTCTCGGCGCACGGGAGCTACGCACAAACGACCTCCGCGAAGGACCCCCTTGCAGAGACCGCCCAACGATTAGCCCGAGAATACAACGTCACACTGGTGGGGAGTTGGAGTGGGGGGGACCTGGCAAACGCCAAGTACCTGATCCGGATCTTTGAGCTGCTCGGCCGTCGTTCGAGCCCGATCGAGCTGGAGTACACGAACGAACTCTTTTATCCTCCGGTCCGCGGCGGCCGGGACAAAAACACACTGGTTCTTTCCCACGACGCGTTCGAATTACGTCCCCCGACCTCGGACGACACCCTGCCGCCGGGCTCGGGAGAAACGTACGTGACGTACCGTATGGACCTCTTGAAGTCCCTGCTCGCGGAGTTGGCGGACGAAAAAGACCTCGCCCGAATTCTCAAGAAAAAATTCGGACTCAGCCTCGGCCCGCCGTCGAGCACGCTCCAGCCCGAGATGTTCGGGACATTCACACGAGACGAGCTCCTCCCTCTCGTGCAGTTACTGCTCGACATTCACCCGGACCACACGCGGATCAAGAGCCTCGAACGGATCGTCCGCGCGGCTCCGGGAATCCGGGTGGAACATCCCAGGATGCCGGGAACCTTCGTGGCCGCTCAGTACGACGGCGCGCTCCGCGCGCTCGTCTTTTTCGACGACGCCTTCGGCGGCAAGTCGCCGTCGATCGATCACATCGTTGCGCATGAGTACGGCCATGCCGTTTGGGAAGGGTTGGGAGACGATGTCAAAGAAGGCTACGCGCCAACCGCGGAGGAGATCCTAACTGACTACAGCATGGTTTCGAAGGAAGAGCTCTTCGCGGAACACTACGCCCTGTACATGGTCGAGCCGGACCGATTCAAGAAGACCGCCCTGAACCACTATCGTTTCTTCGAGCGGCGGGTGTTCAACGGGACCCGATATTTCAAAACCGTCGCGGATCAATACAAGGTCTATGTGGAGCAGAAGGGGGCCGCCGACACGCAGCCTCCGACATTCGAAGACGTGGAAGGGGCGATTCAGCTCGTCGATCGACCGGCCCGCACGGATTGGAATCGGACCGTAACCTTCACCCTTCTGTTCAAGACGGTGGCGGACGACTTAAGCGGAGTCGATCACGGGACGCTGTATTTTCAATCGGAACAGGGAGACATCCAACAGAGCGGTCAGGGGTTTCGATATGACGTAGGCCGGCGGGGATATTTTGCCACGGCGTGGGTCGACCTTGCCCGGGCGAAAGCAACGCGGCTTTACCTGACCGGATTCAGCCTCGTCGACGCCGCCGGGAATGAAAGAAGGTTCAGCTTCGACCCCGGCGCGCGAGCCAAACGACTGTCGATCGATGTCCCGGGAACCTCCGAACGGGACACCCGCCCGGTGAAGATCGCGGTCGGTACGGCCGAGGATGTGCATCTCCGAGTTCTTCCGGATGATGGGGAGATGTCGGGCCATTTCGTCAAGGGGATGGCGACCGTGGTTGAGATCTCGTTTCCCATCAAAGTCGCTGGCGGACAGAAGATACCGAACGGGACGGCGTGCCTCCGGCACCCGAAGACCGAGCAGCGACTTTGCGCGCCGATTTTCGTGCACGATGAGCAGAAAACCCCGGGGCGCCTTATCGGGGAGTTCTTGGTGGATGCGTTCCGGCCGAGTGGAACATGGAAGCTCGAACGGATCGAGGTTCAGGACCGAAACGCGGCGGGCGGGAACACCGGGCTCGGGGTCGATGCGCTCAACATCTCGATCAATATCCCGACCAAGTTGCCGGACAATGCCCCGGCCGAAATCGACCTGAAGGGGGTTCGTCCGCGAGTGGTTCAGGAAAATGGCGGCTCGGAAGCGGGGACGTCCATTGAGGTGGAGGTTCCCTATTCCAAAGCGAGCGGACAGACAAGGATCACGGTCTGGATCAACGATCCGAACGGAAAGAGTTTCTGCAGCTCGATATCGGCGCTCGATCGCCCGGCCAAGGACACAAAAACGGGGGCCGTCGTCAGCTATGAGTCCTGCGCAAGACACCGCATGCCCGAAATTCAAAGAGCCTATCAAGCGTTCATGGACGGTTCGTTCGAAGGCAAGGCCGACAGCCGATTCCAGTGGGTCACAGGGGAACAATCCGGAGTAGGGAAGGTTCGCGTGAAGCTCCCCCCCTATTTTACGGGAGGGGTCTACACGATCGAGTACATCTCGATCGAAGAGGAAGACGCCTTCACGGCCTCATCGATGGACTCCCCGCGATATTCCAAAGGGTACAGCCTCGTTCAGCGGAACATCCAGTACAAGATTTCGGTTCAGCGACCGCGCGAGGCGCCCAAGCACTAGTCGGATTGGACGTAGGCAGCCTCGCCCCCCCGGCCATCGCGTGTAACCACGACAAAAACCAGATTGTGATCGGCCGGTGCGGTCTCCGCCGGGGTATATGCAGTCGCCGCGCCGGGGTCGGTGACTTTGAGCGAGAGGTCGCCGAAGGAGGTCGTACGTTTCGACAAGCCCGACGGCAAGTAAAGTCCCCATGCGGCTGGGGTATGTACCATCGGGAGCTATCGGTTGTCGACGCCGGCGCCGCGACCGAGGGGAACGCGTAAATTCTTTAGAACCGGTACCCGCTGACCTGCATGAAGCCGTCGAAGTCGAGGTAGATCTTCATCCCGTCCTCGAGGGTGAGCGCGAATCGAGCAGGGCGGAAGGTGTCGCTCACCAGATCCAGCGCTTTCCCCTCCACCTGAACCGACTTGATCTTTCCCAGGGCGTTGCCGTTCAAGTCGAGGTTCGCGATGGGGGCTTCGCGGGTTCCGACCTTGGAGAGATCGCCCAGTTCGCTCACCGGCCCCTTCGGGGACTCCTGAATGGAAACTCGGACGGCCCCCCGGTTTTTCGTGAGGAAGACCAGGGCGTCTCCGTTGGCCATCTCCACGCTGACGACGTCGGTCGCTCCGTTTCGAGGGTAGCGCGTGACCCCGGCGAGTTCATCGCGAAGGCCGCCGAAGGCCTTTAACGCCTTCTCCCCTTTCCCGAAGAACGCAATCTCGTTGGTCGGGAGGTTAAAGAAATTGCTCAAGCGATTCCCGGCATGAACGGGGGTGTTTCTCAGGAAGATACCGTTGTCGGGGGTCAGGATGTTCAGTTCGACGAGCGTGTTTCCCTGGGTCGGGACTTCGACGAAGTTGGCATTCATCCGGGGTTTTCCCCAAACTTGGTGGGTTGTCGCGGTTGCGTAGTAGTCGTCGAGGGCGCGTGCGTTTTTCGCTTGCCGGCGGAGATATTTGGTCTTGCCGACGATCGCGTCGTCGAAGATGCGAGCAATCCGTTGGGGAGGAGCGAAGGCGGGGGTTCGAGTACCCTTCGAAAGGATCAGGTCGCCGATCTCGTAGTAATCAATTGCAGGGCCGAAGGAAAGCGGCTCCGGAGCCGGGTGGATGATCATGTTGTCCGGGAGGTTGGCGGGAACGTTCGCCGGTCGCGGACGGAGGAAGTCGTCATTCCGCCGGAGGAGCGAAGAACGATCGATTTCAAGGGATTTGAACTCATGGGTCAGTTTTTGAAGCTTGGCGAGGTCAGTCTTCTCGATGGTGAGTTTCGCGACCGCAGCACCATCGAAAGAGTTCGGAAGCTTGCCGCCATGATTTTTCTTGAGGATCATTTCAATCAGATCGAGGAACTCACGCTCGGCGGCATAAAACTTCGGTGCAAACGTCTTCGTCACATAGCCCTTAAACATCGAAATATCGGACAGATTCTCAAACAGAAGCGTTTGGGTTTTGGTGACCCCCTTGATCTCCAGCCGGTTGATCTGCCTGAACGTGCCATCTTGGAGTCGGATTTCAACAACATCCGCGCGGTCTGCAATGCCCAGTTTGTGTCCCGAGTAGGTCGTCCCGTCTTTCAACTCGATCTTGAGCAGCTCACGAGGCCCGATGTCGTCGAGATATCCGGGCCATTCGATCTTTGCTTTCTTGATCGCCGACTTCGAAAACGTTCTGGTTCCCCCAGTCTCCAGCTCAAGCGTGATCTCGTCTTGGGTGATTTTCACCCGACGACCGACATAGGTGTTCATACTCCCGGAGGTCGGATCCTCGATCCCGATCGAGATCCGTTCGTCGGGATGGGCGCGGTCGATCTTCCCCTGCCAGGTGCTCGGCTCTTCGGTGACCGATGTCTTTTTCTTCCTTGTTTCGGCAACCGTTTTTGAAGGGCTCTTCGCCATCGCGAGATTCGTCACGACCGGCGAGACGGATGCAAGCCCCGATTTTGGCGCAACCGCCCCCGCAACCCCGACGAGTGACCCAGCCGGAAGCTGTTCGCCGGCGGTGGTCACCAGAACAGCACCGGATGGCGGGAGCTCCCCAGCCTGGCGAATCACCCGACCGATTTCGGCTAACTCCTTGGCAGTTCCCCGAACGAAAGAGACGCCCCCCTTTGCCGCGAAGGCAAAGAGGGCCCCCTTCACGGTAAGTTGTGTGACTTGCGTGGTCACCTCGTTGTAACGATCGTTCTTGAATGCCCCGTACGCGGCGCCGGCATGGTCGGCGATCTCGCCGGCCGGTTTGCAGACCATGAGATCGGTTCCCTGAACCCAGAGCCAGGCGAGCCGCTTGGTCGCGAGGTTGAGGCGATCGAGAGACTTCGGAAAGAAGTCGGGGGATCGGTAATGTTTCCAGATCCCGGCAGCCCAATCGGGAATCGAGTCATCGTCTTCCATCGACGGCACGGTGGAAAGGCGGTCGAGGCTGCCCTGCGCCGAGCCGATGAGTTCGGGGGCGTGGGTGATCATCTGCCAGATTCCGCTGAACATGCTTCCGATCGTCTGGGCCGCCGTGACCCCGGCAAGCTCCACATTTTTCAGGAGAACGATCGGGAACGGTTTTTTCGGGTCGTAGTGGAGGATTTTGATCTCCCCCGCCGGCGTGAATTGGGCATAAGCAAGAACGCGACCCCAGAACGTGACGTGGAGTCGAAGACGACCCGACTCGGCTTTGACCTGGATATCGCGAACGAGCGTCGTGTTTCGGCGATTGAATTCGTGGGAATCGAGATCGATCCGGGACGAAGGCGACGCGTGGAAAAGGTCGATGTCGACAAAGTCATCCCCGTAGGTGACGTTACCGAGAGAGGTTGCACCACTCACGATCGAGGCTTTTCGTTCCCCCCGGCAGGCGGGGGAGAACTCCAACCCAACCGACTTCCCTTCAAAGGAAGGATGAAGGGGGCCGAGGTCGAGAACCGCGATCTTTTCGTATTTCACGATTTGGGAAGGTTCCTCGCGGACGTGGATCGTTGCGCCGGAGTTCTGCGCCAGCGCGGGAACAGAGCCCAACAAGAGGACCGCAGCTATGGACCGAAAGTTCATCGGACGGCCCTAGTACTGCAAACCTTGCGCCAAGGCAACCCATTGAAATCATTAAAGTGAAATTCTGGCCGGGTGGCAAAAAATGGGAACAAATGTCTCGGGCTTTGTCGAGTGGCCAACGGGGTGGAACTGCGGTAGGGAATCAATCTCTCGAATGCGATTCCGGTCATTTTACTCAGGGGTTTTGCTCTCGGTGGTCCTGACCGGGGCATTCTCCTGCACCACCTCCGACTTCCGGTCGGCGGAGGAGATGCTCCGTCATCGGAAGTTCTATAACGCGATCGAATTGTACCTGTCGTTCGTGCGCGACCATCCGGATCACCGGCGTGCGACGGAGGCGCTGTTCCAGGTGGCGAACATCGAGCAGATGATGCTGAACGATCCCGCCAAAGCGCTGGTCACGTATCGAAAGTTGGTCAGCGCGTTCCCGGTCAGCGAATACACGATCCTCGCCCAGCGGCGGGTGGCCGATCTTCAGAAGAACCACTTCGCAAACTTCCACCAGGCGATCGTCGAGTACGAAAAGCTGATCAAGATCGTGCCGAACCACGCCGATGCCCCGGCGTTCCAGTTGGAGGTCGCGCGCTGCTACACCCTTCTCCACAACTTCGATCAGGCGGCGATCGAGTATCAAACCCTTCTCAAGAAGCATCCAAACTACGATAAGCTGGACGAGGCGTACTTCGAGATGGCGAACAATGCGTATATCGCCGGGAAGTATGATCGGGCGATCGCCGCGTACGAGGCGGTATCGGCGAAGTACCCGAAGTCGCTCTTGCGGGTACAGGCGATCTTCGGCGCGGCCTCCTCCTATGAGGAGATCGACGACATCGATAATGCCCGGCGTCGGTACAAGGAGATCGAAAAAGAGTATCCATCCCCGAAGGTCGTGGCGATCCGGCTGGCGGGGCTTGAAAAACGGGAGAGGATGAGGAACAAGCCGGGGGTTCCGATCAAATAGGGAGGCATATGGGAAGCGGAAGTCTTTCGAGAGAGTTGTGGCTGGCGTCGCAAAAGCTGATGCCGGGCGGGGTGAACTCGCCGGTCCGGTCGTTTTCCGCCGTCGAGGGGGACCCGATCTTCATCGAGCGGGCGAAAGGCTCGAAGATCTTCGACGCCGACGGCCGCGAGTATCTCGACTACGTGATGAGTTGGGGGCCGCTGATCCTGGGACACGCCCACCCGGAGATCCTCGCGAAGATCCGCAAGGCCCTCGATCGCGGCACGTCGTTCGGCGCGCCGACCGGATTCGAACTCGAACTCGCCAAACTCGTGACCGACGCCTTCCCCTCGATCGAGATGATCCGTTTCGTGAATTCCGGGACCGAGGCGACGATGTCGGCGATCCGTCTCGCCCGCGGCGTGACGGACCGAAACAAGATCCTGAAGTTCGACGGCTGTTATCACGGGCACGCCGACTCGCTTCTCGTGCAGGCGGGATCCGGGGTCGCGACCCTCGGCATTCCGAGCTCGCAAGGAGTTCCTCTCGAACTGGCGGCGCTGACGGTGAGCGTCCCTTACAACGACCTCGACCAGACGAGGCGGGCGTTCGAAAAAGACCCGACCGGGTTCGCAGCGATCATCGTCGAGCCGGTGGCCGGAAACATGGGGGTGGTTCTCCCGGAGAACGGGTTCTTGAAAGGGTTGCGTGACCTGGCGACCGAGTACGGGGCGCTGCTCATTTTTGACGAAGTGATGACCGGGTTCCGCCTGGCGATGGGCGGAGCGCAGGAGAAGTACGGGATCCAGGCGGATCTGACCTGTTTGGGGAAGATCATCGGTGGCGGCCTGCCGGTCGGTGCGTACGGCGGAAAGCGTGAGTACATGGAAAAGATCGCCCCGCTCGGAAAAGTCTACCAGGCCGGAACGCTCTCGGGGAACCCGATCTCGATGGCGGCTGGGATCAAGACCCTCAAGCTTCTGCGCGAGCCGGAGATGTACGAGAAACTCGGCTACCGGACCAGCTATCTGGCGGACGAACTGGTGAAGCGCGCCCAGAAAGCCGACATGCAAGTTACGGTGAACCGGGCCGGATCGATGCTGACCCTCTTCTTCCACAAAGGACCGGTCCGGAACTTCGCCGACGCGCAACAGTCCGATCGCGCGCGGTTCGTCCGGTACTTCCAGGGGATGCTGGAGGAGGGGATCTACCTGCCCCCTTCGCCGTACGAGGCGTGGTTCCTCTCGATGGCGCACACGACGGAGGATCTTGAGAAGACGCTCGTTGCGCACGAACGGGTGCTCAAGAAGCTGTAGTTTCAGAGTCTTGACTGGGGAGGTTTTTGCTGTAAAACCAGCACCTTCGCTGGATCGGGCAATCTGTGGCCTCAAATTCATCACGGCACCGCCGGGGGTATCGGATGGCGGCTTTGGCCACCGAAGCCGTGCTTTCCCCCGCAGCCGGTGCCTGGTTTGGATTACAGCTCGATCGGCGATACGGGTGGTCCCCGTACGCGATGATCGCAGGGCTTGTTTTGGGGGGCGCGGTAGCGCTCAAGCTGTTCTTGGAAATGGGCCGATGGGACGAAGAGAAAGAGGACGATGAAAACGGACCCGCTTCATAAGATCGATCTCCTGAACGCCGCGGTGACGGTAGTCGCCACGGTCGTCGGGTTTTCGGTCTTCTCTGCGAAGGTCGGAGTCGGTCTTCTGTGCGGGGCGGGGTTGATGGCTCTCAATCTGTTTGTTCTCCGCCGCCTGGTCGGGGCGATCGTCAACGCCAGCCCGAAGGGGATGTTCGTGACGGTGAGCCTCCTGTTCTTGAAGCTCGGACTCTTTTTCACAGCCGTCTGGGCCGCCATGACCTATCTCCCGATCAACCCGTTCGCGTTCGGGCTCGGCGCCGCCGCGATCATCGTCACGATGGCGGTCACGGCGTCCCTCCAGAAGCAGACCCCGACGGGAGCAGGCTGATGGGGAAGAGCTACACCTTCTTCGAGGCGTTTCTTCCCGGCGTAACCGAGGAGAACCTCCACGTCGTTACCGCGACCTTCGTCGTTCTGTTTCTGTTCGTTGCTTCATTCCTGATCTACCCCAAGCTCCGGGACGCGAAGAAGAACGTCCTTCCTGAAAAGAAGTTCAGTCTTCGAACCGTCTTCGAAGTCCTGATCGAGATGATCGCCGGACTCTGCGACGACATTATCGGTCACGGTGGCCGGAAATATCTCCCGTTTACCGGCTCGATCTTCTTCTTCATCTTCTTTTCCAACCTGATCGGCCTCGTCCCGGGATTCCTCCCCCCCACCGACAACTGGGTGACCGGCGCCGCGGTGGCGACGATCTCGTTTATCGCCTTCAACTATTTCGGTTTCCGGGAGAACGGGATCGGATATCTCAAACATTTCTTCGCCCCCGTTTCCCCCGGACCGATGAAGGGCGTTGTCCTTTGGGTCGTGATCATGATCCCGATGATCGCCTTTCAAGCGATGTTCCTCGGGATCGAACTGTTGAGCACGGCGTTCCGGCCGATCACACTCTCCGTTCGTCTTTTTGCGAACATGTTCGCCGACCACACCGTCCTCGGAATCTTTTCGGGGTTGGTGCCGTATCTCGTCCCGGTGCCGTTCTTGGTGCTCGGGATCTTCGTTTCGTTCGTTCAAGCTTTTATTTTCACGTTGCTCACGACGGTTTACATTTCAGGGGCGGTGGCCCAGGAACATTGAGAAAGGAGTCATGAAAGTGCGGAATCAGAAGTTGTTCGGAATGTTGTTCGGGACCGTCTTGGTCCTTTTCGCGACCCAGGCGCTCGCCGCCGACGAGGCGGTGAAGGTACCGCTCGGGGACGAGGTGAAGAAATGGCTGGCGGTCGGCGCCGGCTTCGCCATCGCTCTGGCGAGCTTCGGCGGGGCGCTCGGACAGGCGCGCGCGATCGCATCCGCGGTCGACGGGATCGCTCGGAATCCGGGGGCGGCCGGGAAGATCTTCGCACCGACGTTGATCGTCGGTCTCGCGTTGATCGAATCGCTGGTGCTCTACGCCTGGATCGTGGCGCTCCAACTCAGCGGCAAGATCTGAGCCTCTGACCAAGCGGGACTATTACGAGATCCTCTCCGTCCCGCGCGACGCGCCGGACGGGGAGATCAAGCGGGCCTACCGGACGCTGGCGAAACAGTACCATCCGGACCTAAACCCCGAGAACCGCGAGGCGGAGGATCGATTCAAGGAGGCCTCCGAGGCGTACGAGGTTCTCCGGGACCCCGAGCGAAGACGGATTTACGACCAGTATGGTCACGCCGGGCTCGAGGGGCGAGGGTTCCACGGCTTCTCGGGGGTCGAGGACATCTTTTCGAACTTCGGGGACTTGTTCGACACCTTCTTCGGGTTCGGCGGCTCGACCGGCCGGCGACGGAGCGGCCCGATCGCGGGGGACGATCTTCAAACCCAACTTCGGATTCCGTTCCAAGACGCGGTTTTCGGTTGCAAGCGAGAGATCGACGTCGCACGGGACATCGCCTGCAACGTTTGCGGCGGGTCCGGCGCGGAGCCGGGACACACTCCGGAACCCTGCCAGACCTGTGGGGGGCGGGGACAGGTCCTGCGCTCCAGCGGCTTCTTTTCGATTCAAACCACCTGTCCGCGCTGCCACGGCTCGGGACAGTTCCGCTCTCACCCCTGCAAGAACTGTCGCGGAAAAGGGCGGGCGGAGGAGCGAAAAAAAGTGACGGTCGAGATCCCCCCCGGGGTCGATCACGGGATGCAGATCCGGCTGGCCGGAGAGGGGGAGGGAGGGGTCCGCGGAGGCTCACCCGGCGACCTTTATCTCCGTCTTGCGGTGGAGGAGGACCGGCGGTTCCGTCGTGAGGGGGAGAGTCTGTTCCGGGAGATCGAGATCCCGATGGTACAAGCAGCGCTCGGTGCGGAAATCGAGGTCGAAACGCTCGACGGACGGGAACCGGTTGCGATCCCGCGCGGAACCCAGCCGGGGGATGTCGTCACGCTTCGCGAGAAAGGGGTCCCGCGCCTGAGGAAATCGGGCCGGGGGGACCTACACCTGATTGTCCGGGTCGCGATCCCGAAGCGGATGACGCAAAAACAGGAAGAACTTTTGCGGGAGTTTGCTGGCGAATCGGGAGAAAATGTAGCAGCCTCGAAAAAAGGGTTTTTGGGTCGACTGAAGAAAAAATGAGACACCTTCTTCTTGTTTTCTGGATTCTCCTTTCCACCGTCGCGCGGGCGGAAGACGCCGCGGCGATCCGCTATCGACAGATGGGGCAGGAGTACATGCGCTCCGGGCAGTACGCTGCGGCGGCGAACGAGTTCTCTCGAGCCGCCATTCTCGAACCGAAATCGGCCGACTATTTGTGCGATCTGGGGAACGCTCAGCTGGCGGCCAAGCGATTGGATGAGGCGGAGGAAACGTTCCGAAAGGTCGTGGTCCTCGACAAGAAATCGGCCGCAGCCCACGCCGGGCTCGGAACGATCTATTTCGAACGCCACAACGACACGGTGGCGGTTCAAGAGCTGGAACAGGCGCTCAAATACGACCGTGGCCTGCCGGGCGCGAACCGTCGTCTGGGGGATCTCTACCTTCGGATGGGGAATTTGAAAGAGGCGCAACGGCACGTCGAAACGGCCGCGATGGAAACACCGGACCAGGCCGACACCTGGATGCTTCTCGCCGACCTCCAATGGAAACAGGGTGCGATCCGAAATGCCGTCTACAGCTACGGACGGGCGCTCGGGGCCGATCCAAGACTGGAGTTGGCGCACCGGCGTTTGGGGTTGGCGGCCCTCGACGAGAAAGAGTTCCGAAACGCGGAAGAGCACCTGAAAGCGGCGACCGAACTCGATCCAAACCGGGCCGACACAAACTCCGGAATGGCGCTGGCCCTGCTTCGACAGGGGAAGGGGGCGGACGCCCCCCCCTATATCGAGAAGGCACTTCGGCTCGACCCGAAGCCGGCGGAGAGCTGGAAGATCGCCGGCGAAATCTATTCGGTTCGAAAGGAAAACAGCCGGGCAAGGCAGGCGTATGCCGGCTATGTGGAGCGGCGCCCGGACGATCCGGTCGGGCAACGCTTGTTGGGGACCGAAGAGCTGGGCTTGGGAGATCTCCGCTCCGCGGGGCGACATCTCAAGAAAGCCGCGGACCTCGATCCGAAAAACGCCGAGACTCAGCAACGGCTCGGACAGCTATTCGTCCGCGCAGGCGATTTGCCGGGCGGAATTCGAGCGTACGAGCAAGCGATCCGGCTGAACCCGAAGTTGTTCGATGCCCACTTCGAATTGGGGAAAGCGTACGCAAGTCAGAAATCGTATCCGCTGGCGGAAAAGAGTTTCGAAAAAGCGGTCGACCTGGATGACGATCGGATCGACGCGCGGTATGCGCTCGTGTCGATGCGAATGGTGCAGGAGAATTGGAGTGGGGCGATCCCCGAACTCCGCAAAGTCACCCGGAGCGATCCGAACCACCGTGCCGCCTGGACCGATCTTGGGCGGGCCTACGAGGAGACCGAGGAGTTCCGATCGGCCGCGGAGGCTTACGATCACGCGGCGGGGCTCGCGACCGGGGACGCCGAACTCAAATTTCACGGCGGGCACGCCTACCTGAAAGACAACCAGATCGACAAGGCGATCGAGCGGCTGGAGGCGGCGGTCGGCCTGCGGGACAAATACCCGGGGGCGCACGCCCAGCTCGGAATCGCCTACTTCAAGAAAGAGGAATTCCCGGCGGCGAAGAAACATCTCGAGACGACGCTCGCTCAAAATCCGGCGGACATCGAGGCGCGCTATTACCTCGGATGGCTTGCGTTCAAACAGAACGACTACGATCGAGCGCGGCCCGAGCTGGAACGGGTGGTGGCCCAGAAACCGCAACACTCCGACGCCCAAGCCCTCTTGGGGGAGATTTACGGGAAACTCGGCATGGAAACGAAGGCGATCGCTGCGACCGGCCGGGCGATCCAGCTGGAGGGGGCGGCCGCCTCCACGAAACCGGAGAAGCATATCGATTTCGGATCCCTCCTGCTCGAGGGGGGGGATGTGGGAGGCGCCATCGCGGAATACCGGCGCGTTTTGGACCGGAAGCCGACCCAGCATGAGACGAGAATCAAGCTGGCGGAGGCATACACGCTGAACGAAGAGTGGCAGAAAGCGGAAAAGGAATACCGGAAAGTTCTCGGGGCGGAGCCGAAGAACGAAGAGGCGAGGTTCGGGCTTGCGGAAACGTTATGGGAGCTCAAGCTCTATCCTCATGCGAAAGGTCAGTATCGGCGGTATCTTCGCGACCACCCCACGGGCCCGCACGCCGACGAAGCCAAGAAGCGAATCGCGAAGCTGACCCAGAAAAAGTGAAGCGCGGCACGATTCAGATTCTCGCCGCCCTTCTGACGTTGGTGTGGATCCGGCTCCTTCTCGCGGTTTTCTATTTCGACACGCCGATTCCGATCGGTCCGATCTCCGACTCTTGGATCTATTTCGGTCTCGGCCGTTGGTTCGGGGCCACGGGAACGATGCCGGCGGAGGCGGTGTTCCACCCGCCTCTCTACCCCTATCTTCTCGGCTGGATCTTCCGCCGGTTCGGCCCATCGCCGATCCCGGTTCTCGCGCTTCAGAGTCTCGCGGGGATTACGTGGGGACTCATCGTGATCCGGTGGACGCAGCGGTGGGCGGAGCGGAGCTGGATGCCATGGGTGACGCTCGGGGTTCTCGTCTTCTCGGCCACCCCGGTCGTCATGATGGAGTGGCGTCTCCTTCCGGAAACATTCGCACTCCTGGCCGAGGTCGCGGCGATCGAAGCTCTCTGGCAGCTTCAAAAAGGAACGTGGCCGAACCTCGGGTCGGTGATCGTCTCCCTCATCATGGCGTTTCTCATCCTCCTGCGTCCGAACTTTGTTCTGGCGGTTCCGATCGTCTGGATTTGGGGTTTTCGGGAACATCGAAAGGGAAGAGTTTCTCTCGGGTTCTTCGCCTGGAACATTGTCGTCCTGGCGATCGTCACGGCGCCGATCGTGGCGCGGAACCACGGATGGGGGGCGGGAATCGCGCTGAGCGCGAACTCGGGGATCACGTTTTATCAGGGGAACAACCCGGCCGCGCGCGGGGGATATACCCAGCTACCCGGGGTCGATTCCGACGTCACACGACAGAACGAGGACGCCCGCCGCCAGTCGGGGGAAGGAGATCTTCAAACCTCCGACCATCATTGGTGGCGGGAGGGGGCAACGTTCCTGGCGGGGAATCCCGGTCGAGCGGCGCTTCTCGCGCTTCGGAAAGGGGGCCTCTTCGTCAACCCGACCGAGCCGGGAGGCGACATTCCGTTTCTGTTCGAACGCCAGCGGCTTCCGGTTCTCTATCCGCTCGGCACGCTCAACTTCACCGTCCTTCTTCTGCTGGCGATCGTCGCCGTTCGTTTCGGGCGAAAGAAAAAAACGCCGTGGGGATTGTTCGCTGGATGGGGCGCCGTATCGTTCGCCACCTGCATGCTGTTCTACGTGAACGGGAGATATCGCCTTCCGATCTGGCCGATTTTGGTCTTCCTTTCGGTGCTCGGCCTGGAGGAGGGGGTGAAACGGCGGAAAGAACCGGTGGTTTGGTTGGTTCTCCTGGCGCTCCCCGCAATGATCTGGATCGGCTGGCGCGTCCCCACGGCACCCCGAACCCAAGTCACCGGATGGCACAACTGGGGGACCGCCTGGGAGCATTTCGGTTTCGTGGAGCGGGCTCTTCCTTCCTATCGGAACGCGCTCGCGATCGATCCGGGTCATCGGCCCACCCTCGAAAACATGAGCCGCGTCTATTTGGCCGTTCCCCGGATCGATCGCGCCAAAACCGTTCTTACCGAACTGATCACGCGGCACCCGGATTCGTTCGTTGGGCACAACAATCTGGCGGTGGTCTATCTCTTGGAAAGAACCTGGGACGAGGCGATCTCGGAAGCGACGATCGCGCTCCGCCTCCGACCGGGGAACAAAGCGGCGGAATTCAATCTCCGGAGGGCACGGGAACTGAAATCGATCTCGGTAATCGGACGAAGAAAAGCAATGCTTCAGGGACCGATTTCCCGGTGATCGAACGAAGAGCCTCGGCGTAGAGAGAGAGCTGGGGGGCGTATGCCTCCACACGGGCGGCGAGATCGGCGTCGGACACCCGATCGGTTTTGTAGTCGACCACGATCAACCCCCCGGGTTCCTCGAAGATCAGATCGATCACTCCCTCGTAAAGCGTCCCTTCTTTCCGGAACGAGAACGGCGTCTCCCGATAAACCGCACGGGCCCGTGCAATGCGAGCGAAAAGATCGGATTGGAGTGCGTTCCGGGCGAGCATTTGAAGCTCGGCGGCCGCGTCCGGAACTCCGAACTCGGCTGCGGTTGCGTGGCAGAGAGTGGGAAGGGTCTCCATCCGGGGTACGGGATCGATCCGCTCCAAAATCGCGTGGAGGGCCGATCCGATCGCAGCCGCCGATGAAGAACGGAGGCCCGAAGAAACCTTCGGTCGATTGTGCCGGACCAACTCGGTCGCGGTCCGGATCGCGAGGCCCGGGATCCAACCCGAATTCCGCTCATCCAAGAGCTTCCGGACCCGAACGTTCTGCCGCTGGAGAACATCGTCCGGTTCGGAGCGGGTCACCTCTTCGTCGGAGCGGCGGGGCTCCCGGAGAGGGAGGGCGGAAACCGGAATCGTTTCCGTCCACGGGGCGCCGGCCGGGAGCGCCGGCTCGAGAAGCGCCCAGAGATTCCCGGGCGCGCCTCGCTGGGTCGGGAAGTAAGGGAGGATCAGAAGATCCCGCGTGCGGGTGCAGGCGACATAAAGAAGACGGCGGCGCTCCTCCTCGCACCTTCCCTTTTCCGCCGCCGACAACCCCTCGAACTCCGGTGTCGCGAACCGTTTTTCTTTCGCTCCGATCCCGAGCGCCAACTGCCCGCGGAAGCGGTCGGCGACGACGATCTCCCGTTGATCGGACTGCGCGGTCAGTTTCGCCAGAACCACTACGGGGAACTCGAGCCCCTTCGCTTTGTGAACCGTCATCAGGCGGATCCGCCGCTCCTCCTCCTCGGTTAGAGGGGACTCTCCCTGTCGCTCCGCCTCCTCCGTCCGTTCTCGGGCCCACTCGGTGAAACGGTCGAGGCTCGCCCCCTCAAGACGTTCGTGCGCGCGGGCCAGCGACAGGAACCGCTCGAGATTCGCGACCGCCTGCTCGCCGTGGGGTCGTGCGAGGGTCAACGGGATCGCGGAAGTTCTACGGAACAGTTCCCGCACGATCTGCGACGGAGCCAGAGATTCGTGCACCGCATGGAGATCCCTAAGGACCGAGAACGCGGCGGGGATCGGCTCGGGAAGTCCGGAGGTGTCGGCCCGGCGGTAGTCGAGCGGGATGCCGGTCCGGGCCAGAAGCGAGAGATCCTGATCGGAAAGAGCGAACAGAACGGAGCGGAGCGCGGCGACGACGGCGATCGGGTCGGTGGGGTGGGCGATCGCATCGAGCACGGAGAGGGCGGAATGGATCTCGGTCCGTTGGTAGAAAAGTTGACCCCCTTCGAGGGAGAAGGGGAGGTCGTAGCGGCGCAGGGCCTCCTCGTAGAGATCGATGTCGGTGGTGGAGGGGAACAGAATCGCGACATCCTGCGGCCGGATCGGGCGGAGAACTTCGGTTCGGGGGTCGAAAATACGGGGGCGCGGATCATCGATCAGCGAACGGAGACAGGCCGCGATCGCATCCGCCTCGGCCCGCCGGGCAGCCGGAGCGCTGTCCGCGGGGCCGGGGACGGGATCCTCCACGCGGAGCACCGAAGGGAGACCGGGCGGGGAAAGGTGGCCGGCATCCGCCTCGATCGTCTCGTAGCCTTCGGAAAGGACAGTTCCGAAGATGGCGTTGATCCAGGAGACGAGCGGCGGGGAGGCGCGAAAATTCTGCCGGATGACGAGGCGGCTTCCCGCGCGAGCCACATGGTCCCGCGCGGCCGCGTACACCTCGATCGAGGCGCGCCGGAACCGGTAGATCGACTGCTTCGGATCCCCGACGATGAAGAGTTTTCCCGACGTGAGGGGCAGCGCATCCCAGCGGGAGGGCGTGCGGTCCCCCTCGGAAGCGAGAAACCAGATCAATTCCGTCTGAACCGGGTCGGTGTCCTGGAATTCGTCGACCAGGATGAACCGGTACTTCCTCCGAAAATATTCGCGAACATCGGCACGGAGCTTGACGAGGTCCCGCGCCTTGAAGAGGAGGTCGTCGAAATCGAGTTTTCCGGCCGACGCCTTCTCTCGTTCCACGAACGAGACGAACGAGGAGAGCCAGCGCAGCAGATCGGCGAAGATCTCCGCCCGCAATCGGCCGTGCGCCTGTTCCAGGCGCTCGCCGAGCGCCTTCATCCGGTCCTTCTGTTCGCGGCAGATCTCGGGGTCGGCCCAGTTGGCGCGGTTTCCTTTGGCGGAGGCGCGCAGGCGGATCAGAAGAGCGCGTTCCTTGGTTGCCCGCGTGGCGTCGCGAACGGCGTCCGCCTCGCGGTGCAGCGCCTCGATCTCCCGGTAGCCGGCGTCCTCGACGTTCACGCACGAACGAGAGGCGAGGGACCAGAGCGCTTCCGTTTCCCGGAGAAGGGCCGCGAAAAAAACCTCCGGATCGAAGGTCGAGCGGACGAGCGAAAGCCCGGGCAGAAGGTCCCGGTGGGCGTAGAGCTCCATCGCGAGCTCCCCCACCCGGTCGAGGGAGATCCCGGCGGCCAACGCGCGGCTCAGCGGATCGACCGACGCGGGGATCCGGTCGAGCGCCGAGGCGAGCCATCGGTCGTACGCTCCCTGGAGGAAGAGGTTCCCGGCGAACGCATCCAGCTGTTCGAAATTCGGATCGACGGCGGCCTCGAATGGGCGCTCGCGCAAGAGCGAACCGGCGAACGAATGGATCGTCGAAATCGGGGCCCGGTCGAGCTCCTCGATTGCGTCGACGCGGTTTCGCTTCGTGAGTTCCTCGCGGATCTTGTCCCGGAGCTGGGCGGCCGCCTTCTCCGTGAACGTGATCGCCACGATCTGGGAGGGGGTCGCGGCTCCGCTTTCCACGAGGTGAACGAACCGGTGGGTCAGAAGGTAGGTCTTCCCGGTCCCGGCCCCCGCCTCGACGCTTACGGGGCGGGCGGTCTCCGTGATCGCCCGGTGGCGCACGTCATGATCGACCGGGCGGATCTCTCGCGCACTCATTCGATCTCCTCCAGCGCGGAAAGGGAGGCGACGGCGCCGGTGACCCCCTTCCGTTCAAAGATTCGAAGGACCAGCCGGCCGCAGATCGTCGAAAAATCACAGGCCCGGCAATGCTCGCGCCCCTCCCCGGGGAAAGGGGGAAAGAGACCGGAGCGGACGCCGTGTAAAACGGTCGAGAGAATCGTCTGGAATTCGGTCTGGCGGGCGGCGAGGGTGGCGCCGGAGAAATGTACTCGCCGGAACCCGGCCCCGTACGACGTCGACAGAAGAACCGCCTCGCTTTGCGCGAGGTCGACCTCGGGATAAAGCGCGGGCAAAGCCGACAGATAAACCGGCAGCTGCACCCCCTTGCCACGGTCGAACATCTCGTCCTTTTGCCGTTTCAGATCCCCGGTCTTGTAGTCGACGATCCGGGCCCGGCGCCGTTCAGGGGAGAGGTCGATCCGGTCGATCCTCCCTCGGAGGGCCAGCCGCTCCTTCCCGACCGTGATTTCGACCCGGTGTCCCTCCCCCGCCCGATCGGTGCCGAACGGAACCTCGAACGCCTCGGGGCGGAAGTTGGATGCCTCGCGAATCTCCGCGTCGAGAAGAGCCCGGAGATCGGAGAGGAGGAACGCTCGCTCGGTTCCCCAGAGGAGGCTGGGCCCCAGGGGGAGCTTGGTTTCGAGATCGACAAAGACCTCCTCGGCGATCCGGAACAGAGTTTGGTCGATCTCCCGGCGGTTCTCCTCGCGAAGCGGAAGAAGGTCCGATCGTTTCAAATCGACGAAAAGACGATGGAGAATTTCGTGGAGAATCCTCCCGCGATCGGTCGCACGAAGCTGACGAACGCCGTCGGGGCGGACCAAGAGCCGGAGCCCGATCTTCTGTTTCAAGAAGAACCGGTAGGGACAGGTGGCGTAATCGGACAGGTCGGTCGCGGAAAAGACCGGAACCTCGCCGCCCTCCGACTCGGGCGCGATGACACCGTCATACGCCCCCCACGAGGGGGATCCGACTTTCTCCCGCATCCAGGCCAAAGCCGAAATCGCGAGCGGGGTCCAGGCAACGAGCTCGCGGAGAGCCGCCGAGCGATCGGCAACGACCCGGGCGGCGACCGAGCTTCCGAGCCAATCTTCCTCGTCGAGCCAGATGTCGGCAACCTCGCGTTGCCATGAGAGGCGGGGACGGTCGTCGATCTTCCCTCCGCGACGGACCAGTTCCGAAACAAGCAAGGAGGAGGGGAACCGTTGGCGGTCTTCGGAGGCGGAGCCTCGCGGGTAGGAAGCTAGGAGCGCGGAAGTCCCTTGAGAAACCATGAGGCCGAAGAGGGCCGTCTCCTCGGCGAGTCGCGCTTCTTTGATCGGGAGCTCGGCCTTTCTCTCTGCGTTCAACTTTCGGCGCTCGGAGTCGAGGAGAATCGGATCGGGACGGGGCGGGACCGGAAACGACCGCTCGGCCAATCCGGGGATCGCGACGCAATCGAACGGGATCGCTCGAACCGGGATCGGAGATCCGAGGTAGAGTCCGGCCCCCTCGAACGAACCGGCCCGCAACCGAGCGTTGGAGAGCCGTTTCTTCAAAATCCTCCGAGCGGTCGGAAGATCGGGTTCGAGGCCGAGATCTTCGAGATCGGAAAGAGCGAAGCAGGCGTCGGCGACCGCATCGGTTTCGGCATCTTCCGGGGCGAACGCGCGGACCCAGTCGGCGACGCTCGCGCCGAACGAGCCCCAGCCGGAGAGCACCTCGACGCGCGTCAACGCCGTGAAGTAGGAACGGGCCAGCTTCAGGAACTTTCGCACCCGCGGATCCCGTTTCCCGAGGACGGAGATCCGGGTCAGGAGCGGCTCGATCCCGGAAGAGACGAACGCCTCACGGCTCCACCGGTCCCAATCGGCCGAGGTTCCGGTCTCCTCGGCGGCAACGAGCTCTTCGCGGAACGGAAAAGAGGTAAGGAGGCGGATGACTTCCGTTCGGCCCCAATCGGAACCGACAAGATCGAGGCCAGCGGCGACCGCCCGTCCGATCCTGGTCTCGGAGAGCGGTTTTCCCCCCTCCCGATAGAAGGGGATCCGGGCACGGTCGAGCGCCTCGACGAACGCCGGGAGTTGGTCGTCCGGATTCCGGAGGAGAATCGCGATCCGATGCAGCGGGCGACCACGACCTGCCGTAAGTACCCATCGAGCAACCTCTTCCGCTTCTGTGTATGGGTCCGATACAGAGACAGCATGTAAATTCGCCGCGAGCTCAGGTCGCGGGACCGCCCCCGGCGGTCCCACCAACCCCTCAAAGAACCGCAGAGCCTTTTTTGTCGTCTCCGGCGCTCGTTCGGGAACCGGAACCCAAGCTCGTAACGAGATGCGGGACGCCAGCGCAGAGAGAAGGCGACGTTGGGTCACCGTCAGGTCGTAGAACCCGTAACAGTAGAGAAGATCCGTTCCGAACCGGGAGCCGAACCGTTCGGCGAAAGAGGCGCTCTCGGCGATCCGATCGGCGGATGCGGCGAACCTCGGGAAATACCGCTTCCGGTGTTCGGAAAGAAGTTCCGAGAGTTCGCGGAGTTTCCGGCCACCCTTGGGGAGTTCAGTGACCCCGGCATCGACGAGATCGTGGAACGTCGAACGGAGCGCCCGATGGAACCCTTCTCGTTCCCGGACGTCGAAAAAGAGCGAATCGGAACCGAGCCCCGCGCAAAGTTTCCCGATCAGGAGTTCCTCCGCCTCCGCGGGGAAATCGCGCCGGCCGGCACGGAGATACTCTTCCCGTGTCAGACGCTCGGCCAGATCGACAAACGTCACGAAGCGGACGTTGGCGTGTCCCCCCGTTTTTTCCGCGAGTGCGTGCCGGAGATGAATCCCGAGAAGGTTCGAGCCGACGAGAATGACGCGGGGTCGGAGAGGGTCGGAGGCGGAGTCCGAACGGAGGGCGGACAGGAACGACTCCTCGAAGCGGTCCGAGAAAGGGCCGGCGAACAACGTTCCCGGCCTATTTTCGGTCAAGACTGATCCGCCCGGGGCCGAACGCGACGATCTGCAGGAGGCCGCCGAAGATCGCCAAATTCTTCAGAAGCTGGATCGTTTGCATCCGATCCCCCGGATGGAAATGGAAGTAGTAGGTGACCGGGACCAGAAAGGCGGCGAGAAGGAACGCGGCAAACCGCGCGCGGGTTCCCAGCGCGAGAAGAAGTCCTCCCCCGAGCTCGACGGCGACGGTTGCGTAAAAGAGCCCTCCCGCATACGGGATTCCGACCCCCCCCATCATCTCAACGGTGTGGGCGTGATCGAGAATCTTTCCGAACCCGGAAAGAAAGAAGATCGCCGCGATCGAAAGGCGCGCGAGAAGTGCGAGAAACGACGGCACGCTCAGAGCTTCCCGGCAAGATCGGAAAGGATCTTCTCGATTCTCGCCAGAAGGTCCGGCTCCTCCCGCTCCATTTTGAGGATCCGGAGTTTTCCGTTCAGAAGCTCGAGCCTCGAAGGGGTTTCGTTCTCGGCGAGCTTCATCAGCCGGTCCAGGACCTGGCCGACGAAAGCGGCGTCACGATGGTCGAGAAGGCGCAGAAGGTCGTCCCACTGTTTCGGTAGGCCGTTCTTTTCGACGTAGGCGGAGGCGCGGATCGAGAAGTTCTTCGGGCTCCCACCCAAGACCTTTTTCCATTCCTCTTCCTGCTCCTTCGACTTCTTTCCCTGGAAAAATCCCTCGAGCGCCTTCAGGGCGGCCGAATCCTGCCGTTTTTCGAAATCCCGCTTCGGCCGTTCCTCCGCCGGATCGCGGCGGACGTGGAAACTTCCGTCCCGTCGCTGATCGATCTCGCGCCAGCTCAAACGTTCTTTCGGTTCATCGTCCCGTCGTTCCGGCATCAGAGTTTCACCTGGGTAAAGATCGTCCCGAACCGGTCTGCCAGAAGCGGGAGCCCCGCTGAGCCCTGAAACTCCGGCTTGGCGAGGACGGTTCTCAAATTGTCGATGCGGACCTGTGTGTCGGGGTGAGTCTTCGCCCATCCCCGGCTGCCGGTGTGGATGGACGGCTTCAAAACCGTCAGGAAGGCGCGCAGACCGTTCGGATCGTACCCGACGCGGTAGGCGAAGTCGGTTCCGACGGCATCCGCCTCGAACTCTTTCTCCCGTCCGATCCCGTTCTCGAGAATCATGTTGGTCGCCTCCTTGACGAGGGAGTCGAACATCTTCGGATCCTTGTCGAGGGCGGTGAGCGTCACCTCGGAGATCCCGGAGAGCGCCTTCGATCTGCGGATCGAGTCGAGGGCATGCTTCCGGGCGACGTGGGCGATCTCGTGTCCCAGGACGCCAGCCAACTCCGCCTCGTTCTGAACCAAACGCAAGAGCCCCTTGCTGATGAAGATGTACCCGCCGGGGCAGGCGAAGCCGTTCGGCTCTTCGGCGTTCAAGATGCCGAAGAAGTACGGGATGTCGGGGCGATCGGAGGTCGACGCGACGGCCGCGCCAACGGTGGCGACATATTTCTCGACTTCGGGGTTCTCCCAGAGGCCGCCGAAACGGGCGACCGCTTCGAGGGCAACGGCCCCGCCGATCGCAACCTCTTCCTGGTATCCGATCGGCATCAATCCCTGGAGGGTTTTCAGCCCCCCGAAAATCAGCGACTCGGTTTTGCTCCTCTGGGGCTGTTGTTGCCCGCCGGATGGAGCCTGGGTTGGTTGCGGCTTCGTAATCCCCCGAAGGAAGCTTTTGAACTGTGCCTCCGACGACGAAGCAAACAGTAAAATCATCACGAGCCCAAGGCCGGGGGCAACGCGCTTCACTGCACACCCCCAAACTCGCCCAACTTGCCTGCTTTAAGGAATTGTTCGACCTCGGCCTTGCTCACCTTGATCGACTCCATGTGCTTGACCATCGCGACCTGGGCCGGGCCGATCGAAGCGCGCCCGGCATATTTCTCGGAGGTCGGACTCAGGCCGCGCAGGGACGAAGCGGTCGATCCTTCACGGGCCGACGCGCCCCCTCCGCCGAGACCGGCCAGAAGCGTCCCGCCGTCAGATGGTTTGGACGTCGCGAGTTTGAATTTGTAGACCCAGCCGGTTTTTCCCGCGGCGCTCCCCTGGACCCAGTTCCCCTGTTTGGAGACGACATTGACCGCCGTCCCCTTCGAGAGTTGGGCGAGAACTTGGGCGTTGGCGGCGGTCGAGCTTTTGAGCTCGGCGGTCGCCTT
>JAZDDX010000013.1:0-4403 GCA_043809315.1 Pseudomonadota bacterium
TCGAGAATGGCATTGAACCCCCCCGCCGAAGTGATGGTCGGAGTGGTCAGGCTGGGGCCGGTATCACCTTTCAAGAGTCCCATTTCGATCTCCTTGTTGAACAGACTTCGTGCCGTGGGGTGGTAGTCAAAAACCCCCTAAAGTGTCAAGGAGTTTGGGGCGCCATCGGTTCCGGTTTCTGCGGTATTTCGTAACAGAAGAGCCTCGGCGGAACGGCGTCGAGATATTCGACGGGTGTGCCGTAGTCCTCCGTCTCGTCCAAGGCACAGTAATCACCGCGCTTTGTCTCGTCCAACAGCTTCTGCGCGTCGTCCTTGCTGAGGTCGGAGAGCTTCCGGCCATTCTTCGAGATGCTCCACCCGGTGAGCGTGTCCCGAAAGACGAGGTTGTTTCGAACCCCGACCGGCAGTCCGTCGCCGCACAGAGTCATGCTTTGGGCGAGTGGCTCGCCTCCGAAAACCGCTTCGCTTCCCGAGAAGGTCAGGATTTTGCACTGGTTCCCGAGGCGGTCGACGCGCGCATAGATATCCGCGTCGGTCACCCGGTAGGTGGCGATCGGGACAAAGAACTCCCGAACCGTTTGAATCCCCCATTCCCCGCTCGTTCGGTCGACCGCATAGACGCTCGACTGTCCGAAGACGAGCGCTTTGTTGGAGTCGATCGAGGCGGTTCGGATGATCTCCTCCGCCACTTCGAAGGATCTCTCGGACGTCAGTCTTCCGTCCCCGACCGCGGTGATGTTGAGACGGTGGACGTTTGGATCGGTCGGCTCGGCGTGGTGTTTCCCGGAGTACGGGAGAAAGAGCCTCTGGCTCGGTTGGTGGAGTCGGATCCGTTGATCGTCCGCCGACGAGAACCAAGAGTTTTCGAGGGTGTCGTACTCGGTGCCGAGCAGCAGGTTGTCTCGCTCCGAACCGTCCGCTTGCGAATAGAGCGTCAGTTTCTCGAGATTTCTCTTCACTCCCCCAGATTCGAACGAGACGCTCCCCGGACCCAGAAAACCGCTGTCGGCCAGAATCAACTGCGTATTGGCTCCCGGCATCTCGTAGTTGTTTCGGATCTTGGGAAATGATGGATCGTCCAGCCCTGCCGTCACGATCTGGGAACGGGTCGGGATGCTGGAATTCCAAAGGTTTTTCGTGGCGGAGATCATCGTTTGTCCGGGGGAGAAGGAAACCGAGAATCCGCCCGTGAAATCGCCGCCAGCCAACGAGAGGGGGGTCGTGTTGGTCAGCGCGATGGAGTTCCCGACGATCAACAAAGCGTGCATTCCGGTCCGCGTGACGACGTAGAAGTGCCCGTTCTGGAATTGAAGCCCGTCTTTGTTTTCGACCGTCCCCGGCAGGGCGAGCGGCTTTCCGGTGAAAACAAGGCTCGCCGGGTCTGCTGCCGCGGGGCTGTTGAGCGCAAAGAGTGTGTCATCGAGCTTTGTGAAGCTCCCGTCCACGAAGCGATAGACCGAAAACTCACTCTGGGTGTCTGTTCGGTACCGGGGATAGGTGACGGTTTTCCATTCGTAGTTCTCGCACATTCCGACCCAGACCATTTCGCATTTCTGCCCGGTTTTGACGTAGATGTACTGGCTGACTTTCGGCGCCGCCTCCTGAATGCAGTCGGCCAGCTTCTTGCCGTTGCACGAATAATCCCCCGTCGTCGGATTGGGGGGAACGTAATCCGGATTTTTCCGTTGTTCGAAAACCCCATAGCACTGCTGAACTTGGTGGTGTTTCGGGTTGTACGACGTGCAGATGCCGTAGGTCTGTGACTCCATGTGATCGAAGATCGTCCGTCGGACATCTTTCGTGACGACCAGGTAGGCGTCGCTTGCGCTGATGAACCCCTTGTAATGTTTTTCCGTGTAGACGACGTCCCCCGGCTTGAGGGGCGACGGATCGCGACCCATCAGGGGGTCTGACTCTTCCGGATCGTTCAGGAACGTCTCCTCCCAGTCGACCGAGAGCCCGCTGTCCCACTTGATCGCTTGGAGTTTCACGCCGAGGGTCTCGTACGGGGTGCCGTACCGGGGATCCCCTGCAATCATCATGGTCGTCGTGCCCCCCGCGATCGTCTGGGGTTGGTGAAGCGCCGTATAAACCACGACGACGCGGTCGAAGAGCCTCGCGTCGGTGAGGGTCTGGTCTTCAAAGGTCAGGGAATCGACGAACGAGAACTGCTTGTTTGCGAAGCGGAAGCGGAGGAGGGCCGACCGGTTCGGGCGGGTTGTGTTCTTCCCGTTCACCAAAAGAATGATCTCGTTTCCCTTGAAGAAGAAATTCCTCGGATCCCCCGGAAGCTTGAGCGCGCAGCTGACGACCGGGGCTGCCCCGGTGATGTCGACGGCGATCAGCCCGTGCGCTTTCGACAGGAAGATCGCGACGCCGTCCTGGATCCCGACCAGGTCGGGACGCTCGATCGTCGGGGCCGACGCTCCATCAGCATTATTCGCCGACGCGTAAAGGGGCTCGAATTTTTTCTTGTGTTGGTAGAGGGGGGGGAGGCTTTCGTCCTTGATGATGGCGACCGGGTGCCCCCACGAGATCCCGCCGAGAAACTCGGTAACCGTCTGAAATGCGTCTGAACCTTCCGCGGAACAGCGGAAATCCTTGATCGGGTCCATCTTCTCGACCTGGGCCTTGAACTTCTCCGCCGAGAGAAATTCTCCGTCATGCGGAAGCCGGATCCGGCTTCGGTAGCTCACGGTAAGTTCCTTGGGATCGGGGGAGGAGGAGCAGGCGGCAAGGAGGGTTGCCGTGAGTAAGTTGAGAAGGACGCTGGCGGTTCGTTTCATGGGATACCTCTTTCTGTACAACTCCAATTGTACGAAGGGGGGTCCCCGCAGCACAATGCGTTGGTTAGAAATATGTGAACTTTTGTTAACGCTTGTTAACGGCGGGACGCCGCGGGGGTCCGCGTGGCGCTCTCGGGACCACAGATCAAGCTCAGGGAAAGGGGGGCGGTTTGTTTCATGAGACGCACTCTACGGTCGTTAAGGCCTTGGTGGCGGGACGCTCGTCCGAGTAATATCGGCCCGCGCCCTCGAGAACAGATAGGCCGAAAGGGCGTTGAGGCCCCCGCCGACAGCCGTAAAGAGCCCCAGCTTCACCAGTCCGGCCCGAATCGCCCAACGTTCGTGCTGCGTCAGATCGATCGCCTCCGAACAAGCCGGAATCAGGCGGAACAGCTCCGGCCCTTCTTCGAACATCCCTGGGGGATACAGCCTGTGCCACTCCATCTTCTTGGGCAACAGAAGCGCCTTGGCTGCAAACATCGACCAAAGAAAGAAGAGGGAGATGCCGTCGACGAAAAGCTCGGGCGGTGCTTTCTCTTTCTTCTCTTCCTTTGCCGCGCCCGAGTGCACCTCGAATTGCACCGCGCTGACCACGATCGCCAGAGGCAGTACGAAGTTTCCGGCCCCCGCCGCGAGGATCTTCCACATCTGTGGATTTGCGAGGCATTTGAGGATCGTCCCGACTGATCCCTTCATCCGGGCCAGTACTTCCTGGCCGAGGCCACTCACCTGAAGGACCAGCACCCCATAGGCGTTCAGGAGTTCGTTGAGTTCGTGCGTCAGTTGCGGACTCCCCTTCACGATCTTGATCTGTTCCTCCGCGGAGAGTTCCCCCAGACGATGTTTTGCGACGAACTCTGCCGTCAGAATTTCCAACCCGATCCAGGCGGGACTATTCTCGAACGAATCGAGGGCCGGCGGTTTCGAGGCAACGAATGTCGAGGAAGCGCGCGCAACCGAGAACCCTTCTGCAGTCATGTCGTTCGCTCTCGCTACCCGACGACTTAGCGTATCGAACTGTTCGTTGAAGATCCGATCGATCTCCCTGGTCCACTTCTCGTTGAACGCGGCCGATGCGTCGATTGCGTCGTTCCAGACCGTGGCAAGCGGTTTCCGCGCGGCAATCGCTCCCGCGACCAATGTGCCGACAAAGAGTGCCGCCCCCACTGTGGCCGTAGCGAGTTCCGCCGCGGTGATTGCCGGCACCGCCTGCCACTGCGCCTCAGCTCGATTGCTTCTCGAGAATGGTACGGGGACAACGGCAACCGCCGTCACCAACACCACTGCCATCGCCTTCTTGAAGAACAGTAAAATCATCCCTTGCAACTCCGGGCTTCAACGATTGGGCAAAAATTCGGCTTGTTCTATCGCGTCCCGATCAACCGCTCCGTGAGGCGCTTCAGATCTTCGGGGGCGTAATACTGGATCCGGATCTCCCCCCCCTTCCCTTTCGCTGTTACCTGGACCCGGGTTCCGAGCGCGCGCTGGAGTTCGTCGGAGAGATGGCGCAGGTTCGCGTCCCCCCGCGTTTGATCGGTCAGTCTCCTGGCCCCGGGGGCCAGCTGTTTGAGCATCGACCGGACCAGATTCTCGACCTGCCGGACCGACAACCCCT
>JAZDDX010000014.1:0-16257 GCA_043809315.1 Pseudomonadota bacterium
CGTCACCATTCCTGGCGCTGATCGAATTCATCGTTGGATTCGACCCCGGCTTGGCTGATCTCGGCTTCGGATTGGTAGGAGGTCATCTCCTCCGCGGCCACGAGAAAGGGGATCCTCCCGTGCATGTCGAAAAAGGTTTCAGAACCAGTTGCAAGCGTGAACTTTTTTCATAGTTGTTCAACCATTTAGATTTTCTAAGCAATTGAAATCATGAAGATATCTAAAGCTCAGGACCTGGAACGACTCTTGCTGTTGTAACCTCCCATGAAGAAACTTTGTTGGGGCTTCGTACTCCTCTTAGCGGCGTGTGGGACCCGAGAGAACGGCGTTTCCACGAAGGAGTCCGTTCTGGGCTCCTCTATTATTACGGACGAGCCGACCCCGACCCCAACGGCTACGCCGACCCCAACGGCTACGCCGACCGCGACTCCGAGACCTATGCCCAAGCCCCCCGGTTCAACGCCAACGCCCACACCGACCGCGACACCCCCCCGGACGCCAACCCCCACCCCCACTCCGACACGAACACCCACGGTCACGCCCACTCCGACTCCCACCTCCCCGCCCAGCACGAGCTGCAAGGGCACCCCGCTGGATGGGTTTGTGAGGGTGGCCGGCGGGGACTTGTGCCTGAACGGGAAAGGGTTCTTCTTCGGCTCCACGAACGGCTACGACATGCCGTCGCTCCAGACGTGGAACCCCCCCGCCGTGGACAACCGGTACAACGCGTTCAGCGCGGTGGGAATCGACGCGGTGAGGATGTTCTTCTTCAACGACGGCGGGATGACCTGCGCGGACCCCGTGGACGGGGGCACGATCCAGACCTCTCCGGGCGTTTACAGCGAAAGCGCGCTGCGGGCGTTGGACATCGTGGTCAAGAAGGCCAAGGACCGCGGGATCAAAATCCTGGCCACCTTCACGAACAACCAGAACGACGCAAACGGAGGAATGTGCCGGTATCTCTTGTGGGCGGGCGTCATTTCGAACCCGTCCGAGTACAACTGGGACCTGGCCACGCAGTACTACCAGAACGCTTCGATCAAGACGTGGGTGAAGAATTACATGACGATGCTCATGAACCGGACGAACACCCAAACCGGCATTCCGTACAAGAATGAACCTACGATCATGGCCTGGGAAATCATGAACGAACCGCGCGGCTCCACATGGGCGAATCCGGCGATCGTCCGGGATTGGCTGCGCGAGATGGCCCAGCACATCAAGAGCGTGGATCCGAAACATTTGGTCACCACGGGCGAAGAGGGATTCGACAACGATCCGCCGGCGTACGATTCCTACATCACGACGAATTACATGTGGGCGTTCAACGGAAGCGTGGGGACCAGCTACACGATGAACACGGCGATCCCGGAGATCGATTTCGCGAGCATCCACAACTACCAGTACTTCCCGGGGATTGCGAACGACACGACCGCCGGCCGGCACTGGATCCTGGGGCACAACAACATCGCGCGGCGTTTCGGGAAACCGATGTTCATCGGCGAATACGGCCTCACGACGAACGGCTACGGGGGTGGGCTCTGGTACTATCCGGGCGCCAACTACCAGCCGAAGATCGATGCGTTCTCGAACTGGTGGGCGCTGATCGAAAGCACGCCGGGGATCTCGGGGGATATGCTGTGGCAGTTCGTGGAAGACGGAAGCCCCTGGTGGCTGGCCTACTCGCCGTCCAACATCTACTACACGAGCGACACGCTCATCTGGCCGTTGTTCCAGCTGCACAACGAGAGGATGAAGGCCAAAGCGGGGCCGTAACTAAGGACTGACAACCCTCCCCTTGAAATCCTGAATTGAATTCAGTAGTTTCCCGCGCCTCCGCGCACCATGGAATTCATCGGGATCGACATCGGGGCTCTCTTCGTCAAAGCGGTCCGTGTGGACCGATCGGGGAAGATCCTTCAGAGCTTCTACGAACGGCACCGCGGCCAACCGGCCGAGGCGTTGGCGGAGGCCTTTGACCGCCTGAGTGTTACCGCAAACGACGCCATAGGCCTGACGGGCTGCAACGCCGAGCTCTTCGCCCGGACGCTCGACCTCCCCTACCGCGACGTCACGCTCTGCCAGCTCGATTCCATCCGGCGGCGGGTCCCCGACGCACGGTACATCATGGATATCGGCGGAGGTTCGGCCACGTTGATCCAGCTCGACGAGCACGGGAAATTCCAGGGATATGCGACCAACTCCCTCTGCGCCGCGGGGACGGGGTCGTTTCTCGACGAGCAGGCGGGGCGCCTGGGAATTTCGTACGACGACGCCAAGCACTTCCTCCACAACCCCAATCCCCCCACCATCGCCACCCGCTGCGCGGTTTTCGCCAAAAGCGACCTGATCCACCGCCAGCAGGAGGGGTGCAGCCGGATGGATATGTGGTCCGGCCTCTGCCGCGGGATGACCCGGACGCTTTTGGGAACTCTTTTGAACGGCCGCCCGCTGGACGGCAAGACGGCGGTCATCGGCGGGGTCGCCCTGAACGCGGAGGTGGTCCGTTGGCTGGAGCATGCCTGGCCCGATCGGATCGCGGTTCCCGAGAACCCCCATTTGATCGCCGCGGCGGGCGCAGCTCTCTTTTGGGGAAAAAACCTGCCGAGCCGAACTCGAACGTCGCGGGCGGTTTCCTCGCGCGAGAGCCCACGCCGCGGATGTATCCTTGATCAATCGGGCTAGCCGCACCCGCAACCGGAGCCGCAGCCAGACGCTTCCGCCTTTGTTTCCCCCGCGATCGGGAGCGACACCCGTCGTAGCGCGACCGCCTCACCTTCGCTCAACATGGAGGGAGCTTTTCCGAGATCGTATTCGCCTTTGTACCTATCGAGCGAAACACTGATCGATTCCTCGACCCGATCCCGATACTCGGGGCCGGAATTGTAGGTGCAGAACGGATAGATCTTCCCGTCCCGCGCCGAGTAGTGGATCACGCAGCGTTTCACCCGCTCGATGTCGTAGTTGTACGGATCCTGGAAATGCATCCCGGCGATGAAGAGCGTCGGATAGGCGTTCTTCGTCTGGTGTTCAGGGTTCCCCGAAACCTCTTTGTCTTTGTAGCCGTCGACCACCTTCAGAAGACGGTTGAAAGTGAGTCCTTTCGGAGCCTTCTTGGAGTTGAAATGACGATGGAGGATGTTCAGCGCTTTTGCTTTCGAAAAGAGCTGGATCCCGAGCGCCTGCCCCCGCTTCTCGTTTTTCTCCCGGATCTCTCGTTGAAGGAGTTGCACGTCGATCAACGCCTGACGCAGGTTGAAGAACGAATCGAGCGAGACCGCCTCTTCGCGGTTCTCGGGGTTGACGAAGAGATACGCTCCCGCCCCGCAGTCGGGGTGGCAGGTGACCGTCATGGCGGGCTCGCCGGAAAGGACCTCCGAGAGCTTTGAGAACGGCGAGGTGCAGCCGAGGGGCAGCCAGCCACCGTTGGCTTGGATCATGCCGTCGGTCTGTTTTTCCGCATCCATTGCCAGGTGGGTCATCGTGTATCTCTTCGCCAGGCGGTTCGATTCGTTGATCCGTCCCGTAAAGCAGACAGGCTGGAAGGCGATTCCGACGATCACGTCGGAGTTCCGTGTGGCAAATCGGATGATGTCGCCGACCTGGTGATCGTTCAGTCCTTTGACCATGGTCGGTACCAGAACGATTTTCAGCCCGACCTTACGCGCGTTCTCGACCACCTTTTTCTTCATCTCGGTGACGTTTTCCGCACGCGTCTTGAACGCGACGTCATCGCTGACACCGTCGAATTGCAGGTAAATCGTATTGAGGCCCGACTCTTGAGCCTTTTTCGCGAACGAAAGGTTCGAGAGGTTCTTGCCGTTCGAGGCGACCTGGATGTGCCAGAACCCCATCTCTTTGGCCATGGCGCAGATCTTGTGGAACTGCGGATGGATCGTCGGTTCGCCGCCGGAGAACTGGACCACCTTGGCCGGGACCGGTTTCATGTCGCGCAGGTTCTGGAGCATCTTGCGGATCTCGGAGAGTTCCGGCTCGCAGACGTAGCCGGCGGCGTTCGCGTTGGCGAAGCAGACGGGGCAGGTCATGTCGCAACGGTTGGTGACGTCGACGTTGGCGAGCGCGGTGTGGCTGTGGTGCATGTTGCACAAGCCGCAGTCGGTCAGGCACGACTTGCCGTCGGCGACGATCGGGTTCGAAACCCCCTGTCCGTCGGCCATCCGGTGTGTGAACATGCTCATGTAGATGTCGACGTCGGGGGAGATCAGCTCCTTGAAGTAGCCGTGGTCTTTGCAGGTCTTGTCCATCCAGACCTTGCCGTCCTCTTCGAACTTTCTCGCTTGGATGACCTGAATACATTCCGGGCAGAGCGATTCGGTTTCGTACGGGAGAGACCAGGGGATTTCCTTAATTGGGTACCCGGAGTGGGTGGTCTCCGGTTGATCGAACCAGTACGGGCGACCCGGATTTGCATCCGGTTGAGTATTCGTTTCAATCTTTCGAGCGACAGCGCCAAACCCAAACATGACAACAGCCTCCAAATGAAGTTAGTTCGCGGCGAACCTGAGCAAGGGATGTGCCAGTTGAGAGCGAGCTTGGGCGCGGGAAGAATCTGATATTGTGGGTGGAATTCGAAGGTTTGAGTGGAGGAGAAGAAGAAGAAACAGAAAATGCACCACGCGGTGCATCTCCTGGTTAATGTTGTGTTGATAACTACCTGATTACATTAGAAGTCCCCCGTTTGTTCGTAAGTGTCCGGATTTCTGACGTTTTGGTGCTTTGTCTACTCGGGAAAGACGCCCTTGGGCTTGGTGGGACCCGGGGTGTATTCGAAGGCGAACGACTCGCAGGAGAGATAGAACGTCGTCTCATTTGCGTCGACGCAGGTCCCCTCGTATCGGATCGAGCCGGTGTTCGAAACACGCGAGAGATTCAGCTTCATGCATTGGCTGGCGAAGATCGGGGAGCTCGATCCGCCGCCGGTGCAGGTCATGAGACCTTTCTGATCGGTCAGAATCTTT
Source organism: Pseudomonadota bacterium (assembly GCA_043809315.1). Taxonomy (GTDB): domain Bacteria; phylum Bdellovibrionota_G; class JALEGL01; order JALEGL01; family DATDPG01; genus JAZDDX01. The sequence goes on from JAZDDX010000014.1 coordinate 4,980, forward strand.
TCAACGTTCAGCTTCGTCTCGGCAAACGACGTGGAAGCAAGGACGACTGCGAGCGCGGCGATCCAGTTCTTCATTTCTTCCCCTCGTTTTCCCGTCCGGTGACGGCGGCGAGCGATGCGTTCACCGCTTTGGCCGCCTCCTTGATCTCGTCTTCATTCCCCGAAAGATAGAGCCGCCCGAACGCTCCGAACGACATCATCTCGAGCAGCTTGATCGGAGAGGCCTTCTCCGCCTCGTTCGCGGCGAACGCCGCGTACCCGGCGGGGTGAACCTCCATGATGTAGAACGCTTCCCCCTCGTCGATCAGCTGGCCGTGCCGCATCCGGTTGATCAGCATCGTCTGGTGTCCGTCGATATCGGTGATGATCTCGCTCGTCATGACACGCGGCTTGAGTCTGGCGCTCTCATCGAGGCCGAAGTGTGCGAGGATCGCCGCCCCGGCCTCCCGCACCTGTCCTTGATCAAAGCTGTGCAGTTCGAGAAGCCCGAACTCCCGCTCCACGATCTGCATCGCCGGCGTCACGCTCGTTCTCTTGAGCGCGATGTCGGTCACGCGGTTGATCGCGATGCCGGGGGAGATCTCGATGAAGAGAGAAGCTTGTCCTTCTAACGGCTGGAATCCTTGTGCCACCGTCTGGAGAAACCCGGTCATCTGCGGTTGGAGGATGTCGAGGTAGATGTAAGTGCGAAGGTCGATTCGATCAGCGGCCATGTGCGGCACTCAATGTAGCTGGGTTTCCATTTCGCGCAACGCTTCTTTCGCGGGGAGATACTCCGGATCCGCGTGGAGTGCCTTCCGGAGTTCTTCCGTGGCCCGGTTCAGCATCCCCTTCTTGGCGAAGATCCTTCCGAGGTTGAAGTGGGGGAAACAGTAGCTGTCGTACTTTTTGGCCAGGGTCGCCTTCTCGAGATACGGGATCGCGTCGTCGTCTTTCCCCAACTCGATCAGATACGCCCCGATGTCGTTCCAGGGGTTCCCGAATTCGGGATCGATGGCGATGGCCCGCTTACACTCGTCGATCGCTTCCTGATAGCGCCCCAGAAAACTGTAGGTCCAACCGAGAAACGTGTGCGCCTCCGCCGTCGGCTCGAGCTCGAGCGAACGTTTGTAGAGGCGGACCGCCTCGTCCAGTTTTCCCTGCATCTGGAGCTGGTACGCCTGGGAAAACCAGTAGCGGGCGTCGATTCGTGTGGAGTGTTCGTTCATCAACGGTCGAGCGTCTATCAATGGGGGGAGGGGGTGTCAATCGATCTCCGGGGTTGGCCGGAAGCCGTTTCGTTTGTTGGACGAGTCGATTCCCCGCTTCTCCGGCGTCGTCAATGTCGAACGGGCGAAGAACCCGATCCTTCTGGCTCGCATGCTTCAGAACGAAGAGGACCGCGTTTTAGAGGGGGAAGGAGCGAGCGCTTTTGCGAAACGGAAGCGGGTGAAGTCGTTTAATCCGATTACAGAGGAGCGATGGGGGGGGTGGCGACAGATCGATCGGGAAGACGTTCCTCGCCGAACAGGATCTGGCTCGGGCGAAGCGGACATTCTTGGATGGCGTGACGCTTTTTCCCGAGCATCCGCTGATGGTGGCCTATCTCGGGTTCGTGACCCTTCTTTGGGCCGCTCAAAATGGTGAGAAGGACGGGAGAGAGTACGACCGGGCGAAGAAGGCGGTGATCAAGGCGAGATAGTTGCTTTCGGACGACGCCGACGCCCACTACCTGGTGGCCAAAGTGTTCATCCTGGAAGGGGAGGAGGAGAAGGCCCGTCAGGCGCTGAAACGGACCCTGACGCTCGACCCGCACCACCCCACCGCCTCGATCGATCTCAAGAAGAGCGAGGAGCGATCCGAACTGAAATCGGCGAGCACCTCTTCGATCTTCAGGTGGAAGGCGTAGTTCCCCAGATCACTTTGTGAAGCTGAGGCTGGAGCCGTACCGGCTCGCTGCCATCGCGAACCCACTCCGCGAGCTTGAGCAGCGGCAACCGGTCCCAGACCGCGGAAAAGAGGACCGGACATTTCCGGGACAGCCCGTGTTTGCGGATGATATCGATCGCCCAGTCGAAATCGGTCCGGTCTCCGATCACGAATTTCACCTCATCGGAGGGGCGCAGCTCCGCAAGATTCTCCCATCGATTATTAGATGATTCCCCACTCGACGGACATTTGAGGTCGACGATCCGGATCACACGTGGATCGCAGCGAGATATGTCGTGAGCTCCCGAGGTCTCGAGCAGAACCGTTTTTCCCCGGTCCGCAAGCGTCTTCATCAGTTCGAAGACCGGTTCCTGGAGGAGGGGCTCGCCGCCGGTGATCTCGACCAGAGGGGTCCCCCATCGATCGATTTCGGAAACGACCTTGGAAAGAGTTCGGCGGGTTCCTCCGGAGAAGGCGTAGGCCGTGTCGCAATACGAGCAGCGGAGGTCGCATCCGGTCAGGCGGACCAAGACACAAGGGAGACCTACATAGGTCGATTCCCCCTGAATGGACTTATATATCTCCGAAATGACCAGGTGGTTATCCATCGGAATCGTCCGTTCGGTATCGGAAAGAAGGACGTTTGACAATAGCCACGCCGCGCGCGCCGGAGTATCCTAAAACCCCGTGTACGGATTCTTAAAATCATTCGTCGATATTTGGTTGACCGCCGATGCGGTGTTCAGTTTTGTCATGACGATCGTCATTCTGATCATGCTGAACGCAATGGCACTCATGAGCCGGAAGCTTCGGGTGATGGTGCACGAACTTGAGTCTCTTCGAAAGGATCAGAGCGTGATCAGCGATGAGCTGGAGATCGTTGCCACCGCGCACGAACCGAGTGCTGCGGCGGCCGCGAAACGCTGATTCTGCAGGCAAAAAAAAGCGACAGACGAAATCCCTGCGAGTTCATGGGGCCACCGATATCCGGATCGAGCGGGAATCGGCCCGCCCCTGGTCGTCGATCACGCGGACCACGAACGCCCCCTCCTTTGGGGCCCAGAGAAGCGGGTGTTTGGGTTGGGAGCGGCCAATGTAGGCGGTATCGATGAACCAGTAGAGGTCGCGAACGTCGGCGTCGGCGGTTGCGTCGAGCGAGAGCCGCTCTTCCTCCCGCCCGACGACTCGCACTTCGTAAACGACCCCGCGCGATGGGGACGAGATCTTCGGAGCCGTCCCCGAACTCTGTCGGTTTGCCGTGTCGCAGGAGGGATCGAAGGGTGGGGGTGTCCTTCGCGGAAGCCCGGCCGTCGCAAAAAGCCGCTGAAGATCGGACGGCCAGAACTCGGATACTGCGGTTTGAACCGGCCCCGTGAACCCGGGACAGACCCGAAGGCCGCTCCGGTCGCTCAGACGAACCTCACGGTGGATATCACAGATGTCGATCGGCGATTTCCCCGGGATGAACCAGCCGGGACGCTTATGGGGACAGTTGGGTCCCGGGATCTTTCCCGAGATGGCGCAAACCGAAACGAGTGAGACCCCTTTGGGTGGCTGTCCCGGAAGACGGTCGGAGATCTCGGGACGTTCCGCCCGGACCGCGTCGACAATCCGGAAGAAGAGCGGGGCCGCGGCCCGGATTCCGATCAGTGCGGGGTTCCCTTCGCCGCGGAAATTCCCCAGCCAGACCACCAACACATAGGGGCCGAAGATCCCTGCGGTCCAGGCGTCGCGGAATCCGAACGAGGTTCCGGTTTTCCAGGCGACCGGCAGGGGATTCTTGAGCCATTCGGAGCGGAGATTCACCTCCGGGGGTGGCGCCGACTGAAGCATCTCATTCACGATGAAAGTCGCCTCGGCGCTCAAGACCGGGATCCCCTCTTTTGGAAGCGGGTCGTCGAGGCGCGTCCGAAGGGGGCGCAGCTCCCCTCGGTTGGCGAGAGCGGCGTAGAGGCCGGCGATTTCCCACATCGTGAGTTCCGCCCCGCCGAGTACCAGGCTCAGTCCGTAATGTTCTTCCGGCTTGAGCCCAGATATCCCGACGTTCTTAAGAAACGTATAGAAGCTAGGTCGCGAGAGTTGGGATGCAATAAAGACTGCTGGCACATTGCGGCTCCGGACCAAGGCCTCGTGGGCACTTACCGGTCCGACGAACTGGCCGTCGAAGTTCTCCGGATTGTAAGGTCCGAACCGCATCGGGGCGTCCTTCAACATCGTTTCGGAAGAGATCACCCCCTGGTCGAGCCCGAGAGCGTAGATGAACGGTTTCAGTGTCGAGCCGGGGGAGCGCTTTGCCCGCGTGCCGTCGACCTGTCCGTCAATCTCCTCCTCCCAGAAACCGGCCGATCCGATCGCGGCCTTGATCTCCATTGACCGGAAGTCAACCAGCAAGGCCGCGGCATTTCGCATGCCGATCGACCTCACCTGAGTGAGGTAGGAGCCGATCTGACGTTCCAGCAGGCGTTGGAGCCGCCGGTCGAGGGTCGTGCGGACGATGCTCCCCGTCGTCTCCGCACGGATCAAACTCTGGACGAAGTGAGGTGCCTCGAAGGGGAGAGAGGGGGGAACGCGAAACCGCTTGGATCGTTTCGACGGGTTCGGCGGGATCGCAGCTAGCGCCGCAGTCTCCTCCGGGGTTGTTTCCTTAGGGAGCTTACCAAAATAGGCTAGGCTTGCCGCTCCGACCCCTTCGATGTTTCCACCGTACGAAGCAAGATTGAGATATGCCTCGAGGATCTCCCGTTTTGAATGCCGGAGTTCGAGCCCCAATGCCAGCGTGATCTGTTCCAGTTTCGTGGCGATCGTGCGGGATCGAAGGTTATAGATCATTCGAGCCGCCTGCATCGTGACCGTGGAGCCACCGACCCTCCGGTTTCTGGTCACATACGTCGACCAAGCGCCGCGGAGAAGCGACACCGGATTAACGCCGAAGTGGTGGTAGAAATGACGGTCTTCGCGATCGAGCGTGGCCCGCACGAGGTGTGGGGGAAACGCGTCGAGAGGAAGCCACAATCGATATTTGTCGTCCGTGGACAGGATCAGTCGAAGGAGTTCCCCGCGTTCGTCATAGAACGCTTGGGAAGAGGAGAACCTCGAGGAGATTGGCGGAGCGGGGATCAGCCTCACCAGGACGACCGCCGCGACGAGAACAACGGAAAGGAGGATCGCAATCTTCCGTTTCATCAGTCCTTAGAAACACTCAAGGTGGAACCCAACGATTGAGCCTGCACAGAGCGGTCGTACAAACCCTCCGCATAGGCGGGCGGGACGGAATAATGTCCGGCGTTCGTTGCCTTGAGCGTGTAGACGAACTCTTTCACGGCGGAGTCGGCGTCGCCGTAGAGAACGACCCGGTCCTCGCGAACGTCCAGATACTCGGGATGCCAGGTCGACTTTTCGGATCCGATCGGGGGAGTCCACGTGGCGTACCCCGTTTGCTCCGGTCCCCGATCGTTCCCCTGTTCCTCGAACTCTCCCCCGCCTTCATCCCCCTCGCAGTTCTCGCACGCCGCCGTTTGATGGGACGGTCCGGAAGGAGCGTATCCGGAGGTGGCCGTTGAGGCCGCCGGTTTCTCCATCACCACCTCGAACCCGCCGGGGAGGAGGTCGACGGCCGCCACGTTGGCGTAGCCGCCCCCCGCGACGGTCCGAATTTTCACATGCGCTTCGATTTCATCTCCGACCTTCACGCTGGAGACAGGTTTTCCGTCCTTCGTCGTGTACTCCCGGAGGATCTCGAGCTTGTTCTGGATCACGCTCTGGGGAGGATTGAGGTCGAAGCCGGATTGGGTCACGACATAGAAGAGGGGAAGAACCCCTTCGTTCGACACCTGAATCGCTGTCGCTTGATCGCTGAACGCGGCACTGGGGAAGAGCGTTTGCGGGAGAACAAGGGGATGGGAGCTCTTGTTCGGAAGTCGCTCGACGAGCTTTGTGTTCTCCATTCGGACGGGGCCCGCAGCGTCGGCGTAGGCGTCCATGGCCAGAATCAAACGTGCAGAGGAGAGCGTGTTGTACGATCCGCGCGTCACCGCGTCGGCGACGGCCACGATCTCAGCGGGCGCGAGTTGTTTCAGCCGGTCGGGGAAATATTTCGACAAAACGAAGAGCAGTTCGGCGTCGTGGATGGCACCGTCATAATAATTCCGGTAGTCGGCGGTTCTGGAAGTCCCGGGCTTTTGTTCCCGGATTAGCGAATACGCCTCATCCGTTTGACGGAGCATCTGGTGGGAGGCGGCCAAGTAGACCGCGGTGAGATCTTTTTTCCAGGTGTTCCGGTCGTTGACTTCGAGTCGTCGTTCGAGCGCGCTCAGATACTGCGTCGTCACCAGTCCCGCGCGTGTGAGCAGATACACCGCATAGGCCCGAGTTCTTTCCGCGGTGAGATCACGCCCCTCGGTGGACAAAAGGCCTTTCGCGTACGCGGTCGCGCGAAGTAAGACGTCGGCAGGAACGGCGTACGATTGCTCCCGGGCCTCCAGGAGGAGTTGGAGAGCGTACAGGTGCGTGAAATCGTTCACGTGGGAATTGGCCGCCCAAAGCCCAAACGCCCCTTCGGCGTTCTGACGGGACTGCAGGGTCGAGAAGATCTTCCGGAGCGTCTCTTCCGCCTTCGCTGGGGAGCCGCCGAACTCCGGCCTCTTCCGCAGAATCAAGGCAGGGAACGCCTGGCTCACCAGTTGTTCGGTGCAACCGTACGGAAACTTCTCGAGATACCGGATCAGACCGTGTGCCATCGCGAGGGGGAGCGGCGAGACCCCGACGTTGAGATCGCGGTACTCCGCGAACATCTTTCGCGGCACAGGAATCTCCACAGTACCGTTCTGAAGGTGTCCAGCGGCAAGCGTCACGAGATAGGGAGAGGAGGGGCGGACACTCAATTCGATCTTACGTCGGGTCGACTTATCGTTCCCGGTCGCAGTCAATGTGAGAAGGGCAGCTCCCGGCTTCTTAATCGCTTTCACGTGGAATACCGCAGTCTGTTCCCGCATCTCGTCGATCTTGAGCGACTGACTCGCCGAACCGGCGACCTCGAGTTCCTTTGAGGTGGAGAGGTCGAGCGTAATGGCGGCTCCCGCACCCGATCCCTCCACGTTGTTGGCGACGGTCACTCCTACTTCGAACTCATCTCCGGGGGCGACGAACGTGGGCGCGTGCGGCGTGATGACAAAATCTCCCCGAACCAACGCCTTCCGGTCGACGACCCCGACCGCGTCGGGGCTCACGCCGACGGCGAGAACCCGAAGGGAACCGTTGAAGTAGTCGGGGATCGTGTAGCTCAGTTCCCGCTCCGCCGGCCCGGCATCGACGATTCCAGACCAGAAGACGACCGCCTTATCTGCCTTGTGTTTGAACGGATTCAGGTTCTGCCCGAGCGCGGCGCGGGCCCCCTCGTCCCCTCCGGCCGCCGAGCGATTCGTCAGGAAACGGTATTCCGGCATGATGAGGTCGAGGATCTGCGATGTAGTCACCTCGAGAGCCCGCTTCTGGAAGAAGTAGTTCAATGGATCGGGAGTCCGGTAGTTCGCCACCTGGAGAATCCCCTCGTCGACGGCGAAGACGATCATCTTCGCCGGTCGGTTCGCGCGGTAATGCATTCGATAGAGCTGTCCCGGCTTGGCCAGTTCAGCCGACCGAACGGCGACCTCCAGGGTTCTCTTGGCCCGACTCACCGCGAACGGAACGACGCCGTAGCTCAACGGGCTCATGAAGATTTCGTGCGATCCAACGTCACGGACGAACGACACCGACACATAGCCGTTCCCCTCGAAGTCGTTCGGCACACGTACCCGCTGAATCGTCGTAGTCGTCGAGGTTTTGAACCATTTCGTTTGATAAACCCGATCCCGCTCGATGGTGATCAGGCCGGCTCCGACGTACGGTGCCTTGATCTGAACTTCGATTTCTTCCCCGGGGTCGTAATCGCTCTTGTTGAGAAGAAGCTGGAGCTCGGCATTCTTTTCGAGCGACCGGGTGAGGTTCCCGGTTCCCGCCACCGTGTAGTTCAATTCGTTCAATACGGTCCCCCCCTTGTTCAGCACCGAAAGAGTGAAGTCCCCGGGACGGTTGGTCGGAAGCGGGAAACTCAGTCCGGCGGCCGGGATCGAGAGACTTTTTTCCGCGATCGTCATCTTCTTCTCAGCTGATTGGTATCGGTACGTCCCGTTCTCCTGGCGGGTCAGGACCGACACGAAGCGACGTTCGATAAGTGCATATTTGAGCTGGGGGGCGGCGACCTTCGCGAGACGGGAGTCCACCGCGATCAGATGGACGGATCGTCGGCTCTTGTTCGATATGTAGGATAGGTCGCCGTCCGATTTATATCCAACCATGAATGAAAGCGGCGAGACGATCGTCGACGACTCTGCCGTCACACTCCTTCCTCCTTCCGCCACGAATCCCTCGACCGTGAAGCGTAGAAAATAAGTCGCCTCCGGGAAGCGTCCCAAATCCAGAGCGAACTCCGCCTTTCCCTCCCGGTCGGTTTGCGACTCCGAGAGCCGTTCGGTTACGCCTTCTTTGACCTTGTTCTGGTCGAAGAAGTGATAGTCCGTGAATTTCCGGAAAGAGGGAAAACGCGGAGCGAGCGAGATCGTGGCCGAAAGCTTCCGATCGGTTGCTGGGGTTCCGAACAGGTTCTCGAGCTTCACCAGAGCTTTCAGGTCGCGGGGGGAGACCCAGCCGTCGAGACTCTCCTCCGAAAAGTGGGAATTAATCCGCATCTCGTCGGGAAGGAACTCTCTCACGGTGAAGGTGGTGGACCCGATGAGACCCCCTCTACGTTCGTCCTTCACGACGTAAACATTTACGGCGTAGGTGCCGGTCGGGGAGGTCTCTTCAGTCCTGTGGAGGATTTCCGCCAGGCCGTTCTGGCCGGGGCGGATCTTTTCCTTGTGAACGGAAACGCCGCGCGCGTCGTCGACGGTGACTTCGAGCGGGATCCCTTCGAGGTTCCCGGACCAATCGCGCGCCTTGACGATCATGGCGAGATGAACCTCGTCCCCCGGTCGATAGATCCCCCGGTCGGAGAACAAGTAGGCACTGAGCGAATCGGCGTTCGGGCGTTCCGAGATCCCGCCAATGTCGAAACGCGACAACTCCTGCTTTCGGTCGGAACGATCGTACGGGATGAAGGAGAGGTCAGAGCCGAGTTGCGCGGTATATACGACCGGTTGCCGTTCCCTCTTGAGATCGCGCATCGACGGGAAGTGGCCCCGGCCATCCGGTCCCGTGACGACAGCATGAACGGGGAGACCGTTCGTGCCCAGGACCCGAATCGAAGCTCCAGCGACCGGTTCGCCGCTCCGGATCGACTGGACGAAAACGTCGTGCGATCCGTCCTGGGAATCTTTGACCAGCAATCCGAGGTCGGTCAGGAGCAGGAATCGGCGGTCTTCCGTTCCACCCGTGACCCTTTTCCGGGCCAGGTCGTACGCGCGCACCTCCAATAAGAAGAGCCCTTTCCGGTCCCCCGAGCCGTGTGCCAGGTATCGGGAGAAATCGAAGGCGGTGTAGGAGGGCCTGCCGGTGGCCGGCTGGGGGACCTCCCGGACTTCTTCGAAACGTTCCGTGACAGCATCCGCCTCAAGCGAGCGATAGTAGAACGGGAACGCCGGCTGCTGGAACGTACCGCTCGTGAAGTTCACGAAGTGATGAATCTGATCCGGCAGGATCTGTGCGACCTCGAACTGGATCGCAGGGATGTCCCGCGACATCACAGAGATCTTCTTCTCACCGGACAGTCCGAGGAGCGACCCGTTTCCGAGGATCTTCAACTCTTTCGGGAACTCAGGCACTCGCTCGATGGCGTCGAACTCTTTGGCCAGCAGATAACCGCCGAAGGAGGGGACCCCCTTCGGAATCCTGACATAGACATACCTTCCGGGATCGGCTTGGTACTTGAACGAATGGGTGGTCGCGAACTCGCGGTCGGTTTCGATCGGGTCCAGCTTCATCTGCTGTGATGCCCGCAGAATCTCCGGTCCGGTCGCCTCCGTCTCACGCCAAGCATAGGGGTTCTTGCGATCCTCCGGTTTGGAATCGGGATGGTAGAGAGGGAGGAGGAATGCCTGCAACTTGGGCTGAAGTTCCTTGGCCGTTACCCCGTTGGTCATTTCGATCACGAGAACCTGCTCTGTTTCGTACTCTTGGTTCTGCGCGAGCGACAGGCCGGCGGAGGAAATCCGGAAGAACGTATACATCCCCGGAACAACCTCACGTCGCTCGTCGGCGGCTTCGGAAGGGGTCCCACCTAATGAGGAACGCACTCCTGCCTCGAGAGCGATCCGCATATAGGTGTCTTCCTCCGGGATTTCGATCGGAGCGGAATGGACGAACGCTTTCAGCTTAAGTTTGTCGTAGGTAAACTGCTTCTCGTATTTGCGTTCGGAGAGGATCCGGAGCCCCTCCTTTTTCTCGCCGAGGAACATGGAGACCCGTTTCTCCAATTCTGACGGGTCGACCGGATGGGAGAATCCGATCGTTGCCACCACTTTCTTGAGTTTCGGATCCAGCGGGTCTTGGTAAAACGACATCTCCTCGACCCCCGCCCGGAACGGGGCGCTATTGAGGCCGAAAACATACTTCGCGAGTCGAATGTGATCTGCCACGAACCCCTTCCGCTCGATTTCGACGCGATACTCCTCCCCTACACCCCAGTCTGTGCGTGGCAGAAATCGAAGCGTTCGGTCATCCTGCCAACTCCAAGCACCATCCGTCTTCGGCTTGATCGAGATTCCGCGAGCGACGGTCTTCCCGACCATCTTGAGTGGAGCGACGGATCCTTCGAACTTGATGATCAGCGGAAAGACTTTCGTTTCGTCGCCGTACTTCGTGACCGTGGGCTCTTCCCAGGAGAAATCGACTTTGATCGGCTTGGGGAGGTGGGCGAACAAGATCGATCCTCCGATCAAAACAGCGAGGGTAAGTAAGCCGGTGCCTCCACGAAGAACCAGAAGGCGCCGATGAGTCTTGGACCAATCAAGGAATCGAGTGAATCGCCCGGCGAGAAGCTGACGCCAATCGACCCAGGTTGCCGCCCCGCCCGTCGCCTTGCGCCAGAGGTTGCTGATCCACGGAGGCGGGGTCCAGGTGAAATTTCCCAGGATTCTCACGAACAGGGACCTCATAGAGTTCTCCTTGGTTGTGTGAACGGCTGGGAACAGGCTACCAGCCGATACGCTCGGAGAAAGATTATTCGGATCCGTTAAAGGGGGAGGGACCGAAACCCGGGCAAAAAAAAGCGACAGACGACAGATAGCACGGGATGGGGTGTGCTTTACGAGGAGTCAGCGATACGTGGGATGAGTTGAACCTCGTTACCGATTCCAACTCTCCGCTTCCGTGGTTTTCGTGTGCTTCAGAGTCTTTCC
>JAZDDX010000015.1:0-85480 GCA_043809315.1 Pseudomonadota bacterium
ACTACGAAATTCTCTGAGAAGTCTCGACCTGTGCGCCAGATAACGGTCGATGAAGTCCTTGGCACCAAGAAGGCCTATTGATTTCTGGTGTCCCGCTAACTTGCGTTTGATTTCGACATAACATGCCTCCAAGTAGGCATGGCAGAGAGCCTCGTAGCGGGTCCTTGTCCGCAGGCCAGTAATAGGCCCATGTTCGGCCACAAGGTGAGCCATGCAGTTGGAAATGCCGGTGCGGGCTGATTCTCGTCCAAACTCATCAAACTTGTCGAAATCCTTAAATTGATACTTTTCTCTTTCAAGACTCACAGAGTCGTAACAAGGGTCGTTTACTGTCGTTCTTGCCGCAAGCTTCCAGAACGTCCGACAAACGCGCCCATACTGAATCTTGAGAGCTTTGGTGCCATCTATGGGGCCGGTTATTGGTGGCTTTGAGCTCGTCTCGTTGAGCTTCAGCAGATCAGCCCGAAGGCGCACGAGCATTTTCCCGTAGTATCGTCGCTGGGCGTCTGGATTTTCTGCCCTGGTCTGTTGGGGCATAGATCAACACCATATATCTCGGAATGTGTGTCAACGACACTTAGTAGTGGCCGTTACTCAGATGACCAAGATCGGCTTGGGTGGACCAGCGAATGGTTCGCCACTTAAGGCTACCGTTCGAGTGTCATCATGAGCTTGATCGCTTTGTCCCATTCCTTCGGGCTAACGGTATCGCCGTTGTAGGGTCCTTTTAGGACCCGAAAAGAGTATCGGAGATTCCTGCAATCCTCTCCTTTCCCACCAATAGCAACGATAGGGTAGAGGGTGTCGGCAGCCTTTGAGATTTCCATCCTGTTTGCACCTGCCTCGATTGTTGCGCCCATGCCAAGCCTAACCTGCGTGCAGACGGTATTTTCTCCCGCAAAGGCCACACGAGAAGCCACCAAAAGGGAGATCACCAAAACTGTTTTCATTTCACGATCTCCCTTGTTGTGGAATCCGGCGTGACCAGGAACTCGTAGCGCTTGTCGTGGAGGTTGTCGACCACGTAGACAGTGAATGGGGAAGTCATTTTTTTTGGGACGTCAAATCCTCCAAGATTCCACCAAAGACCATCTCCATGAGGAACCTCTGGGATGCTTTCTTTCCCATCCTCTCGAAAAAGCGTCTTTCCATTTTGCACGGCTACGACACTAAAATATTTCAGGTTAGCTGCTTCAATAGAAAGTCGCTCGATGCTAAGCATAAGGAGGCCGCCTTTTGGTATCCACTTCTTCTCGGCGGCGGTTTTGGCCTTGTCCCAAAGGTTGAGTTTGGCCTTCGTGTCTATTTCTGAGGCGATAGAATCGTAGGATCGAAACTCCAACTCTGTTTTGGAGTAACCGCCAGAAGTGGCGGAAACGGCCTGGACTTTCCCGCCTTGGCTCTCTGCAAATAATGATGATGAATAGCCAAAAGCGACGCATCCAAGCAAAAGAACCAATAGGAAAAGGGGGATGGTCTTCATTTCACGATCTCCCTTGTTGTGGAATCCGGGGTGACGCGGAACTCGTAACGTTTCTTCTCCAAATTATCGACGACGTAAACTGTGAAGGGAGAGGTCATCTTTTTGGGAATCCCGAAGGTCTGTAGGTTCCACCACCGGGAGCTTCCGCTTGGCACGTTGGCGATCTTGTCCTTTCCGGCCTCTCGAAATAGTTCTTTCCCGTTCTCCACAATGATCACGGTAAAGTTGTCCATATTGGCCGCGTCGATTGTCGGGCGCTCAACGTCCAAAAGAAGCCTTCCGCCCGGGGAAAGACGGTCTTCTTCCTCCTTGGTTTTCTCATGATTCCAGAAGTTCAACTCCGCCTTCTTTTTGAGTTCGGAAAGAAGGTAATCGTGGGACTGAAATTTGATCCCTGTAATCGAATCGCTGTAGTCGTTGTGACGGTCATATTCGACCGTGCCCCCGTGGCTCAGTAGTTCCGGTGGCATTGGAACACATCCAATCAAAAGGGCGACCAACAGAAGAGCACCTTTCCTTGAGACGAATTTGGGAGGAGAGAGGGGCACAACAAGGAGACTCTTTTTCATGGGCTGTTCTCCGGTTGAATTTTGGCGGGATTCAATGGTGATCGACCAGGGACCCTGCGCATAAGGGGGTTTATAGTCCGTTATGGCGGAGTCCGCAATCGCGGAAGGCGTCTAGGCTTCTTGCTGTAGTGCCTTCTGAGATACGAAAAACTCTGGCGAAGAATATCCGGCGGATCGCCATGGCAAAAAAAATGTCAATCAACGCGTTGGCAGACTTTGCCGACGTATCTCGCTCCCAACTTTATGACATACTCAGCTCAAGGAAGGGCGCTACAGTGGATTGGATCGAAAAGATTGCCGATGCCCTTGAGGTTTCTGTGGCCGATCTGTTCGTCATGGACCAGCGCCGGAAATGACATGCGAGACATTGTGACCAATGCCGGACATCGGTATCTCGCTTCAACCGTGGCTGGTTAAAGAGTCTTCAAAGGACGTACAATCAAAGAGAGCGTTATCAGCCATAAAGCAGCGATGGATAATGGCCAAGGGTAAGAAGACAGGTGGTAGGAATTTTCCGCAAGGGGTCTCACCTAATCCTGGCGGGCGGTCTCCTTTGCCTCAGGACCTAAAAGAAGCTCGCTCATCGAATAGGATTGAACTTGAGCGCACCTCCTACGGTTACTTGAAGATGAGCCTCAGCGAATTGAGGAAGCACGCCCGAGACGAGACTGCGCCAACATTTGATCTTTTGGTGGCACGGTTCATTTTAAAGGCAGTCGAAAACGCGGATCACCACCGTTTTGCATTGATAATCGACCGGCTTACCAAGACAGCAAACTCAAAACAGAAACCTTCTGAATTGGAGGAGGAAGACATAGAGCGACGGCGGAAAGCCATGCAGACCATTCTGGCAGATCCAGAACTTCGTGGCCCAGCAACCAAGATTGCGCGTCTTCTTTATGGCTCGGATAACCAGGAAGGGTCCACAAGCGATAGGGAACTCGATATGGTGCGCACTTCACGCTAGGTCAGGCGCGGAATTCGTTCAGGTTGGTAGATTCCTCTTTGGTGACCAAAACGTGCCCAACGCAACGCGTTTGCGAGAGCCGTTTCATTTCTTCGGTTTATCGCTCTTTCCGCCACCGTTGCCGCTACCAGGTTCCGGTTGCGCTGTGTCGCAATGTTTCTTGGCAACACTCGACGTTTGCACATCTTCGTGCCGGGTTCGTTCTCCAAAACCGGGGGTTGCAGGTTCGATTCCTGTCGCCCCTGCCAGCTGTTCCGAATCGAAGAAAAGATTTCACCAAACTTCAAGAAGTGCTGATTTTTCAGCGATCTTCGGCCGGTACCCGCGAAAAAAGCATGTCTCTTCAAATACTTTCCCTGGCACGGTTGATGCTGCAACCAACTCCTATGAAACGACTTCCGGCCATCTTTCGGCAACTCCTCGGCTCTGTAACCCCCCTTCTTGTGACGGTTCTAGTCGCTTGCGGAGCCAACAATCTCGATCTTGCGACTCAGGAGAGCCTGACGTCGGATGCGGGGAGTATCGCCCAGTGCGCCTCCCTTCCAGCTTCGGCGCTTATCGGCCTTGTAATCTGCGGCGGAAGGGGCGGTGGAGGTATCTTGGATCCGAACGTACCGGTCGGGACAGCCGCGGCGAACCGAGATCCCGGCGGCATTCCGTTCGAAGAGATGAAGATCACCTGGACCTATCCAGCGGGCGATCGGACCGGAGTCAATTTCGAAATTCAACGATGGCAGGGCAAGTGGTTCATCACGCTCGCCACGAACACAGCCGATCCCAAACTGTACTACGACCGGAATCTCGCTCCGGGAACGACGTACACTTATCGAATCAATGCCATCGATGCGAACGGCAATACGTATTCCGACTATTTCAGTGGAAGTACTCTGCTCGCCAGCGGTTCTCCCAATGCCCCCGCGTATCTGACGGGAACGTCTGTGCCGAGCCCTCTGGCGATTGATCTGACTTGGGTGGACCAGAGCAGCAACGAGACCAACTTCCTGATCGAGCGATCCGTGGATCAAGGAACTTTCGCCCTACTGATCCCGGCTCCGGGGCTGGCGGCAAATATCGTGAGCTATCGAGACACCGCGATTTCGTACAACCACACCTATTCGTATCGGGTGTATGCGAAGAACGCGGCCGGTCGGTCCCCGAACTCGAACGAGGTGACGGTGGCCATTGGGGCCGAGCCGGCACCGGCGGCTCCGTCGGGGCTGGTGAGCACGTTTGTCTCGGCGACGCAGGTAACGCTTCAGTTCATGGACAATGCCACGAACGAGGACAGTTTCGAGGTGCAGCGGAAGCCGTCGGGAGGTTCATTCGACGCGATTCAGACGCTTTCGGCTCAGACGGGAACCGGGACGGTGACCGTGCAGGACATGTCGGTCTCCGCGGGAACGAATTACGTCTATCGGGTTCTGGCGAAGAAAGGGGCTCTCTTCTCCATCTCCAACGAACTCCCCGTCAGCACGCCGTCGGCCGCATGTGATTCGAACGGCACTCCGTTCGGTGGCGGGGCCGGGGATCTCGGCAATCCGTATCAGATCTGCAGCCCCGATCAGCTCAACCGGATTCGCGGGGCCTACCTCTCGAGTTCCTTCAAGCTCGAGGCACCCATCGATCTTCAAAACCAGGCATGGACGCCGATCGGAAGCGACAGCACGCCGTTCTCCGGGACCTTCGACGGCAACGGCAAAACGATCAGCAATCTGAGCTGGAATCAGCCGGGGGATGCCGACGGAGGTCTCTTTGGAGCGATTTATGGTGATGTTCTTTCTGGTGGAGTCAAGAATGTAACGCTGGAGAACGTGACGATCGCCGGAAGCAACTGCACCAGCACGAAGTCGGTTGGCGCGCTGGCCGGTATTGTGAATTCCGACGTGACGAACTGCAAGGCGATCAATGTGAATATCACCAAGAACTACGGTTGTTATGTTGGCGGCCTGGTCGGCCGCTCGGATGGTTGGGAAATCAGTGAGTCGTACGCGACGGGCGTGGTGTCCGTTGCCCCCTCTTCAGTCTCGGCGGCCTCAAGGGCTGTAAGCTCAGAGGACGGAACCATCACGGTGTCGGGTCTGACTGCACCGAATTTCGGGTCCGTCGGCGGCCTGGTCGGCTTCTTGAATGATGGAGCAAGAATCAGCGATTCGTATGCGACAGACGCGGTGTCGGGTGGCTCCTCCGTCGGTGGGTTGGTCGGCAAATTGTATTATGGAACGATCTTGCACTCGCACGCGACGGGCGCCGTGTCGGGTACCTATTCGATCGGCGGGCTGGTTGGCTACGTATTTGGAGACGAAACGATCGGCTACTCGTACGCGACGGGCGCCGTGTCGGGTACCTATACGATCGGCGGGCTGGTCGGCTCCTTGTCTGGAATTGTCGCCAACACGTATGCGACGGGCAAGGTGACGAGTTCTGGCGGTGACGTCGGCGGGCTGGTCGGCTTCGTGTCTGGCGCATGGATCTACAAATCGCACGCGGTGGGCGCGGTATCTGGTGCCTCCTCCGTCGGCGGGCTGGTCGGCCGGGCGACTGGTGGAACGGCCGAAAACTCATACTGGAACATGACCACGAGCGGGCAGAACGGCAGCGCTTTGGGCGACCGAAAAGACGACACGCAAATGAAAACCGTGAGCACGTTTGTCGGTTGGGACTTTGGAAGAATTTGGTGGATGCCTGCGAACGACTACCCGAAGCTTCAATACTAAGGGCTCCGCAAAGCTCTCAATGAGGTGCTGATTATTCAGCAGGCTTCGTTGTAGTCCGGCCCCAAAAAACATGTGTCTTCAAGCACTTCCGTTGGCATGTCCTTTGCTGACTTAGCGGGTATGAAACGATTTCCGGCCATCCTTCGGCAACTCGTCGGTTCCGTAACCCCCCTTTTTGTGACGGTTCTAGTCGCATGCGGAGCGAATAACCTCGATCTGGCGAGTCAGGGGAGCCTGACATCGGATGCGGACGCGATCGCTCAATGCGCACCCCCCATACTTGCCGCCCTGACCGGCCTTGTAACCTGCGGCGGAGGGGGTGTTAGAGTTGTCCTGAATCCGAACAAACCGGTCGGGACAGCCGCTGCGAATCGAGATGCAGGCGGCATTCCGTTCGAGGAGATGAAGATCACCTGGACCTATCCAGCGGGCGATCGGACCGGAGTCAATTTCGAAATTCAACGATGGCAGGGCACGTCGTTCATCACACTCGCCACGAACACAGCCGATCCCAAGCTCTACTACGATCGAAATCTCGCTCCGGGAACGATGTACACCTATCGAATCAACGCCATCGACGCCAACGGCAATACGTATTCTGACAATTTCAGTGGAGCCACGCTGGTTGCCACCGGTTCCCCGAGTGCTCCCGCGTATCTGACCTACGTACTAGTGCCGAGTCCTCTGGCGATTGATCTGACTTGGGTGGATCAGAGCAGCAACGAAACCAACTTCCTGATCGAACGCTCCGTGGACGGGTTGGCCTTCGCCTTGTTGACTCCGGCTCCGGGGCTGGCAGCCAACATCGTTACGTACCGAGACACCGCCCTTTCCTACAACCATAGCTATTCGTATCGGGTGTACGCGAAGAACGCGGCCGGCCGCTCCCCGAACTCGAACGAGGTGACGGTGGCCATCGGATCGGCGCCGATTCCCGCAGCTCCATCGGCGTTGGTCAGCACGTTTGTATCAGCGACGCAGATCACGCTTCAATTCAACGACAACTCGACGAACGAGGACAGTTTCGTGGTGCAGCGGAAGATCGTTCCTCCCTCTCCGACCCCTGAGCCGGCGTTTAGCGACCTCCAAACGTTGTCGGCCCATCCGGGAACCGGAAGTGTGACGTTCGCTGACACTTCCGTTGCGGCGGGAACGACCTACAAATATCGGGTTCTGGCGAAGAACGGCACGTTGTTTTCGAGTCCCTCCAACGAACTCACCGTCAGCACGCCCGACATGGGGACGTGCGTTTCGGCAGCGACGCCGTTCGGCAATGGAGATGGCAGCGCGGCCTATCCTTTCCTGATCTGCAGCCCGAACCAACTGGACCAGGTTCGCAACTACTCCGACAAACACTTTAAAATGACGGCGGATGTTGACATGAGTTATCCGAGTTACACGGGGACGTTCCTGCCGATCCCATTGTTCACAGGGCGCTTCAACGGAAACGGGAAACGGATCCTGAAGCTCAGACAGTATTTGTCTCTAACCACCCTGACGGGGGGCCTCTTCGGCGTTGCCCAGGGCGCCGTCATCGAGAACGTGAACTTGGAAGACGCCCAAATTAGCGGTTACAGTCTGAGCTATACGGAAATCGGTTTTGTCGGTCCCCTGGTAGGGGAGGCGAGGGCAAATACCTCGATCGTAAATTCGCATGCCATGGGAGGCTCGACGTACGTCTCGCTGGTTCCCCATCTTGGGTGGCGCATCGGCGGCCTTGTGGGCCTGCTTACGGGGAATTCATCGATCGAACGTTCTCACTCGACCGTGGCCATTTGGGCGGCGGATCAGGCCGTTGTCGGTGGCCTGGTCGGTCGGCAGGAAAACAGCTCGATCTCGAACTCGTACGCGTCCGGTGAAATTCGGAAACAAATTATTGTGTGCTGGGACTGCAGCCAGCTCCCGGACGCTTCCGTCGTCGGGGGCTTGGTCGGAGCGGTTACCGGAAGCACGATTTCAAACTCCTACGCGACGGGTTTCGTGTGGCTTCCGGCGACGTATCAAGGGGGGTTGGTGGGAGCGGCGGATACATCCTCAGCCCCGAATTCATTCTGGAACGTCGACATGACCTATCTGTCCAGCAGTGCGCTGGGCCTGCCGAAATCCGACAGCGCCATGAAGTTGCAGGGGACGTTCGATCCTCCGTGGGACTTCAGGCCTTCCATAGGCATCTGGAAGATGCCGACAGCCGGGTCACTTTATCCTTACGCGGTGCACCAGTAAGAGGTGCCGAATATTCGGCGGATTTGGGTTGAGGCCCGCTGAAAAAATCCTGTGTCTCCAAGCGCTTCGGTTGGCATGTCCTTTGCTGATTTAGCGGGCATGAAACGATTTCCGGTCATCTTTCGGCAACTCCTCGGCTCCGTAACCCCCCTTTTAATGACGGTTCTAGTCGCATGCGGAGCGAATAACCTCGATCTTGCGACTCAGGAGAGCCTGACGTCGGATGCGGGGAGCATCTCTCAGTGTGCTTCCCTCCCGGCAACAGCCCTTATCGGCCTCGGGACGTGCGGCGGGGGCGGAGGCAGGGTCGTTATTAACCCGAACAAGCCGGTCGGAACCGCCGCGGCGAACCGAGATCCCGGCGGCATTCCGTTCGAAGAGATGAAGATCACCTGGACCTATCCAGCCTCCGATCGGACCGGAGTCAATTTCGAAATTCAACGGCAAAAAGGGGCCTCGTTCGTCACGCTTGCGACCAACACGGTTGATCCCAAGCTCTATTACGATCGGACTCTCGCTCCCGGGACCACGTTCACCTACCGGATCAACGCCATCGATGCGAACGGCAACACCTATTCGGACAATTTCAGCGGAACCACGCTGCTCGCCACCGGTTCTCCGAATGCTCCGGGATATCTGACCTCCGTATTGGTGCCGAGTCCTCTGGCGATCGATCTGACCTGGGCGGATCAGAGCACGAACGAAACGAACTTCCTGATCGAGCGCTCCGTGGACCAGGGGGTCTTTGCCTTGCTGACTCCGGCTCCGGGGCTGGCGGCCAATACTGTTACATACCGAGACGCCGCAATTTCGTACAACCACAGCTATTCGTATCGCGTGTACGCCAAGAACGCGGCCGGTCGGTCTCCGAACTCGAACGAGATGACGGTGGCCATTGGAAGTGAGCCGGCGCCGGCGGCTCCGTCGGGACTGGTGAGTACGTTCGTATCTGCGACGCAGATCACGCTTCAATTCAACGACAACTCGACGAACGAGGACAGTTTCGAGGTGCAGCGGAAGCCGGCGGGAGGTTCCTTCGGCGCGATTCAGACGCTTTCGGCTCAGACGGGGACCGGGACGGTGACCGTGCAGGACATGTCGGTCTCAGAGGGGACGAGCTACACCTATCGAATCAAAGTAACGAAGGGGGCGCTCTTTGCATTCTCCAACGAACTTCCCGTCAGCATTCCGGTTCCGAGCGTGTGTAACGCAAGCAGCTCGCCGTTCGGCGGGGGTAATGGGAGTCCTGGCAATCCGTACCGGATCTGCAGCCCGGATCAGCTCAACCGAATTCGCGGGGCTTATCTTTCGAGCTCTTTCAAGGTCGAGGCGACGATCGATCTTCAGAACCAGGCATGGACGCCGATGGGAGATGCCACCACGTCGTTTTCGGGAACCTTCGACGGGAATGGGTACACGATCAAGAACCTGAAGGTGATACGGGTGAATTTCAAAGAGGGGGGGCTCTTCGGCAGAGTTTCGGGGTCGATCATGAACCTGACCGTTCAGCAAGGGACGATCTCGGGAAATTGCCAGGCAGGAGATGGGTCGGCGGCTTCCGGGGGGATTGTCGGCATTCTTATGTTTGGGGGCGGGGTGGCAAATTCGGCAGCAATCGACGTCTCCGTCTCCGGTGACGGGTGTAGCTTGGGCGGCCTCGTGGGGTATCAAGTCGCCGCACCGATCACGAATTCATATGCGACGGGAGCCGTCACGGGGATCAACAACGTGGGCGGCCTCGTGGGCTATTCGTCTTCGGGAACCATTGCAAATTCATACGCGACGGGGGTTGTCACCGGGGCGAGCTCTGGTGCTTATGTAGGCGGATTGGTGGGTGATGATTACGGACCCATCACGGATTCGTACGCGACGGGAGCCGTAACGGGGGGCGCTGCTGTAGGCGGCCTCGTGGGTCGATCCGGAAGCATCACGAATTCGTACGCGACGGGGGCGGTGACGGGGCGCGATCATTTAGGCGGCCTGGTGGGCGTTCAAATTTGGGGAACCATCACGAATTCGCACGCGACGGGGACCGTGACGGGGACCGTGACGGTGAGCCCTGGTTCCTTCTTCGTAGGCGGTTTGGTGGGAACTCAAGGAGGACCTATCGTGAAATCGTACGCGACGGGGGCCGTGATCGGGCAGTCCAATGCGTGGGCATATGGCGGGCTGGTGGGGGACGGTGGCGGACCGATCACGAATTCATATTGCACGGGAGCCGTGACGGTGGGCGCTGGTGCGTATCAGGTGGGCAGCCTGGTGGGCGCCATTGGTCCAACCACGATCACGAACTCGTACGCGATGGGGGCCGTGACGGTAGGCTCGGGTTCGACCTATGTGAACGGCCTGGTGGGCTGGAATGAAGCAACCATCACGGCGTCGTACTGGAATCGCACCGTGAATCCGACGCTTACGAGCGACGGAAACGCCAGAACGACGTCCCAAATGACCGCCATCCTTCCGGATCCGGCTCCGCGGACAACGTACGTTCAATGGGACTTTGGCGGCATCTGGTTTGCCCCCAACGGCACCAGTTATCCGACTCTGCGTTAAGTTCGGCGGTGTAGAGCTGTGCTATAGTTTTCCGTAAGTTGCTCGACGCAAGGAACGATCTCCTTTCCCAGGCGCTCGCCTCGTGGGAGCGTGTGCCCGTTTCTCTGCCGGAAGCATGGTCGGAGTTGGGCCCGGTCTCGATCGAAAGGCTTCTTTCAACGATTGAGAAAGAGCGGCGGACGGGGGTTCTCGAACTGATCGGTGCGCGGAACGGGAGCGAGATCTCGTTCGGCCACGGCTTCATCACCTTTCTGACCGACCGGGAGCAGGGGAATGATCGCTGGACCCCGTCGGCTCTGCTTGCGACGATCCTCGCCTGGAGAACGGGGAAGCACCGATTCGTGCAAAAGAAAAGCACCGAAACCGGCCCCGAGTTTCCACTCCGACCCGGTCAACTCCTGACGCTTGGCTGGCTGCTTTTGGCGGAACGGCGGGATCGGTTCTTGAGGAGAGGGGAACTCTTCAACGATTTCACATCATCCGCGGTTCACCGTCCTTCGGAACTCTTGCTGGCGGAGTTCTTTCGCGCGCGACGGGAAGGGACGACCGGATCACTCGAAATCGCCGACGCCCGATCGCGGCGGAAGCGGGTCACGTTCACGGTCGGGGAGGTGACCGGTGTGGTGTCGAGCGAGCCGCGGAACCGAATCGATGAGATTCGCCTCCGTCTCCGGCTTTCATCGGACGTTTCCCTTTCGTTTCTTCAATTGCTCTGCGACTGGGAGGAGATCCTCGAGTGCTTCCACTGGAGCGGACTCCGCTCCAGTTGGATTTAGGAATCAGGCGTCTAGCCGCCCGAATCGCGCAGGAGCTGACGATATTCGGCATTCCCGGGGGCGATGTCGCACGCCATCTCGATGTACGCTTTGGCCGCCTTCTTGTCGCCGCGCAGGAGATAGGTGCGGGTGTGCTGGCTCAAGAGCTCGGCGCTGAAGGCCCGCATCGGCGGCTCGATGATTTCGTCGCGATACTGCCGCCTCCGATCGTTGTCCGACAGGAACCGGAACGACTCTTCGATCCGCCCGAGGATCTTGTCGATGAGCGGGAGGTAATCCGGCTTGTTATGGTAGAGCTGCCGGATCTCCTCCCATTCCTTCTTCGTTCGCTTATAGCCCGCTTCGATGGCCGGTCCGATCAGCGTCCAGTGGACCTGAATGACGTTGAAGTGCGTGGCGTGGGAGATCTCCGACCAGACGCGGTTTAAGTGGGGGAGGAACTCCTTTTCCGGCGGCTGATAACTCGTCTGGAACTTGAGACATCGGAGGAAGAAGAGGGCGTATAGAGCCCGGAGGGTCATGCTCCGGCTGAGGGCGCTGACCGAGAAGATGGTGCGCAACCGGGTCGGGACGAGCAAAGAGACGTTCAGGAACCGAAGCTCTTTCTCGTCGAGCTTAAGTTTCTGCCAATCGAACGGGAGCTCGTCTTTCTTCGAGACGTAAAGATTCAGAAACGGATCAAGGCCGGCATAGAGCTCTTCATTTGAATAGCTGGCGCCCGCCTCCATGATCGACCGGTAAAGGACGCGGTGAAGGTGGACCGGAAGAGGCATCGTCCGGGAGAGGTGGTGGACCCCCTCCTCGATCCGGTACTTCGACTTCTTGGCGGCCAGAATTTTTCCCGCGCACTGAAAGATTACGACACGCCATCCTTTCTGAAGCGCGGCGGAATCGACGATCTTTTGGAGGAGCTTGACCTCCGATTCTTTGGTCTCCTTGTGTTTCCGCTGAATGTCGCGGTAGTCGGACTCGGGGAGTTTGCCGGCCTTTCGAAGGGCGTATCCGAGCGATGTGACCTCGTCTTCAGGCTCGCTCGTCCCGCCGACGACGAGTCCGTCGCGAAAAAAAACCTCGACGGTCATCTTCTGGTCGGTCTCGACGGTCAAACAACCGGTGAAATGGTCTTGGGCGAGGCGGAGAAGCAGGCCGAACGATGTATCGAGAGGGGGATCGACCTCTTTCCCGTCACCCGCCCCCTTGTGATGCATCTCCGTGATGATCACCGGGAGGTCGGAAGCGAGAGTCCCGGTCAGCGGAATCGTGAGCCTCCCCGGGACCGGGTGCGGCGCGGTTGCGGCCTGCGGCGGAGCAACAGGGGGTGGAGGAGGAGCGGCCGGTGCCGGGCCGAGAAGGTGATCGAGCTTCGCCTGGTTGACGGGGCTCAACTCGAGGACCTGGACCCCGATCCCCTGCGGGGAGATGAAGACCACTTCCCCGGTCAGTTCCGCCGTCTCGGATGTTGAACTTACGATCTTCACGCGAACCCTGGACTGGACCGGTACCGGCGTGGAGGTCTGTACGAACAGGGCGCGCGCCTTGAGATTGTTCCGTAACATTTCGATCTCTTTCGGATTCGAGCCGAGACGAAGTTCGACTTCCTGGTCAATGGGAAGGGACATAGTCGCCTGTTTCGAAGATAGGCGTTCCGGAGCCGAAATCAAAAATCCCGCTTTCGCGGGATCTTTGAACGCTCTCCGTCTCTGCCGTAGGAGCTAGTGTTTTTACCCTCGGTTATCCAAGGGGGGCTCCGTGTGTGCCGTGTCTGGCTTCCCGATCGCGCCGGGCTTGCTCTCAACGGCCAGGGACGGTGCCCACAATCTAGTTATAAGGGATAAAACGTCTTCACCCCTTACGTGCAGCACAGAGAGCAAAGTTAATTCTAATGATCGGCGGACTCGAGTCAATGGCCGTTTCGACCGACTCATCTATCCCCTTGACTTCAGGACCGATAATCGAACGGAACCGGAGTGAAGCAGAGGACGAAAAGAAGGAACACGACGATCGCGATCGCGATCCGCTTCCGATCGAGTGGAGTCTGATCGTCGATCGGCGGCGGATGGCGTGTCAGGAGGAGAAGAATGACCACGAAAAAATACCACATCGGATGGTACGCGTATCCAAGGTAGAGCATCACCGGGATCGTCAGCCACGAGACGTACCGTCCCCGGCGCCCGAAGAGAGCGTAAGCCAGATGCCCGCCGTCGAGTTGTCCGATCGGGAAAAGATTCAGGGCGGTGACGAAAAGGACCGCCCACCCCGCGAACGCGAGAGGATGCAAATAGACATCCGATCCCGCCGGGACCGTGCCGACGATCGCAGAAGAGATCCAATGAAACAGAAGGGGCTCGCCGAAGAACAGACCGGTGCCGTCGACCGGCAGGGGGCGTACATCGGAGAGAGCCAAACCGACGGTAAGGACCGGGAGCGCGAGAGCGAGACCGGCCAACGGTCCCGCGACGCCGATGTCGAAGAGCGCCTTGCGGCTCGGAATCGGGCTCCGGATCGAGATCACCGCCCCCATCGTGCCGAGGAGATTCGGGAACGGAATGAAGATCGGGAGGGTTGCCGCCACTCCGTACCTCCGGCACATTAGGTAGTGGCCGAGTTCGTGCGCCAGCAGGAGGGTGACGATCGAAACGCCGTAGAGCGGCCCGTTCACCAGCGTGGTTGTCCCCAGCGCGAGCAGAAAAAGAGTCCCGTGGATCAGCCACCGCTTCCATCCGATCGCCATGATTAGCTTTTCGTCGGCTCCAGGAGGAGGTTGTCGATCAGGCGCGTTTTCCCGAGGTACGCGGCGACAGCGAGGATCGACTTTTCCGTAACGGTTTCGATCGTTTCGAAATCCCGCCACCGTCGTAGCTCGATGTACTGGATTCGAAGCTCAGGCCGTCGTCCGAGGTCCGACTGGAGGATCTTCACGAGCTCAAGGCGGCTTCTTTCCCCGCTCTTAAATGCAGTCTCCACCTCTTGAAGTGCGCGATAGATCGAAGGTGCAATCTTCCGTTCGTCGGCGGAGAGGTAAGCGTTGCGAGAACTCAAGGCCAGGCCGTCCGGTTCCCGAACCGTCGGACAGCCGACCACCTTCAGGGCGAGACCGAGGTCGTCGACCATTTTTTCAAGAACCCGCAACTGCTGACCGTCTTTCTGTCCGAGATAGAGCCGATCCGGTGTGACCGTCCGGAGGAGATGGTAGACGACGGTTGTCACGCCGCGGAAATGTCCCGGACGGAACTTGCCGCAGAGGTCCCGGCTGATGAGGGTCTCTTCGATGAACGTCGAAAAACCCTCCGGATAAATGTCGTGATTCGTCGGCGTCCAGAGAAGATCGACGCCGGTCTCCTCGGCGAGAGCGCGATCCCGTTCCAGCGGACGCGGATATTTATCGAAATCTTCGTTCGGGCCGAACTGCGTCGGGTTGACGTAGATCGACATTACGGTGAACGGGTTTTCGGTCTTCGATCGTCGGACGAGGGAGAGGTGTCCGTCGTGGAGCGCTCCCATCGTCGGGACGAATCCGATCGCATACCGTTTCCGGGCCTGCGCGATCTCCGTACGGCACTCGTCGGCGGTAGTGACGACGATCACCGGCGGGGTTCCTTGGAAAACCGTTCCAGACGATCGAGGAGCCTCCGGGCGACGTCGTCCTTCGTGACGTCGACGGCCAGATCGGTTCCGGAGCGGCTCAGGAAGTAGACTG
This sequence comes from Pseudomonadota bacterium, assembly GCA_043809315.1. Taxonomy (GTDB): domain Bacteria; phylum Bdellovibrionota_G; class JALEGL01; order JALEGL01; family DATDPG01; genus JAZDDX01. The sequence continues at coordinate 14,983 of JAZDDX010000015.1, forward strand.
TGGTCGGTCCGGAGCCGAACCCTTTCGATTCCTTTCCGACTTCGTTGGCGACGACGAGATCGAGGTTCTTCGTCTCCAGTTTTTTCCGGCCGTTTCGTTCCACATTCTCCGTTTCCGCGGCGAACCCGACGATCAGGTCGCCGGGGCGGCGCTTCGCCGAGACCGAGGCGAGGATGTCGGGGGTCGGCGTCAGTTCGATCGAGATCGGCTTGTTTTCTTTCTTGAGCTTCTGTTCCGCCTGTCGGATCGGACGATAGTCGGCTACCGCCGCCGTCGCGAGGAAGATCTCGGCGGGGCCGAGTTCCGATACGCGATCGAACATCTCTTGAGCGGAGGTCACCGGGACGAAGCGGGCGCGAAAGTCGGTCTTCTCGGAAGTCGGGCCGTGCACGACGGTGACGTCGGCACCGCGACGAGCCGCTTCTCGGGCGATTGCGAATCCCATCGTTCCGGTCGAAGGGGAGGATAGAAAGCGAACCGGATCGAGGTACTCGCGCGTCGCTCCGGCGGTCACGACAACCCGTTTCCCCGCAAGAATGAAGGCGGTTTCAGGAGTGGTTCCGAGAACCGCAGAAACGATCGTCATCGGTTCCGCCATCTTGCCGACCCCGACTTCGCCGCACGCCAATTCTCCCGGTACCGGGGGAATGATTTCGACCCCTCGTTCGCGGAGGATCCCGACGTTCTTTTGAACCGCGGGATGGTCCCACATCGCGGTGTTCATCGCCGGGGCGATCACGATCCGACCGCGGAAGGCGAGATGAATCACGGAAAGAAGATCGCTCGCGCGCCCCTCCGCCATTTTAGCGATCGTGTCGGCGGTCGTCGGTGCGATCACAAAAAGGTCCGCCCAGCGGGCCACCTCGATGTGCGAGATCCCTCTCGCATCTTCATCCCACATCCCGGTTGATACCGGAGCGCCGGTCAGCGCTTCGAACGTGAGCTTGGTTACAAACCGCTCGGCCGCCTCGGTCATCACGACGCGGACTTCACATCCGGCGCGGCGGAACTCCCGGACCAACTCGCAGCTCTTGTAGGCGGCGATCCCGCCACAGACACCGAGCAAGATCTTAGGCATGAGGCTTCCCTTCGGTGAGGTTCTCGAACAGGTAACGGAGGCCGTCGATCGTCAGGAATGGATCAAAGGTGACCTTCGTGCGAAGGGCCGGGACGATCGTCGCCATCCCGCCCCCCGTTGCGATCACCGGAGCGTTCGGTTGACCGAGTTCGTCGCGCATCTGCCCGATCAATCCGTCGATCATTCGCGCATGTCCCAGTACGGCGCCGCTCATCATCGCTTCGCCGGTCGTCGGACCGATCGCCCGTTCCGGCAAGGCCATGTCGATCGTGGGCAGAAGCGCCGTGCGCGAAGCGAGCGCCTCCAGGGAAATTCGAAGACCCGGCGCGATCGCGCCCCCGATGAACCTCCGATCGGCATCGATCACGCTCAGCGTGGTGGCGGTTCCGGTATCCAAAACGACGGCCGGCGCGCCCTGTTTCCGGAAAGCCCCCTCCAGGCTCGCGATCCGGTCGGCGCCGACCGCCTCGGGTTGGGGGACCGCGAAGCGAAAGGAGACCGGGGTTTTGTGCGTGACGACGTGGAGATCGGTTTCGCGTCCCAGGAGGCGGATTTCTTCGGTGGCAGCCGGCACGACGGAAGCGAGGATCATCCCGCCGGACGAACGGAGCGACTCCCCCACCTCGGTGAGACATTCGTTCAGGAAGATCCTGTACTCGTCAACCGACCGCAAAGGGGAGGTGCCGAGCGTCCATCGGGCGGCGCACACTCCGTCGCGGAAGAATGCGACGGCGGTCTTGGTGTTGCCGACGTCGATCGCGATCATTTCCGGTTCTCTTTGACCTTCGTCACGTACGTCCGGGCCGCCTCGGAGATCGTTGTCCGAAGGTTTACGAGGGGCTCGACGAATTTGGGCACGAACGAGACGGTTAAGCCCAGGAGGTCGTTCGTCACGAGGACCTCTCCGTCGCAGCCGTTCCCCGATCCGATCCCGATCGTCGGAATCTTGAGAGCCCGCGTGATCTCCGTCGCGAGCGTCGGCTCAACGCACTCCAGGACGATCGAAAACGCCCCGGCCCGCTCCACGGCGAGAGCATCCTGATGGATCGCTTCCGCTTCGGTCGTGGATTTTCCCCGCATCCGGTACCCGCCGATCTGATGGTACGATTGCGGCGTTAAGCCCACGTGTCCCATGACCGGGATCCCGACGTCGACGAGACGACGGATCGTCTCTTCCATCGGTCGTCCCCCTTCGAGCTTGACCGCCTGCGCCCCGCCCTCTGCCAGGAAACGGGCTGCGTTGGTGACTGCGACTTCCACCGACGGCTGGTACGAACCGAACGGCATATCGGCCACGACGAGCGCCCGTTTCGCCGCGCGCGCGACGGCCGAGGTGTGACGGAGGATGTCCTCGACCGTCACGCCGATCGTCGTCGGCAAGCCGTAGACGACGTTCCCGACGGAGTCGCCGACAAGGAGGATGTCGATCCCGATCTCGTCGAGCATCGAGGCGATTTGGAAATCGTACGCCGTCAGCGCGGCGATCCGCTCCCGCCCTTTCATGGCGGTCAGTTGCGGGACGGTCTTCTGAGTCATTTGAAACTCTCCCCCTGAATCCGTTTCCGGACCCGTTCTCCCACGGCCTCGATCGAACTCGCCCGCAGCCGTTCGAACGCTTCGTTCGTTTTTGGGAACCCCCCCTGCGCTTCCGTGGCGAGTGCCTGTGCGAAGGTCCCCTTCCGGATCTCAGCCAGCATCGTTTCGAGCTCTTTCCGCAGTTCGGAAGAGATCAACCGTCGCGAAGCCTGGAACCCGCCGAACTGAGCCGTCGGGCTGGCGGCCCGAAGCGTGTCGTGAATCCCACGGCGCTGAAAGAGATCGACGATGAACTTCAGTTCATGGACGCACTCGAGGTAGGCGATCTCCGGTTTCACTCCCCCTTTGACCAGGACATCGTACGTCTCGGCGACCAGCGCCGGAACGCCGCCGCAGAGAAGCGCTTGTTCGGAAAAGAGGTCGGTTTCGACTTCCTCCTTCACGGTCCCTTCGTAAATCCCCGCTTTCGCCGATCCGAGCCCTTCCGCCACGTTCTGGGCGATCTCCCAGGCATGTTTGCTGAAATCGTTCTCGATGGCGATGACGGCGGGAACGCCGCTTCCCGCAAGAAAACACTCCCGGACGGCGGTTCCGATCCCCTGGGGCGCGACCAGAATCCAGTCAGCAGAGGCAGGCCAAGAGGCGGTTCGATAGTGGAGCGTAAAGCCGTGCGCGAAACAAAGAGCCTGTCCTTCGCGGAAACTATTCAAGTAAGTGGAACAGAACGACGGCATGGCGTCGTCCGGAATGAGGAGAGCGAGCACGGGGACCGATCCGATCCGATCGAGCGGCTCCGGTTCGAACCCGAGCGAACGGGCGCGGTCAACGTGCGGCGTCGCGCCGCGAAAAAATGTCCGGACGCGCCATCCGCTATCCCGAAGATTCAGCCCCCATGGCTCCCCCTGGTTGCCGAACCCAACGATTCCAATCTCTTTCTCCACGCCTGTTTCCTTGACTGGCGGGGTCTTACCAGAGCGCCACCCCCCCTTCAAGGAACCGTTTTTTGACCGTGGTAAGATATAAACAGTGTCGCTTTTCTTCTCGATCTCCCTGACGTTCGTTCTGACGGCTGTGGTCCTCCTGCTCGCGGCGCGGGAGGTCTCCGCCTATCGCCTGGATCAAGCGAGCCGGGCGGAGATCTACCCCTATACGAAAAAAAGACTCGTCTGGCGGCTCACGGCCAGCGGCTGCCTGATCGGCGAGGTCGTCCTCTTAGGTGTCGTTCGCTTCGCTCTTTCCCCCACCCGGCCAGGGTGGTTCCTGGTCTATGTCTCCGCCGTTCTCTTTCTGGCGGCGGTGATGGTGGTCATGGCGTTTTTCGACTTCCGCGAGTCGGTACGGCTCGGGAGCTGGACCCTGGAGCGGTTGCGCAAGGAGTTCATTCACGAGGTACGGCGGGGGAAGGAGCCGCCGGAGACTCATTAGGGGCTGGATCCTGGCATCGGAGATGCAGTATACAGATAGATCATGCCGGGCCGATTTCTAACTCTTTGGATTCTCATGGTTTCCCTGGGTGTAGCGGGGTTGACTGCGACAGCCTTCGCCCAGAAGGGGAAATCCAACCCCCCGACTGCGACCGGTGGATACCCTCCTTGGGCCTCCTCAGCCCCGGCTTCGGAACCAACCGCGGCAGCTCCGGCGGGTGGAGCAACGGGGGGAGATTCGTTCTTCGTCCCGGTTCAACCTCCGACATCGGAAGGGTTCGATTATTTCGATGATGAAGAGGAGAGCGGCGACGGAGGTGGGCGCTCCGGGGGGGGATCGGGACGCGAAGGGAAGGGGAGCTTCCGTCTCCTCAAGGAGTCGTCCGCCGATCGGTGCAAAAAATGGGGAAACTCGCTTCTCTCCGGAGAATCGTACACGGACAAGACCAGCTGTGAGATGGCTCTCGACAAGAAGGTCGACGCGGGGAAGCTCTCGATCGAGGAGCTGACGGACAAGATCGAACGGTTCAAGCTCAAGAAGGTGATCCGCGGCGAACTAGGGAATCGCAACGAAGCGAAGAAGTACGACGTGTCGTTCCTAAGCCTCCAGAAAGCGCTGGACGACGCTGCGCAATCCGGTTGCAGCTGTTTGCGCTAAGATTAGACTCCCCCATCATCATGAAGATCGGCGAACTCTTGATCGAAGCGGGGCTCTTGAATGCCGACCAGCTCGCATCTCCGATCACGCCGCGGATGGCGGTCTACGTGGTCCGGAAAGATCAGATCGGCGGATACGCGGTGCGGGGATTCCCGGTTCACAACCGCGAGTTCGCGGAGATGAAACTTCCGGTCGGATCGCAGAGCGTGATCTGCCGGGTGGTCGAGTCGTCGGCCGATTTCCGGGGGCTCTATCAGCCGACTCCGGACGAGGAGAGGATCTTCGGGGTTCTCTCGATCCCGACCGGTACGAAGATCGAGCTGCATCCGATCCGGGTACATGGAAAAACGGTCGCGGCGTTCCTGGGGCTTCCCGCGACGGAGAAGGGGCTGACGAAGCCGGAGGCGGGGAACCGGATCACGCTGGTCTGCGGGAAGGCGGGGCTCGCGCTCGAGATGCTCAGCACGCGGAATAAGATCGCCCAACTTCCCGAATAAGGAGAAACGGATGCCGATCAAATCGGACAGGTGGATTCGCCGGATGGCGCTCGAGCACAAGATGATCGAACCGTTCGCCCCGGAGCAGGTGCGGGACGGGAAGATCTCGTTCGGGACCTCGAGCTACGGGTACGACCTGCGCGTGGCGAACGAGTTCCAGATCTTCCGGGGGAAGAATCCGATCGATCCGAAGAAGTCGGACGAAACAGCGTTCGAAAGCTTCAAGGGAAGCGTCTGCGAGATTCCACCCAACTCGTTCGTTCTCGCCAAATCGGTCGAGTATTTCCGGATCCCGCGCGACATCCTGACGATCTGTTTCGGGAAGTCGACCTACGCGCGTTGCGGGATCGTCGTGAACGTGACGCCGTTCGAGCCGGAGTGGGAGGGGTTCGTCACGATGGCGATTTCAAATACCTCCCCGGTCCCGGTCCGGATCTACGCGAACGAGGGGATTGCTCAGGTCGTTTTCCTCAAAGCCGACGAGGTTTGTGAAACTTCGTACGCCGACAAGAAGGGGAAGTACCAGGCGCAGAAGACGATTACCGCTGCGAAGGTCTAGTTACAAGGAGTGCATTAGAAAATTGCAATCAGTTCACAAATTTCGACCGCAGCCAGGCATCGCCGCGATTGTTTGTGTGGGCGATTGCTTGTTCGGTATTCCCCTGGGCGTCCACGACGCGAGACCCTGCGGCTACCCCGACGATGCTACGGAAGGCGATACTCGAGGTACGGAACATATCGATTGGTTTCGGCACCGGGGCAAAATTGGCGCCTCCATTGTCTGAGCGAAGGAACGCATCGCTTGCCGGTGCATACACGCGGTTTGTATCGACGAAGGCGACATTGTTAATGACCTGGCCGGTGTAGTTTGAAACACGGTAAACCTCGGACCAGCTTGTGCCCCCATTGGTTGTGCGAAGGATCACGTCACCAAGACCAGCCGCGATCCCGAGGCTTGCGCTGCCGAAGTCGATGTCATAGAGGGAGAAGATGCTTCCGGTAGGAGCGTAAGCGATTTGCCAGATATCGCCTCCTTTGTCCGTGTAAAGCACTCGGTTGTGGTCGGTCGTGACCGACGCATGACTCGAATCGATCACATGTATTCCAGTAACAGTCTCGTTGAATTGATCAGGACTTGGCGGCAGAGATTTTTCGCTCCACGTGACTCCAGAATCAGAGGTGACAAAAAGGCTTCCGGTACCGACGCCACCCACCCAGGCGTGCGTCGCATCGGCAGCATACACAGCCCAGGGATTCAGCGAAGGATTCGGACGCGTTAGATTCTGCCAATGTGCACCCCCGTCCGCACTTTGCATTAGAATTGGCGACCGCATAAAATTGCCGGGCGCGCAGGCAAAGCCGGCCTGCCCGGAAAAAGAGACGGAGCGAAGGCTGGTGCTCAAACTGGACTGAATAATTTTAAAGGTGGCACCACCGTCCGTAGACCGCGCGATCCCCTGGCCGATGCCAACCACCGTCTGATTGTCAACAAAACTGAAACTCGTAATTAAAGGTCCGCAGATGCCGCAATCGATACTGCACGAGGAACAGCTCTCACCGAACTCGCAGACCGCGTTGCCACACTGTCCGTTAGGAGGTGAAGTGGGTGTGGGCGTAGGTGTTACGGTGGGTCTGTTTGGCGTTGGGGTGGGAGTGGGTGTCGGTGTCCTTTTACCCCCTTTTGCATCGTAAATTGAAGATGGCTCACTTGAACGGAGGTCATTTGTGGAAGACGAATCCAAATCAATATTGCTTCCACATCCAGTGACCACGAATGAGAACAAAAGAAAGTTTGCGAATCCTAAGGTTAGCCTTTTCATTTTTGCCTCCGTAAGAAGCCTTCTCACTGCAAATCCAACGCCAAAGGGTCGGAAGGATCTAGGATGTTGAAATGACAAATGTTTTTGCTTCTTGAGGCGGAGAGGGGAACCCATTTGAGCTATGCAAAAAAATGCATATTCTCCCTTCTCCATGAAAAGTTTGCGGACCGACGCTAAGGTGTAATTAGGCGGCTCTCGAGAAACGCACCTTCGTGCGGTAACCGAGCGATCCCAGAATCCGCAGGAGCAGGTCGGTCGAAACCTGGTACGTGTTGCGGTTGAGAATGGCCGTAATGCGGGTCCGGGAGGTCCCGGAGATCTTGGCGACTTGGGCATGGGTCAAATGGCGAGCTCTCACCGCCTCAATGATCTTGTCGTTGAGGTCGCAATGGACCTCGATTTCGACCCCATCAGCCGGAGAAAGTCCGAGAGCCGCAGCCAGTTCCGCCGCAGTCCGCGTCACGATCGGTTTAATCTTCTTCACGTGTCATCTCCCTCAATCTTCTTTGAGCAAGCTCCAATTCGCGATCGGGCGTTTTCTCCTGTTTCTTTGAGAAAACATGAAGCACGAGAATTCCGTAGCGCCATCCACTCAAAATGAAGGCCCGGAAACTGCCATCCCGACCTCGAATCCGTAACTCTTCAACGCCTGGCCCGACGATCGGCATCGTGCGGGAAAGAGGCATTCCAAGCCTGCTTCCTCGCTGGAGATTCCGAATTGCTTTTCCCATGTCCCGAATCCGGGACAAGTGTCAAGGGGGATTGTTTTTTCAAACATCGTTCCAGGAAGAATCGCAAGACGGATGCCGACGATGGAAAACAGAAACCGATTCTCGGTCCTCGGGGTCCGATTTCTAGCTAACATGATGAAACCCTTGACACAAAGTGGCCAAACTCCTACGAAGGCTTGGTGATCTCCCTGCGGACGTTCGTTTTCATCGACTCCCTGCAACCCCAGCTCGCCGCGTATATCGGATCGACTGCCAAAGGTTTTTTGCCCCTTGCCGAGATGGCGGCGCTCTATATCGAAATCGCACCGGGAATCGCGATCAACCGGATCACCGACATCGCCCTCAAAGCGACCAAGGTCAAACCGGCCGTTCAGGTGGTCGAGCGGGCCTTCGGCCTTCTCGAGGTCCACGAGGCCGACAAGGGAGAGGTCCGTTCCGCCGGCGCCGCGATCCTTCGTCATCTGGAGCTGACCGAAGAGGACCGGATGGCCCCGAAGATCGTCTCGAACCAAATCATCCGGGGGGTCGACCCGCACCAGTCGCAGCTGGTCAACCGGAGCCGCTCCGGATCGATGTTGCTGCCCGGACAATCTTTGTTCATTCTGGAGACGGAGCCGGCCGGATACATCTCATTCGCTGCGAACGAAGCGGAGAAAGCGGCGAACGTCAACCTGATCGACGTTCGTCCGTACGGCGCGTTCGGTCGTTTGTATTTGGGGGGTACCGAATCGGAGATCGACTCGGCGGCGCAGGCCGCCGTCAACGCTTTGGGAACTTTGCGGGGAAAGACCGCGTAACGAAAGGGGAGGCAAGAAGATGTCAGATGCATTGGGATTGATCGAAACCCGCGGATTCGTGGGGATGGTGGAAGCAGCGGACGCGATGGTGAAAGCGGCCCGGGTGGAGTTGGTCGGGTACGAGAAGATCGGCGGCGGGTACGTGACCTGCATCGTCCGCGGCGATGTCGCGGCGGTGAAGGCCGCCACGGAAGCCGGCGCGAAGAGTGCCGAGCGCGTGGGAGAGCTGGTCTCCGTGCACGTGATTCCGAGACCGCATCCGAACGTCGACACCGCGCTCCCTCTCGGACGGACGACCGCGGCTGCGCAGGCGAAAGCCGCCGGCGCGAAGTAGCGAGGAGCCATGGTCCTCGGACAGGTGGTGGGGACGGTCGTCTCCACCCGGAAGGACGAGAAGCTTCAAGGGCTCCGCTTCCTGGTGGTCAAGAATCTCGATCTGGACGGGAAACCGGCCGGTGCGTATGTCGTCGCGGTCGACTCGATCGGAGCCGACCGCGGGGAGGTCGTTCTGTATGCGACCGGAAGCTCCGCGCGGCAGACCGCGGTGTCCAAAGACCGCCCGGTCGACGCCGTGATCATGGCGATCGTAGATACCGTCGAGGTCATGGGGCAGACGAGGTACCAGAAGTAACCCATGCGGGTTTCGGACACGCATCTCGAATCGATCGTTCGGCAGGTGGTCGACCGCCTCTCGCGCGAGCGTGACGAGCGTCCCGCGGGAGGGAAGGCCCATCCCCAGGTCGGCGTGTTCGACGACATGAATGCGGCGGCTGCCGCCGCCGAACCGGCCCAGCGTGCGCTTTTGTCTCTCTCCCTGGCTCACCGGAAACGGATGATCGCAGCGATCCGCGCGCTTCTGCACCGGTTCGTGAACGAACTGGCGGAGTCTGCGGTAACGGAGACCGGCCTCGGCCGGGTCGACGACAAGATCCTCAAAAACCGGCTCGTGATCGACAAGACTCCGGGCCCCGAGATCCTGGAACCGTGGACCTTCACGGGAGATGACGGCCTGACGCTTCACGAGCGGAGCCCGATCGGAGTTTTGGCCGCAATCACCCCCTGCACCAACCCTTCGGAAACCGTGATCTGCAATGCAATCGGGATGGTTTCGGCCGGGAACGCCGTCATCTTCAACCCCCACCCGCTCGCCAAGCGGGTTTCAGCGCGGACCGTCGAACTCTTGAACGAGGCGATCATCTCGACCGGCGGCCCGGCGAATCTGGTTTGCTGCCTGCGCGAGCCGACGATCGAGAGCGCCCAGGCGTTGATGCGTCACCCGAAGGTTCGGATGGTAGTCGTCACAGGAGGCCCGGCGGTTGTGGCCGAGGCGATGAAGAGCGGGAAGAAGTGCATCGCGGCCGGCCCCGGGAATCCGCCGGTCGTGGTCGACGAGAGCGCCGACCTCGACGTCGCCGGCAAGGGAATCGTTCTGGGATCGTCGCTCGACAACAACATCGTCTGCATCGCGGAGAAAGAGATCATCGCGGTCGACTCGATCGCCGACGACCTGAAGAAATCGATCACACGACATGGCGGGTTCGAGTTGACGGAGCACAACCGTTCGAAGCTCGAGAGGCTCGTCCTGGACGGTGATCATCCGCACAAAGATTGGATCGGAAAAAACGCGACGAAAATGTTGGCGGCTCTCGGAATTTCAGCCGATCCGAGCGTTCGTGTCCTTTTCTGCGAGACGCCCCGCGAGCACCCGTTTGTCCAACTCGAGATGCTGATGCCGGTGATCCCTATGGTCCGGGTCAAGACGGTCCACGAGGGGATCGTCTTCGCGAAGGATGTGGAGCACGGGTTCCGCCATACGGCGGTCATGTACTCCCGCAACATCGACAACCTTCACGAGATGGCGAAGATGTCGGACGTCTCGATCTTCGTGAAGAACGCCCCGAGCTATGCGGGCTTAGGCATGGGAGGGGAAGGGTACACGTCGTTCACGATCGCAGGGCCCACGGGAGAGGGGCTGACCACGGCGATCAACTTTTCGCGCGAGCGGCGATGCACCCTCGCCGGGCGATTCCGGATCGTCTGATGGAGCTCGCCCGAGTCATCGGAACCGTCACTGCCACGATGAAGGCGGAGGAGCTTCGGGGTGTGAAGCTTCTGCTCCTCCAGCCGATCGATCACACGGAAAAAGAAAAAGGGAAGCCGATTGTCGCGGTCGACAAAGGCCAGGCGGGGATCGGGGACAAGGTCTATTACGTGCTCGGACGGGAGGCGGCTCTGACGCTCGACAAGACGTTTGTCGCGGTCGATGCCGGAGTGGTCGGGATCGTCGACGAGGTGGATGTCCCGTGATCATCGCCCGAGTCATCGGGACCGCTGTGGCCACCGTCAAACACCCCTCCTACAACGGACGGAAAGTGATGATCGTTCAGCCGCTGGCCCCGGAAGGGGAGGATCAGGGACAGTCCTTTCTCGCGGTTGATGCGGTTCAGTCGGGTCCCGGGGATCGCGTCCTCGTGGCGCGCGAGGGGAACGCCGCCCGCCAGATCCTCGAAGCGGGGGAAGCCCCGATCCACGCCGTCATTCTGGGCATCATCGACGAAGTGAATCTGCCAAACTGAGATCAATATGGCCTCCCCCGAACGAATCCGGTTTACGCTAGGTGGTTCGCTCACGCCGGTGGTGCGCGTTCTTCTCTGGGTCAACGGCCTGGTCTGGCTGTTTCTGATGCTCGTCAAAGGCCGGGTTTACGCACCGGTCGGGGAGAGTTACGCCGACATTCTGACCGAGCTTCTGGGGCTTTCCCCGAAAGCGGTATTCCACGACTGGGCGCTCTGGCAACCGATCACCTACCTCTTCGTCCATCGGGAATTTTGGCATCTGGTCCTCAACATGCTCGGCCTCTGGTGGTTCGGCGTAGACCTCGAGGCGACTTGGGGGCCGAAAACCTTCCTGAGGTACTACTTTTTCACCGGCATCGGTGCCGGGATCGTCTCCGCCCTGTTCGGGATCCCGACGATCGGGGCTTCGGGCGCAATCTACGGGGTTCTCCTCGGGTACGGGATGCTCTTCCCGAACCGCGTCCTCTACCTCTATTTCGTCGTTCCGGTGAAGGCGAAGTACTGTGTCCTCTTGTTCGGTGTCGTCGAGCTCCTGGCCGTCGTGCAGGGCGGGAGCGGTGGAGTGAACAACCTGGCGCATGTGAGCGGCCTCGTTTTTGGATTGATCTGGTTCATCTTTGCCCGCCGCCAGCTCCACCTGGGAGAGTTATGGCGCCAGCTGCGGAAACGGCGGATGCGCCGTCGTCTCCAGTTGATCCGGAAGGATCAAGGGGAGGACGCCGAATCCCCCGAACCGTACGACCATCCCACCATTCATTGATTGAATCGCAGCGGGGGCTTGCGTAGATTCCCCCCGGATGGAGCCGGACCGGGTCGATACGCCGCTGATGCGGCAGTACTGGGAAATCAAGAAGGAGCATCGCGATGCGATCCTTCTCTTCCGCCTCGGGGACTTCTACGAAATGTTTTTCGACGACGCCGAGGTCGCCTCCCGGATTCTCGACATCGCCCTCACGTCCCGTGACAAGAACTCCGAGAATCCGGTCCCCCTCTGCGGCGTCCCCCATCACGCCGTCTCCGGTTACATCTCGAAACTTCTCGAGAGCGGTCACAAGGTGGCGATCTGCGATCAGATGGAGGATCCGAAGTTCGCCAAAGGGATCGTCAAGCGGGAAGTGGTCCGGGTCATCACGCCGGGGTTGCGGACCGATCTCGAGGGGCTGTCGGCCACCGAACGGAATGCGTTGGTTTCATTGTATGCCACGGCCACAGGAGTTGCGCTCGGCTGGGTCGATGTCGCGAGCGGTGACTTCCGGGTCACGACCTTTCCGGACGTCTTCTCGGCCGAAAACGAGATCGATCGTCTCAACCCCTCCGAGATCCTTCTTCCGGAAGGGGATGGAGGAAAGCCTTTCGAAAGTTGGGTCTCCATCTTTTCCATTTCGTATCCGTCGGTTCATTTCGAGCGCATCCCGAATTGGGTCTATGACCGAGCGGAGAAAAAGCTCAGCGAGCGGTTCGCGGTGGCGACGCTGGACGGGTTCGGAATCGAAGACATCCCGCTGACGGCGCCCCCTCTCGCCGCCCTTCTTCATTACGTCGAAGAGAGGAACCACACGCCGCTCCCGCATTTGACCCCGCCCAAGCCGTACTCGGTCGACCGGTTCGTCCACCTCGACCCATCCACGCGGGATCACCTCGAGATCTTCCGCTCCCTCGGACGCCCCGGCGACGAGCGGACGTTGTTCGGGATCTTGAACGAGACGCGGACGTCGATGGGGACGCGGAAACTCAAAGACTGGCTCCATTTTCCGCTGCGGGATGTCCCGGCGATCCGGAAACGGCTGGAGGTGGTGGCGGAACTTTCAGAAAACGCGCAGGAACGGGAAGCGATCCGGACGCAGCTTTCCGGTGTCTACGACCTGGAGCGTTTGATCGGCAGAATCGCGAGCGCCCGGGCGAACCCGAGGGACCTGGTTTCTTTGGTCGGGACACTCCGGGCGGTCGAGATGATCCGGCCGCTCGTTTCCCAGAGCCAAACCGAAAACCTTCACCTGCTCCTCCCCGTTCTCGATCCTCATTCCGATCTGGTCTCCTGGCTTGAGAAAGGGTTGAGCGATCAGCCGCCGATCACGCTTTCGGAAGGGGGGTCGATCCGGGACGGTTTCGACCCCCGCCTCGACGACCTTCGGTACATCAAGAGGAAAGGGAAACAGTGGATCGCGGAACTCGAAGCGAAGGAACGGCAGAGGACCGGCATCGGCTCGCTTCGGGTCGGATACAACCGTGTCTTCGGGTATTACATCGAGGCCACCAACGCGAACCTTGCCAAGGTTCCGGCCGACTATCAGCGGAAACAGACGCTGACGAACGGGGAGCGGTTCGTCACGCCGGAGCTCAAAGAGGAAGAGGCGAAGATCCTCGGAGCCGAGGAGAAGATCGCGGCGCTCGAGCAGGAGATCTTCGAGGGACTCCGACAGAAGGTGGTCGAGTCGATGCGTTCGATCCAACGGTTGGCCGACGCTTTGGCCGAAATCGACGTCTACGCCTCCTTATCCCGCGCCGCCGTCCGGAATCGATATGTCCGGCCGGAGGTCGACGAGAGCGACCGGATCGAGATCCGAGCCGGGCGCCATCCGGTGGTGGAGCGTTTCATTGGGGAGCCCCCGTTCGTTCCGAACGACACCCTTCTCGATTGCGACGACCGCCAGCTGATCATCCTGACCGGGCCGAACATGGCGGGGAAATCGACGATCATGCGGCAGGTGGCGTTAATCGTTTTACTGGCGCAGATCGGGTCGTTCGTCCCGGCCGAAGAGGCCCGGATCGGCGTGGTCGATCGGATCTTCACCCGGGTTGGCGCTTCCGACGATCTCTCCCGCGGGCGTTCGACCTTCATGGTGGAGATGAGCGAGACGGCGAACATCCTCCGGAACGCGACGAAGCGATCGCTCATCCTTCTGGATGAGATCGGCCGGGGGACGAGCACGTTCGACGGCCTGTCGATCGCCTGGGCTGTGGCAGAGGAAATCCACGACCGGATCGGGGCGAAGACGATCTTTGCCACGCATTATCACGAGCTGACCGACCTTGCTCGGACGAAGGCGCGGGTTCGGAACATGAACGTCACGGTGCGCGAGTGGGGGGAGCAGATCCTCTTCCTGCGCACGCTTGCGGAAGGGGCGGTAAACCGGAGCTACGGGATCGCCGTGGCGAAGCTGGCCGGGGTGTTCCCCTCCGTGACGGATCGCGCGCGGGAGATCCTGGCGAACCTGGAACGGAGCGAGCTCGACGCGACCGGTTCCCCCGTTCTGGCCCGACGCGAATCGGCCGTGCCGGCACAAACGGCTCAACTCGAACTGTTCCGGCGAATGGCGGACGATCTGTGGGAGGAACTCAAGCGGATCGATCCCGACAAGATGACACCGAAAGAGGCGCACGACCTCCTTTTCGCGTGGCGGCAGCGCTATCACAAGGCCTGAACCGATGCTATCATGAGCCGTTCCGATGACGAGAAGGGCGTGGATTGCGATTCCGTTGCTGCTCGGGATCTCGGTTCCGTTTGCAGAGGCCGCGAACTCCTCGGCTCTCTTTGACCGGGGGAGAGCCCGGTATCTCTCCGCCAAGACGATTCAGTCTCCGAGAATGAAGCGGACGGCCTACCTCCGCGCCGCCGGTGAGTTGAAGGAGTTCCTCGACCGTTATCCGAACAACCCTTCCGCGGCTACAGCCCTGTTCGATCTCGGTTCGATCTACCGGGACCTTGCCGTGGCGTGGATGGACCGGGATGACGCGGGGCGGGCGCTCCATTACTACCGCAACCTGGTGCGGAAATCGCCGGGCGACCCGCGGGCCGACGATGCCGTCTACGAGGAGGGCTTGATCTGCGAAAAGGTCTTCCAAGACCTGAAGTGCCGGGACGAAGCGTTCGATCGGATCCGGGCTTTGTACCCGGCCGGGGACGTCGTGCGGCGCCTGCCGGCAAAAACCGTCGCCGGTTCCTCCGCCGCGCCGGCTTCCCGCGTGATTCCGTCCGCACCTTCCCCCACCGTTCGTTCGAGAGCGGAGATCGATTCGGTCACCTTCGTCGCCGAGGAGCCCAGCTACCTGCTGACGGTCACCCTCGACAGCTCTCCAACAATCTCTTCCGGGTTCATTCCGGCCATTCCCGAACAGAACCTCCCGACCCGGTATTACATCGATATCGAGAATGCACATCTCCCGACAACGCTTAAGCCTCCGGGGATTCCGGAGAATGCCCCCGTAACGTCGGTTCGCCTGGGACAGAACACGATGGAGACGGTTCGGGTCGTTCTCGACCTTTCGGCCTCTTTAACCCCGGGGGATGTCACGGCGGAAACCGAAGGGAGTTCGGTGAAACTTACGTTCCGGCCCGCCGCTCTTGTGCAGGGGACGATGATGCCGACGATCGCTCCCACGCCGGTTCCGGCTCCCGAGAAGGTCGTCGCCCCGATCGTCCCGCGCCGGATGAAGATCGTGGTCGATCCGGGGCATGGCGGGGAGGATACCGGCGCCCGAGGGCGAAGAGGGACGCTCGAGAAGGATGTCGCGCTGGCGATCGGCAAGAAGCTCGACGCGCTGCTTTCGAAGTCACCGCATTACGAAGTTTTCATGACCCGGACGGAGGATCGGGCGCTGGCCCTCGGGGACCGGACGAACTTCGCGAACCGGGTCGCCGGGGATCTGTTCGTGTCGATTCACGCGAACGCGGCGCCGCGCCGTGCCGCCCGAGGGGTTTCGACCTACCTGTTGGACAATGCGGATGATGAAGAATCGCTCCGCGTCGCCCGGCAGGAGAACGGCGAGCTGGCCGTGCCGCAAACCGGAACTTCGGGGAAGTCGGAGGAGTACTACCTCGAGGTGATGAAAGCCTCGATGATTAAGAACTTCCACACCACGCAGTCGGTCGATCTCGCGCGGAACGTTCAGAGCGAACTGGTCTCCTCGCTCAAGAAGGGACGTTGGGAGACGGAAGATCTCGGGGTTCGGAGAGCCGGGTTCTACGTGTTAACCGGGGCCAAGATGCCGGCGGTTTTGGTCGAGACCTCGTTTATTTCAAATCCCACGGAGGAACAGCATCTTCGAGATCCGCGCTACCAGGAGAGGGTTGCCCAGGCGATTTTCCGGGGGATCGAGCGGTTCTTTACCGCCCTCGCCCGCGAACTGAGCCACGCCCGCTTGTATCGACCGTAGACGGTCTTAGCCGCAATCGCCCGAGCTGAACAACCCCGGGGCGCCGCAGTCCCCTTCCCAGGGGGCGACTTGCGTCAACCCGTTCTGGTCGACCGCGCCGCTGATCTTGACGTGGTAGCGGGCCAACGGATCGAACAGATCCGGATCGTCACACCCGATCGTAACACCCACATAATCGAACTCCGTGGTGAAGAAGAACCAGGGTTCGCCAAAGAATCTGCCGTTGGTAAGCCAGTCGATCCCGAGCGTGGTCTCGGTGACGTTCACCTTCGGTAAACCCCCGATCTCGTCCAGATCTTCGGAATACTCGATGACGAACGTGAGACAGCCGTCCGAGGTATCGATCCAAACCGATCTCACGGCGGGAGCCACGCCGGGAGTTACCCGGGACCCGACTCCATCGGTCGAGAAAAGGAGAGTGAAGCTCTGAACCATCGTTTTTCCGCTGACCGAACGGACGCTCGACCCGAGAGTCAATCGGTAACTCGCGCCGACGGAAAGAAGGTTGTGCGGTATGAAGTCGACTTCCAGGTTCGCGTTGGTCATCGTGACGTCGAAATCCGTGGTCACGTCGGTGGCCGCGCCCCCCACGATCCGGGTGATTTTGTATGCGTTCGCGAGGCTGGCCGGGTCGACCGGTTCCGTGAACCCAACCCGGATCATCGTATTCGTTTCCACACCGTAGTCCCCATTCCGTGGTTCTGAATCGGGAACCCCGAATCCACCCAGCGTATTGTAGAAGTCGCCGAGGGCTCGGGAGTTGGTTTTACTGCACCCGGCCGCCAGAACGATCAACGCCGCGAGGGTTGTTACGGTACGGAATCTTTTAGTCCACATAGTCATCTCCTCTTTCACACCCAGATATCCGCAAGGCATGTGCCAAAGTGCCGTTTTGATAACATACTATTATTATTGCATAGTATGTTTACGCCACGCGCAATATTGGGTGCCGAAACTGAGGCAGTGCCGCCGGCCTGCCCCATCTGTTTCTCACCGTTCTAGATCGACCCGAGGTAGGGAAGGCCGGTTTCCCGGACCACCTCTTCCGGAGATTGGAAATAGCGCAGGCGCCAACTGGAGAACTTCTTCCGGCGGAATCCGGCAAACAGGAGCGCCCCGAGTGGGACCGACCAGGGGAGATGGTCGGGGGTCCGGAGGGGACGGATCGGTCGAGCGGTCGGGAGAGCCGCCAACTGAATGCCGTCGGGGTCTGCGATGATCGAAGCGTTTTTTTCGGCCGCCAGAAGCGTGTTCCAAGACGTGACCTGCGTGCGCGCCAGATCGATCCGGCCGCGCAGTTCGGGAAGGATCTCTTCGAGCTTCATCTTCCGGTCGAGCGGGACGGATGCCGTCACGATCTCCCGGTCGATTCCGTCGAGGCGCGCCGAAAGTGTTCGCATGATTCCGACGACCTCTTGCCGCTTTTTCTCGAAACGCACCTTCGTTTCGTCGGCGACCCGGTTCGGGATTGCCTCTTCCAGAATCTCAAGCTGTCTCTTCCGGTTCTCGAGGTCCGATTCGACGATTGCTCGCTCCCCTCTCAATTTGTCGATCCGGCGTTGCGCGGGGACCGTCTGGAGCTCGAGTTCCTTTATCTCCCGATCGTATCCGGCGAATTCGTCGTTCCAGGCCGTCAGTTTCGCCCGCGTCTCCCGCAGACGGTTCTTGAGCACGGCAATGTCGATCCATCCGATCCGGCCCGGGATGGTGCTGGAGAGAATCCTCGAGAGGGCCAGCGCATCGGTGCGACGGTGCACCGTGGCCGAGCACTCGACTTGGAGCGCGGTCGGGGTTTCCGAACAGTGCACCGGGTCGGGCACGTTGATCGGAAGGTCCTCCTTTTGAAGCTCGGTCCGGATGGCGGAGGTGACGTATTGAGGAAGATCGCCGGCTCCGGAACTCCTGGAAAGTTTGTACAGCTGCCGAACCCGGTGAGCGGCGGGGATCGAGTGCATCAGGGCGGCCGACAGAAAACAGCAGAACAAGAATTCGACGGCGGAGCGTTTACCCCCCATGTCGCCGTTCCTTCCGCAGCACCACGAAGAGCAGAAGAACGAGCATGAGGAGGGGGATCAGGTACGGGTGCCGGACGTAAAATGTCCGTTCCGTCGATGGAGCGATATCGGCGGTCACGAACCCCCTTGTAAAGAACCGGGTGGGGGTGTGGATCCGTCCGACCGGGTCGAACCAGGTCGTGATGCCGGTGTTGGCTGAGCGGACCACCGGTCGGCGGGTTTCGACCGCCCGAAGCAGACCGAACCGGACATGCTGGTACGGACCCGAGGTTTGATCGAACCAGGCGTCGTTCGTGATGTTGACGAGAAAGGTCGCGCCCCGGTCGACGAAATCGAGCGACAGATCCGGGAAGATGATCTCGTAACAGATCAGGATCCCGAAAGGATGCCCGTTCACCTCGGCGAGGATCGGTTTCGACCCGGCCCGGAAATTCCCCGCGACGGGCGGGACGATGTATCGCATCGGGAGAAGATCGGAGAACGGAACGTACTCCCCGAACGGCACGAGATGCTGCTTGTCGTACCGGAAGCGGACCCCTCCGTCCGGCCCGATCACCAGCGCCGAGTTCCAGAACGCGATCTCGTTTTCCTGCCCGGAAGCGGTGGCGACTCCGGTGAGCAGTTGGGAGCGGCCAATCCATTTTCCGATGGCCGGGAGGGTGCGGATATCGCGGGGGAGGGTGAAGGGGAGGGCGGCTTCCGGCCAGACGATGAGGTCCGGGGCCACCCGTAACGCTTCCCCGGTCAGCGTCCGGTAGTTCTCGAGAATCTCCCGTTCCTGTTCCGGATCGAGCTTCAGGTTTTCGGCGACGTTCCCCTGGAGGAGGGCCACGCGAACTCGATCCGTCGGCTCCGGTTGGGCACGGCGAGTCCGGATTTCGAGGATCCCGTAGGTCAACAGAACCAGAAAGAGCACTGCAGCCGAACCGGGCAAGAGGCGAGGAAGAGGCCGTCGCTCACGACGGGCGATCACCAGCTCCGCCAACGCGAAGTTTGTGAAGAAGATGACGAGATTCAATCCGGTGACACCGATCCGATCGGCCGCCTGCACCAGATAGAGGCTCCCGGCCAATGCGTTCGCGGGGGCGGCCCAGGGGAACCCCCCGAAAGGAACGTAGACCCGGACCCACTCCATGAGGGTGAAGAAAAGCGTCCCGGTGAGCCAGGCCGGGGCCCGGTTCCGGAAGACGGCGGTGGCGAATGCAGCCAAGGCCGAGTACGTCGCGAGAGCCAGAATCATGAGAGCCATGATTCCCCCGGACAGTAAGATCGAAAGTCCGCCGTATTTCTTCATCGCGATGATGATCCAGAAGAGGATCGCCCCATTCGCGATCACTCCGAACCCGAACGTTTTCCGAAAGCTTTCCGCGGGGGGGAGCCCGCGCAACAGGACGAACAACGGGACGAACGCGAACCAGATCACCGTTGCGGAGACCCAGTCCGGGATCAGGTTGGCGGAGTGAAAGGCGAAGGGGTAGGACAGAAAATAGAGAAACGCGCTCAAGAGGAGTGCATCCAGTTTAGAGAACACGGGACACCTTCGGGAAAAGGCGGGCTTGAAGGCGGGTCATCCGGGCGGCCTCTCTGGGACCCGCGTGATCGTACCCCAGCAGATGAAGGAGCCCGTGAACGGCGAGCAACCCGCACTCGTCACGGAGGGGAACTCCTTCCCGACGGGCCTGGCGCCGGGCGGTCGGAACGGAGATCGCGATGTCACCCAAAAGAAGACGCCCCCTCTTGCGATGGGCCTGACCCTGGGGGAAGGAGAGGACATCGGTCGGCCGGCGGATCTTCCGGTACGTTCCGTTCCATGCGGCGATCGCGCGATCCGAGGTGAGGAGGAGGGAGACGTCCGCATCCCGGATCTTCAAGAGACGCAACGATCTCAGGAGAGTGTTCCGGAGCGCGCGGACCAGCGCCGCGGCGTTTCCGATTTCATCTGCCACCCAAACCCGGTTCAACGGTCAACCCTGCGGGTTCTCCGCCGCGTCGTAGGCGCGGACGATCCGTTGCACGAGCGGATGGCGTACGACGTCCGCATCGGTGAAACGAACGAACGCGATCCCTTCGATCGATTTCAGGAGGTCGAGCGCTTCGACGAGGCCGGAGGATCTCCCCCCCGGCAAGTCGATCTGCGTGATGTCTCCCGTGATGACCGCCTTCGAATCGAAACCGAGACGGGTCAAGAACATCTTCATCTGCTCCGACGTCGTGTTTTGCGCCTCGTCGAGGATCACGAACGCGTTGTTCAGCGTGCGGCCGCGCATGAAGGCCAGCGGTGCGACCTCGATCACCCCCCGCTCGACCAGCTTCTGCGCTTTTTCGAATTCCATCATGTCATGGAGGGCGTCGTAGAGCGGGCGAAGATACGGGTTCACCTTCTCCGCGAGATCCCCCGGCAGGAACCCGAGTTTCTCCCCTGCCTCGACGGCGGGGCGGGTCAGGATGATCCGGTCGATCTGTTTCGCCAGCAGGGCCGACACCGCCATCGCCATCGCGAGATAGGTCTTGCCGGTGCCGGCGGGACCCCAGCTGAAGACGATGTCGTGCGTCCGGATCGCATCGGCATAGATCTTCTGCGTCCGGGTCTTCGGTGTGACGTGCTGGTGACGTGCCGAAACGCCGATCTGATCCAGGAAGATGTCGGATAAGCACTGCGACGGGTCGTGCTCCAGCAGACGGATCGAGATCTCCACATCGGCCGGTTTGAGCGGATACCCGCGTTTCACGACATCGTAGAGTTCGCGCACGATCCGAAGCGCGAGCTGGCACTTCTCCGGTGTCCCCCGGAACGTGAGTTGGCTCCCCCGAACGAGGATCTGGATCGCCAGGGCGCGCTCGATCTGGTCGATGTGGCGGTCCTTCTCGCCGAAGACGACGCGCGCGAGGTTCGTGTCTTCGAGCTGCAACGTAGGTTCAGTCATGCACTTCGTCCCAAAAGATCATCGTGTAACGTTCTCCTTTGCTCGTATATTTCCACCCCGCGGACTCTTCCGGCGGTTCGAGTGCCCCCAGCGACGCGGGGTATTCCCCGTTTTCCAGTCGATAGAGTTCGAGACGTGTCTGGATTCGCCTCTTCTGTTCCTCGGCACGTAGCCGGCCGATCGAATAGACGTCCCGATAGATCTGTCCCGCCCCCGCGCGGAACTCCCCGAATCGACTATTCCAGTGGGAGCTGACGCCGAACGCACCGATCGGTACGAGAAGCGATAAACCGAAGACGAGAAGGAGGAACCGGTACGCCCCGGCGAACCAGACCGTCAGGTTCTCCGGTTGGGAGTGGGAGAGCTTCGTGTCGATCCGTGTTTGGGAAAGGGACTCGAGTTTGGCGACCAGGCCGCGTTCGAGCAGTCCGGCCACGGCCCGACAAGCATCAAAGGTTCCCAGGCGGCTCAGGTAGATGACTTCCTGGAGGGAGCGGTGTCCGTCGAGAAGGCGGAGAACCCGGACCTCCTCGGGCGAAAAGGAGGCTTCCTTTTCCGGTTCCTGCGTTTCCTCGAGGTCGGCGGGATCGACCAGCGAACGGAAGACGTTCTCGGTAGCACCGATCTTCCGGACGACCCCCGGCCACTCGTCGAGCATCCGAAAGCAGTCCATCAGGGCCCCTTCGGCCGCTTGCGTTTTGATGATCGTTTTGTTGTACCGGATCTGTTCCGGCGTGAATTTGTACAGGCCGTCCTTCCATTGGAAGAGGCGGAACAGCACCTCTTTGAGCTGGAGGGCGACGAACTCCCCGAGTGTCGCGGGGCTGATCGATCCCATGCCGATCAGGATGTCCCCGAGACTTCGTAGCGAGGTCTTCTGATCCTCGACGGCTGCGTCGAGTTGGTCGGAAGTGATCGCTCCGGCGCGCAAGAGCATGGTTCCCAGAAGGAATTCCTGGTCGCTCTTCCGGAACGTTCCCAGAACGAGCCGCCCGGCATCGAAAACGACGTGAGCCTCCCGATCCTTCGTGCGCACGGCGAGCGACCCCGACTTCTGCTGCTGGCCGATCAGCTGGACGATGTCGGCGATCGCGAAATCTTTCAAGGTTCCTTGGAGTGCCATCGTCAGCTGCGGATCGCTTGGATCGCCTCCGTCAGGTAAACCAGGCCGAAGACCAGGAAGGCGAATTCGGTGCCCGGGAAGGAGGGGAGGCCCGCCATTGAATTCGGATCCCGGAGGAGAAGGCTCGTGAACCCTCCGCGGATCAGGAGCCAGAGCGACAGCGAGAGCCCAAACACGCCGCGGAGATAATTTTCACGGAAGAAGTGTTGGAGACCGGGGAGGAGAAGCGTGCACCATCTCCCTCCGAAAGCTTCCCAGTAGGCGTGGATGGGGCTGTATTCACGTTTGAACGCACGGGACATCTTCGGATCGAAGACGTCGACCGACGCCGACTGCGGGCGGACGGCGGCCGCGCCGAACGCCTCACGGACGTTTCCGGCGGGCCATTTCAGACCCACCCCGAAGCTCAAGACGAGAACCACGGAGAGAAGAGCCCAGAACCGTGTGAGCGAGATGCCGGGAAAATAATCGTCGAACAGGCCGTTCCGGATCGTCGTCAGGTCGTCGGAGAACCCCCAGATCCGGGATCGGATCTCTTCGGGGGAGATCGACTCGTCCATCAGGAACCCGGTGGGATCGGAGGCGTTGCTTAAGCGGTCGAGGTCGGCGAATCGTTGCGCGTCAAGATCCCTGGCCCGTGTGAGCGATATCCGGGCTTCGTCCAAACGACGCTGGTCGAGATAGATCTTGCCCAGATTGAAGTTCGCGACCACGGAGCGAGGATTCATCGAAAGAGCTTTCTGCAGAGATGCTACCGCCTCTTCGGGAGCCTTTTCGATGTGAGAAATGGTGGAGAGGTTGACGATCGGCTTGTACCATCCGGGTCGGAGCGCGGCGGCTTTCTGATAGTCACGCTTCGCCTCGTCCAGGCACCCGGTCTCTTTCTCGATCCGGCCGAGCGTGAAGAACGCTTCCGCATCGTCCGGGTGATCCGCGACCCAACGCCCCAGCCGGAGCGCCCGCTCCTCGAAAAGGTCCCCCTCGAACGGCTGCTCGAGAATCGGAACGATCGAGTGGTGGTATCGGATCGTTAGAGAGGGGCCGTACAGGGCGAGCGGGAAAAGTCCGACCGCGAGCCAGAACAGGAAGAGGACGCCGCGCTCTCCGCGAGACGTGTACCTCCAGAGAAGGGCGAACAGGATCAACGCCGGTCCGAGCCACCCGACGAGAGACCACGAAAGGAGCGAGAGCAGAAAAAAGAGAACGCCGATTCCGGAGGGCGAGGCCCAGGGGATCGCTTGCGACAGGGCACGGCAGACGGGAATCCAATACCGGCTCAAGAGGAAGAACAGGAACAGAATCCCGACGGACGCGATCGTCGCGAGGAACGTCACGAAGAGGTTCGTGATCACGCGAAGGCGGGAATCGGTCCGTTCCCAACTCGCACGGGCTCCCTGGATACAACTCGGGAGGGCCGTGGTCGAGGTCACGAGATCCCAGATTCCACCGCACGAAAAATAGGAAACCGCCGGGAATCTCGGAGCGAAACTCTCCGCGTAGGCGAGGAGCTCCGCTTTCTGGCTCCCTCCCCGTTCCCGGATCTCTTGAAGGAGCGCGAGCGAAATATTCGGCAGAGCGGTGATGCCGTATTTCCGGGAGATCTTCTGGATCTGATCGAGCTGCTTTCCCCCCAGGCGGTCCGTTCCGACGGCGACGACCTCCTTCCGAACCCGCCAGGCGTCCGCGATCTCCTGGCGCGGATGGTCCCATTCGCCGGGAATTTCCGCGAACAGGCTCCCCGACAGCAGAAGGAGGCCTGCCGCGATCAGCGGATGGAACAGCTTAGACGAAAAAAGCATAGAATTCCGCCCACATCGTACACAACGCGCCTGTGCCTTGCCAACAAACCCGCCGGTCGGTTCTTGACAACGAGTCGGTCGTCACGTTCTCTGCCGTTACTATGCGTTTTTCCCAACTTCTCTGCCCGACGTTGCGCGAAGACCCGGCCGAAGCGGATGTGATCAGCCATCGTCTGATGTTGCGTGGCGGCATGATCCGACAGATGGCCGCCGGGATCTACAGCTACCTTCCGTTGGGACTTCGAGTGTTCCGCAAGGTGGAGAGAATTGTCCGCGAGGAGATGAACCGGGCGGGGGCGCAGGAGGTTTATCTTCCGGTCGTTCTGCCGGCCGAACTCTGGCGCGAAACGGGGCGATGGGACTCGATCGGCAAGGAGCTTCTCCGGATCAAGGATCGGAGCGAGCGTGAGTATTGTCTGGGGCCGACGCACGAGGAGGCGATCACCGACATCGTCCGCCGCGAGATCCGCTCGTATCGGGACCTTCCGAAAAACCTGTACCAGATCCAGGTGAAGTTCCGGGACGAGGTTCGTCCGCGGTTCGGCGTGATGCGCTGTCGTGAATTCATCATGAAAGACGCCTACTCCTTCGACGTCGACGACGCCGGGGCGGAGGCGAGCTACGCGAAGATGTTCGAGGCGTACACGCGGATCTTCACGCGCTGCGGGCTTACGTTCCGCGCAGTCGAGGCCGACAGCGGGTCGATCGGCGGGAGCATGTCTCAGGAGTTCATGGTTCTCGCAAAATCGGGGGAGGACGAGTTGGTGAGTTGTTCCTCCTGCTCGTACGCCGCCAACTCGGAAAAGGCGGAAGCGAAGATTCCCGAAGGGGCTTTGCCGAAGCCTTCCAAGAATTCCCCCGAGAAGAAGTCCACGCCGGGAAAGAAGACAGTCGAGGAAGTTTCCGCGTTTCTAAAGGTTCAGCCGTCCGATCTTTTGAAAACCCTCATTTACAAGACCGAAGACAAGTTCATCGCGGCCGTCGTTCCCGGAGATCGGGAAGTTAACGAATTACGCCTCCAACGCCATCTGGGATCGGAGCATATTGCTCTTGCGACGGCGGCGGAGGTCTTAAAGATTACCGGGGCGCCTTCGGGGTTCTCAGGGCCGATCGGCCTCAAGATCGACCGGTTGGTGGTCGATAAGTTTGTTCGGGAAGGGGCGCCGTATGTCGTCGGCGGGAACGAAGCCGATACGCATTATTTGAACGCCGTTCCGGGAAGGGATTTTGCCGTTTCGGATCGTGCCGACATCACGAGGGTGAAAGATGGGGATCTCTGCCCGAGGTGCGGCGGGAAACTAAGGACCGATCGCGGGATCGAGGTGGGGCACGTTTTCAAACTCGGGACGAAATACAGCGACGCGATGAAGGCGCACTTCACCGATGCGGCGGGGAAATTGAAGCCGGCGGTGATGGGGTGTTACGGGATCGGGATCGCGCGGACGGCGGCTGCGGCGATCGAGCAGAATCACGACGATGCGGGGATGATCTTTCCTCCGCCGATCGCGCCGTTCGATGTGACGATCGTCGTGGTCGATTTTACGAAAGAGACGCTCAAGAATCCCGCGGTTGCTCTCTATGAGAAGTTGATGGATGCGGGGCTCGATGTGTTGCTCGACGATCGGATCCTGTCACCGGGGGCGAAGTTCAAGGATGCCGATCTGATCGGGATTCCGGTTCGGATCACGGTGGGGGATAAAGGGATCTCGCAGAATAAGCTCGAGGTGAAAGCGCGCTGGGAAAAAGGGGGAACGTTTATTGAGCCTTCTCAAGTGATCGAGTGGGTGCGAGCTAAGCTCGCGGAGAAGATCCCGCGGATTTGAGTTCCACGAATTTTCGATCCCATCGCGATCGATCGAGATCGCGCCCACCGAACCGTTCGTCGTAATACATCTCCGTCAGATCGCGGAGCGGAGGGAGCGGCCCTGCCTTTTTCTCTACCGCCAGCGTGAACTCCTTCACCGTCTGAGACGCCTTCTTTTCGTGCCCCTTTGATTTTAGCAAACGCAAAACCGGCGTGAAGCGGGTTGCCGGGGACCTTTTCCGCGGCCGGAACCGGAGAAGCGCGCGAATCAGCGCGGTCAGAACGATCAGCCCGACGATCGTAAAGAAGACCCGGCGCGTGGCGATCTTCCCGACCCGTTTGAAATCGCGGAACGCCTCCATGGTCGATTGCGGTTTGTCGCTCTCCGGTAGGCCGATCCGGGCGATCCGCCGCCCGATCTTTTCGAAGAACGACGTCTGCGCCCGGAGGTCGTACTCGATAATGTACTTGTTCCATCGGAGACCGAGATAGTCGACCATCTGGGCCAGCGGCTCGAACATCGTTCCCGCGATCCGAAAACTGCGGTCGAGCGGGGAGGGATCGAACCGGATCCAACCGTACGTCGGGAAAAACACTTCGACCCAGGAATGAGCGTCCCGCTGCCGGACCGCGATGTACCGTCCGTACGGGTTCAACTCCCCGCCACGGAACCCCATCACCTCGCGCGCCGGGATCCCGTGCAGGCGAAAGGCGATAGCCAGGGCCGTCGAGAAATACTCGCAGTGCCCCTTCTTGCTTTCGATCAGAAAGAATCGGAGCGGGTCGGTCGTTCCGTTGTCCTGAACATCCAGCGTGTAGGCGTAATTCTTCTCCAGATACCGCTCGATCGCGATCGCCCGGTCGTACGTGGAAACTCCCGGCGTCGGAATTCCGGTCAGGAGTTTTCGAACCTCCGGATCGAGTTCCGGTAGCTGGAGGTACGACTCTCGGATCTCTTCCGGGATCGCTCCCTCATCCCCCCGGAGCATCTCCTCGTTCGGCTCTCCGATCGTGGAGGTCACGCGATAAGTCAGATCCGCGGCATACCCTCCTTGCGCGTTTTGAAAATGCCAGCTCTGGTATGGGGCGTTCTCCTCGATCAGAAACGAGCCCCGGAAGATCCGCTCGATGATGTTCTTATCCCACGCCACCTCGGTCATCCGGTCGGCACCGAACAGAAGGGGGGTCGAGAGCGCTTCGGAGAAAATCGTGTACGTAAAACTCCGACCGCCGGGATAGGGAACTTGCGGAAAGCGGAGCACTGGCCGATCGAAATCGATCCGGGCACGGCGCCGTTCCGCCATCGACTGTCTCCAGGTCCGTCCGTCGAACGAATCGGCCGCAGTGCCCCGCCAATAGAGGTGTTCGATGTCGAGGCCGGCGGTTTCGGGAATCTCGACACGCAGGGCGATGGCGTTGTTCGTCTTGATCGACCCGATCGTTCCAAGTTCCACGTGGTCGGAGAAGCCGGCGATCGCCTGTGTGCGCGTCACCCGCTGCAAGAAACGCCCCATCGACAGGCGCGGGAAGGTGAAGAAGATCACCATCGTGATGACGATCAGGGCGACTGAGAGGAGCGACGTGGTTGCGAGGAATCGCGACGTGATGACGTCGCGTGAGCGGAAGAGGTTCAGGAGAAGAACCGAGCGCACGGCGGGGCGAGCGGCCTCCTGTTGCACGAGCTTCAGGTTGAAAAGGACGAGGACCCAGGCGGCGATCACGATGTAGAGCAGGAACGGGAGGGCGAACGAGACGTCGCTCGCGACGACGGTGGAGGCCAGGAGATGCAAAAAACTTAAGCCATAGATCTGAATCCAATCCCTGTCGGTTTTCGGGGAAAGGAGGCGGACCGCCTGCAGGTAAACGACGAAGGTGACCGCGTTTCCCACGAGGTCGAACGAGCCGAAGAACGAATCGTAGACGAAGTAGGCGAGGAGAAGGAGCGCGGTGACGTTCCAGATCGTGCGGGGGACCGGAAGCCAGGTCGTCAGACGTTCGCCGGCGGCAGCGTAGAGCAGCGTGATCCCGATCCCGATCGTGACGGGGATCAAGTAGGTCTGGGTGATCAGGATCGCGCTGAACCCGGTCAGGATCAGGAGGATGGAGAAGAGACGGAGATAACGTTCGAACGTCATGCCGTTGCCGGGAGGTCGCTCACGACGATCGTCGTCTCCCGTTCCTCCGTCGGGATGGTGAACCTTTCCGATCGAGTTGGGGGCTCAGCGAGCGCCAGCGCCGTCAAATAGGCATCGACATAACTTCGCCCCTCCCCCTCGACGGTCTCCCCGTTCAGGCGCAACCCGATCTCGAAGCCGCGCGATGGGAGCTCCGTGATGAGCGAGGCGGCGGTGGAGATCGCTTTCTCGCGCGTCGTCTTTTCCGAAACGGACGCGTCCGCTAGGCGGACGTCGATCGTCACCTTCATCCGTTTCTCCCGTTCGAACTCCTTCACCTTCCAGGAGCCGCTCTTGGCGGTACTCTTCCAATGGATGATCCGGGCCGGGTCGCCGTAGACGAAGTCACGGATCCCGTACGGGTTCGCCGACTCCCCCTTTTGTCCCGACAATCGCTCCCCCGGGAGTCGGTGATCCCCCGAAAGCCAGTCGCCGATCGGGATGAGTTCCGGATAAACGATCGTCTCCCCCTCGCACGGGACGGTCAGGAACTTCTTGATCAACCCGAACGGATACGACGTCTCGAGGCGGTACGGGGGGAATCGGGTCCAGCCGCGGTTGGGGAATCGGACGTGGTGCACGGCCGAAACGGTTCCTTTCGGTGGGATCTTCAAGATGAACGCCCGGTCGCACGCCTTCACCCGATCCCCTTGGGGGTACAGGGAAAGGGAAAACGAAGGGAAGCGGCGCTTCCGGTTCGCAAGCTCCATCCGGACCGCCACCGCCTCGTTCGCGAAGATCCGGGAGGGGAAACGGGGAACCAGGAAGAGCGAAGAGAGCGTGTTGTTCGAGAGGATTCCGGAGAGGATCAGGAAGGAGAGCATCATTCCGAAGACCAGATAGAGAAGGTTGTTGCCGGTGTTGAGGCTCGCGATCCCGATTCCGAGACAGAGGAGGATGAAGAGCCAGCCGGTGCGTGTGATCTCGATCCGGAATCCCCGGCGAATCACACCGGGACCTCGACCGCCGCGAGAACCTCGGCGAGGATCTCCTCCGCCGCGGAGCGGGCATCGCCCGAAGTCCGGTTCGCGGCGCGTCTCCCCGCCACGATCAGGCGGTGAGCCAGCACGGGAACGACCAATTTCTTCACATCGTCCGGAGAAACGTAGTCCCGCCCCTCAACAAACGCTCTTGCTTGAGCCGCCCGGTAGAGGGAGAGGCTTCCACGGGGGCTCACCCCCAATTCGAGCTCTTGCGTCTTGCGGGTCTTATCCGCGATCCGGAGAATGTAGGCCGACACCGATTCATCCACACGGCAGGCGGCCGCCGCGCGCTGCATTTCGAGCACCTTCTCTCCGGTCAATACCGAGCGCAGCTCCGGTTCCGAGCGGCGGCTCCCTTTCGTCTGGAGGATCCGGAACTCCCCGTCCGACGTCGGGTATCCCATCGTGATCCGCATCAGGAAGCGGTCGAGTTGTGACTCCGGAAGAGGGTACGTTCCGTGGAATTCGGTCGGGTTCTGCGTGGCGATCACCATGAACGGGTGGGGAAGGGGATGGGTGGTTCGCTCCAC
Source organism: Pseudomonadota bacterium (assembly GCA_043809315.1). Taxonomy (GTDB): domain Bacteria; phylum Bdellovibrionota_G; class JALEGL01; order JALEGL01; family DATDPG01; genus JAZDDX01. The sequence goes on from JAZDDX010000015.1 coordinate 44,606, forward strand.
GGTAACGTGACCGTCCTGCATCGCCTCGAGGAGGGCGCTTTGCGTTTTCGGCGTCGTGCGGTTGATCTCGTCCGCCAGAACGATGTTGGCGAAGAGAGGGCCCGGCTTGAACTCGAAATTCCGGCTCTCCGCGTTGTAAACCGGGACACCGATGACGTCGGAGGGGAGGAGGTCGCTGGTGAATTGGATCCGCTGGAACGATCCGTCGATCGATCGGGCCAAGGCCAGGGCGAGAGTCGTCTTTCCGACACCGGGGACATCCTCGATCAGGAGATGCCCCCTCCCGATCAGGCAGATGAGGAGAAGATCGATCACGTCGTCTTTTCCCAGGACGAGCGTTCGGATTGAGGTGCGGAGAAGGGCGATGTCGTTTGGCATGGAGGTCAAGGTGGCGCGGATTCTAGCCGAGACGGAAAACTCTTGAAAGCCCGCCCCTCTTTGTTAGTGTCCCGCGCTATGAAGGCCAAATCTCTTTTTCTGTCAGTTCTGCTCGCCGGATGTGCCGGCGGCACCAGTGCGGATCTCGAGCAGATCCAGTTCATGCTCGACCACGGGCAGTTCGCCGCGGCGGTCACCCAAGCCCAGGCGGTCGTGAACGCGTCGCCGACCAATCTGGAGGCGCAGTTTCTTCTCGCGTCGGCCCAGATCGGAGACTCGATGCTGGGAACCCACTCCAGGTGCAAGGCGACCGACACCGGGTATATCGGGCTTCTCGCCTGTTTGCAGGACCCCAAGACCGCCACCGATCCAGGCGACTTCGGTACGTTCCTGCGGATCGCGCCGGACACGACCGCCAAGCTCTCCATACTTCAGGACGCGACGAATGGGCTCATTGCGCTGACGGGGACACAGAAAGATCCCGGCCGTCTCCGTGACGTTTATCTCCAGCTCTGGATGGCCCGCCTCTTCGAAATCGGCAGTGTAACGACGCAGCTTGGCGCATGCACCGCGAGTTTCGACCCGAATGCCCTGTCGGCGGATGAGCTCCAACGGTTCAAGGACAATTTGGCGAACGTCAATTCGGACGGCGCGAATGCGGGACTTCCTTCGAGCTTGGGGTTGAACGACCGGATCACTTCGATTTCGAACGATCTGAACGAAACGACGGCCCCGCTGTTCTTCCAGGCAACCTTCGGCGGCTGCTAAGAGAGGATGACGACCATGAAACGAAACCTGATTCTAACCTCCCTGGCCCTCCTCTTCGTCGGAACGGCGACGGCGCAGACGACCCTCTCCCAGGAAGAGCCGACGCTCAACCGGAAGATCCGGAACCTCGGGATGGGGAACATCGGCGTGGCGATCGAGGGGACCGCTGATTCGTCCCCGTTCTACAACCCCGCAGGGTTGAACGATCTCGAAAAAGGAAGGTTCCAGTTCCTCACGAACACCGCCGACGTTTCGACCGGGGCGTTCAGTTTGGCGACCGACCTTAAGGACCTGAATAAGGGGATCAAGAATGCCACTACGGATGCGGACAAGACGCGGAAGTTCAACGAATTCATTCAGAAAAACACCGGGAAGTTCCAGCATTTCCGGTATACGCTCGACATCTTCAACTACGCGAGGAAGAACTTCGCCGTCGGTCTCTTGATCGACGAGAGGCTCGATCTCTCGTTCCGGGACCAGTCGTATCCCCACTTCGACGTGCGGAACCTCGGGGACGCAACCGTCTATGTTTCAGGCGCACACGCGTTCTGGGACAAGCTCCTGCAGGCCGGGTTCACGCTTCGCCCCACCGTTCGATTTGCGGTGAACGAGGCGGACCAGCAGGTCACGCTGTCCGATGTTTTGGGGAAGAACGCCGCGGGAAACTCGCTCCTTTCGGAACAGTTCAAGAAGATCAAAGACCGCCGGTTCGGTCTGGGCGTCGACTTCGGTCTCAAGTCGAACCTCGCATTCGAGGGGTTCAAACAGATGAAGATTTACGAGACGCTGAAGCCGGAAGCGGGGTTCACCTGGCAGGATCTCGGGAATACGAAGTTCGGCCGGGCTCCGACAAACGAGCAATCGATCAGCTTCGGAACGGCGGTGCATCCAGCGATCTGGAAACTCAAGAACACCGTCGGGCTCGATTTCCGCGGGATGAACCAGGATCGGCCGTTTCTCGCGAAGACCCATTTTGGAATCGAGTCGAAGTTTCCGTGGATCGTGAGCCTTCGCGCCGGATTATCGCAGGGGTACTTCTCGGGAGGGGCGACGTTCGATCTCTGGCTGGCGAAGCTCGATGCCGCGGTCTATTACGAAGAGGTCGGGGTTGAGACCCGTCAGTCAGGGGATCTTCGGATCGCCGCCATGCTGTCCTTTAACATCTGATGCTCGGTGTCTTCACGCGATCAGGCTGATATTCTCGTCCAGCGGTACGCCAGCCCCGAAATGGTGGAGCTGTTCTCTCGGGAGCGGCGGATCCTTCTCTGGCGTGATCTGTGGATCGCTCTGGCCGAGGCGGAACGGGAGCTCGGGGTCCCGATCACCAAACTTCAGATCGACGAACTCAAGAAAAAAAGGGAAAGGATCGACTGGGTCGCTGCGGAACGGCGCGAGCGCGAGGTTCGCCACGACGTCATGGCGCACGTCTATGCATACGGACTCGAATGTCCGAAAGCGGCCGGGATCATCCACTTGGGGGCGACCAGCGCCTATGTCACCGACAACGCCGACTTGGTCCTGATCCGGGAGGGCTTACGGATCATCGCCGGGAAGCTGGCGGCTGCGATCGATCGCCTGGCCGCCTTTGCAGCGAAAGAGCGGGATCTCGTCACCGTAGCCTTCACACACTTCCAGGCCGCCCAACCGACCACCGTCGGACGGCGCGCGTGCATTTGGCTGCAGAACCTTGCGATGGATCTGGATCTTCTCGAGTTCGAAATGGCGGAGCTCTGTTTCCACGGCGTGAAGGGGGCCACGGGAACGCAAGACAGTTTTTTGAAGCTCTTCGACGGTGACAAGAAGAAGGTGCTGGAGCTCGACCGCAAGGTGACGGCGAAAATGGGGTTCACCCGGTCGTTCTCGGTCACGGGGCAGATCTACCCCCGCAAGACCGACACGAGGATCGTATCGGCTCTGGCGATGATCTGCGAGTCGGCGTCCAAGTTCGCGTCGGACCTCCGCTTGTTGCAGGGGTTGCATGAGATCGAGGAGCCACGGGAAGAAGGACAGATCGGGTCGTCGGCGATGCCGTACAAGCAGAACCCGATGCGCTGCGAACGGATTTCATCTCTTGCCCGTTACGTCATGAACCTCGTCGGAAACTGCTATGCGACCGGCGCGAACCAGTGGTTGGAACGTTCGCTCGACGATTCGGCGAACCGGCGGCTCGTTCTTCCGCACGCCTTCCTCGTGACCGACGCGGTGCTCGACCTCCTGATCAACGTTGCAACCGGAATGCGCGTGCACGATGGTGTCATCCGCAAGCACATGGAGGAGGAGCTGCCGTTCTTTCAGACCGAGGAGATCTTGATGGCGGCGGTCCGGGCCGGCGGGGACCGTCAGATCATCCACGAGCGGATTCAGGCCCATGCGAAGCAGGCGATCAAACAGATCCGGGAAAAAGGGGCCCCCAACGATCTTTTGGCGAGGCTTCGAAGGGATCCGGCGTTCCGGAAGGTTCCGCCGAAGCTCCTCGTGCGTGCCGATTCGGCGCGCCTGGTGGGGACTTCGCAGGAACAGGTGGACGCGTTTCTGGAAGAGAAGGTCGAGCCGATCCGCCGGCGGTATCGGACCGCCGTGCGCCACCGCCCGACGATCCGGGTCTGACGTAACCCAACAAAGGACGTGAGACGGTCGACGTGTTGCGTTATTCGTCCGGTATGAACCGACGAACGATTCCGCTGATTCTGTCTGTCAACTGCCCCCTTTATTAGACAGAAGTTATTCAAAGTTCGAGGCCGCGCGACGGTGACGAACCGATCAAGCGAAATCGTAAAGATCGCCGCGCCGCACTCTCTGACGGGTGGTCTCCGGGTGGCGGTGCGTGATGACGCCGGAAAGGATCTTCCTTGGCACGGCCCGATCGTGGATGGCGAGGAGGAACAGATCCAACTCGCTCCCGGGCAAAGCGCCGAGTCGGATCAGTTGGCACTGGAATATGATCATGGAAACGATGTTTCCTGCGGCAACATGGAATTCCTGGTCGGAACGTACGATGCACAGGTCTACCTGAGTGGAATCGATTCAAACACCGTTCGCTTCTCGGTCATCCCGGTCCCAGCTTCCGAGAAGAAAGCGTACGAAGCGCTTCACACACATCACCAGTCCAAGTTAACGCGGGTGGAGTTGGAGGCGGAGATCGCCGATTACGAGAAGAGCATCTTTCTGCCCAATCTAATGTTGGAGTACTGGTCTCGTCTCCATGTTCTCGGCACGACCGAGGGAGAACGGCAGACTCTTCAGCTCTCATCGCGCTGGTATCTGACGACGTTCCCGGATCATCCGTTCTGCGAAACCGCGTTTCACTATTACACGGACGCAGTCGAGGAAAAGTTGAACCCGGATCGGAAGACCAGGATTACAAAAGCGCTGATCGCCCCGTACTTCGAGAGGATGTCGCGGGAAGTCCCGGGGCATTTCGCCGCCAAGCTGGCCGAGAAGGAACTCCTCAAGTACCCGGACTGATCCGGGTTAGAAATAGTCGTCATTCCAGGGGGTTGTGGCGTTAGCCGGATTCTCGGAAGTTAACGTACGTTAACCTCCCAGGGCAGAGTTAACGATTCCCAATCTAAGAGGAGAAAGGGTCTTGTCGATTGCAACGCAATGCGGTATGAGCGTTCTCGTTCAAAGGAATCGGAGGAACTGATGTCAATGGTGAAAAGAATCGCACCCCTCGCAGTTTGGTTGGTCCCGATCGGAGCCAGTCTTGCCGACGGCGGTTCCGTAACGATCAAGCCATATGTGTCGGCCGCCACGAGGGGCGCAAATATGCAAGGCGTCCACACGTGCCAACGCGTGGAGGTCTGCAGTCCGGCCGAGCTCGGCGCGGACGAGAAGAATGTCTATGTGATCTACTTCGGCTCGCCGGAGTCTCAATTCACGGATGGAATCGTGCTGAGGGAAAAAAAGAACGGAAAGCTTGAGGCCACAAACCTCGCTCGAGGGAAGGACAATGTTTTTGAAGGTGTGTTTACGTGTGTTTGCAAGAACAGACCTAAGGTGAACGAGATCATCGGGGGGCAACAGATCGTCTCAGAGTGCGTTACAGAGAACTGCGATGGTTGGAGGATTAAGACCGTGATCGAAGTAAGAGAAGGGCTTATCACCGCCGTTCAAAATGAGGTGAAATCGTTTTCTAAGTATGACAAAGCCATTTGCTACACGAAAGAGCCCGAGCCCATGGTCCGCCCCAGCTGGGGGATGACCTCATGCCCCGCGTATCGGCTTGAGGACTACCTGGACTGACCGGAGTCTGACTACTCGTCCCGCAGGACGGCGGGGCCGGCGAACGTAGCGCGGTCGCCGAGCGCTTCCTCGATCCGCAACAGCTGGTTGTATTTCGCCACGCGGTCGGTGCGCGAGAGCGATCCGGTCTTGATCTGCCCGGCTTCCGTCGCCACCGCGAGGTCGGCGATGAAGGTGTCTTCGGTCTCCCCCGAGCGGTGCGAAACGACCGTTCCCCAGTTCGCCTCCTGCGCCATCTCGATCGTCTCGAGCGTTTCCGTCACCGTCCCGATCTGGTTCAGTTTGATCAGGATCGCGTTTGCCACTTTCTGTTGGATGCCGCGGTCGAGGATCTTCGGGTTGGTGACGAAAATGTCGTCCCCGACGATCTGGATCTTACTCCCCAGTGCCGAGGTGAGCTTTTTCCACCCCTCCCAGTCGTCTTCCGCGAGGCCGTCCTCGATCGAGATCAACGGGAACGAGCGGCAGAGATCCTGATAGAGGCTGATCATCTCGTCGCTGCTCTTCGGCGTTCCGCCGCTCTTCGGGGAGCCGTACTTACCGTTCTCCCAAAAACCGCTGGCGGCGACGTCGAGAGCAACGGAAACTTGCTCCGCCGGCTTGTATCCCGCCTTCTCGATCGCCTGAACGAGGAGCGAGATCGTTTCCGACGTCCCGGTCAGGTTCGGGGCGAATCCCCCTTCATCTCCGACCGACGTCGAGAGGTTCTTTTCCTTCAAAACCTTCTTGAGGGAGTGAAAGATTTCCGCGCCAGCACGCACAGACTCCGCGAAGGTGTCGAACCCGTGCGGGACGATCATGAACTCCTGAAAGTCGAGCTTGTTGTCGGCGTGGGCGCCGCCATTGATCACGTTCATCATCGGTACCGGGAGCGTCACGGCTGTTCGGCCACCCAAGTAGGTATACAAAGGGACTTCCCGTGCCGCTGCCGCGGCTCGGGCCACCGCCATCGAAACGCCGAGGAGGGCGTTGGCTCCGAGCTTCGATTTGTTCTCAGTCCCGTCGAGTTCCAGGAGTTTTCCGTCGATCGAGGCTTGGTGGAACGGGTCGGCTCCGCGCAGTGCGGGGGCGATTACCTCGAGAACGTTCGCCACCGCCTTCCGAACCCCTTTCCCATGATGCCGCTTGGGATCGTTGTCCCGAAGCTCGAGAGCTTCTCTCGAACCGGTGGAGGCTCCGGAGGGGACGCATGCACGTCCGAGGAATCCGTCGGAGAGCCGGACATCGACTTCAACCGTCGGGTTTCCCCGGGAATCCAAAATTTCGCGTGCAACGATCCGATCGATCCGAGTGGTCATCATATCTCCTTCAGGGGTTGAGATAATGGATTCCGCTTTTCACCGACCCGATCTTTTCGACGAGCAGGTCCAGGTTGCGGGAATCCGTTGTGAAATCATGTTCGGCGGTGTTGCAGACGATGACGGGGGCTGCGCTGTAGTGGAAGAAGAAGGTCTGGTAGGCGCGCACGACGTCTTCGAGATACGATTTCGGCATGAGGAGGGCGATCCCTTCCTCTTTTGCGGAGAGGCGATCGAGAAGCGTATCAACGTTGGCTTGGAGGTAGATCACGATGTCCGGAGTGGCGATCGTCCCTTTCAGGAGGGAGTAGACCTTCTCATAGAGAGCGAACTCAGTCGGTCCCAGCGTCAGCGAGGCAAAAAGCCGGTCCTTTTGAAACAGATAGTCGCAGACGACGGTCGAGGCGAAGAGGTCCCCCTGGGCGAGGTCCCGCTGCTGCTGGAAGCGGGTGAGCAGGAAATAGAGCTGCACCTGGAACCCGAACCGCTCCATATCCTCATAGAACGACGGGAGGAACGGGTTCGGGGCGTCGAGATAGAGCGAGGCCTTGAAGCGCTTCGCCAGAGCCGCCACGAGGGCCGACTTCCCGACCCCGATCGGCCCTTCCACGGAGATATAGTGCCCGATCACGCACGGCTCTCGTATCATCCCGGCCCCGGGACGTCTAGCGAAGAAGGACGGGGAACGGTCGCTTAGGGAGTTGCTTTCCGGACTTTGCGGACCCGATCGAGTTCCTGGTGTCTCCGGGTCAATTCCTCGGTGGAAAGCACCAAACCGCCTTCGGCGACGGTAAGCGTTTTCCAAGCCGGGGCAAAAAATTCACCGACCCACAGATCGGGATCGATGCCATCCTGATGTGTGTCATAAACCTCGGCGAAAAGCTGGAGCCTCACATCAAAACTCTTCGGAAGATTCCGGACCGCTCCGGGGGTTTGTTCCGTCGGGAACTGAAGATCGTCAAGGAAGACGTTGATCTGTCCTTGGAGAGTGAGGAGAACAGAGGTGTCACAGTTGTCTGCATCATCGGACGACTGATCGGAGCTCCAATTCTGATCGGCATTGACCTTCCGACACACCGTAACCGCCGAGACCGTCGGAATTTCCCGGAACGGGGGCAGGGCGCGGTTGACGACCGCCGCGGTCTGCTGATTCGGATCGGAGAATAAGCTCACCGCTTCCGGTTCCGGGCGGTTCATGATCACGTAATCTCGCTTCGGTCTTGCTACAAGCTGGTTTCCCCCGCGCACGTGAATCATGATCTGATCGGATCCATCGACTTGAATAAGCTGTCGATCGACCTGGAAAGCTCTTGCCCCCAGATAGTTGATCAGGAACCGGTCGAGGTTGTCGCGCATCTCGTAATGCAACTTCACTTCGAACAGCGCGAGCCGGCCCGTTTCCAGATCTTCACGAGGGCGTGAGATCTTCGTCGCTTCGAGCTTGTAAATGTGGGTCCAGCTGGGGACGGGTGGAGTTCTTCCCTGTCCGTTTCCCGTGGCCGGCAGAGATAGGACGACAATTGTCGCTGCAATCCAAGAGGCAAAGATCTTCACAAAGACTCCCTTCGCATGTGGGGCGTCGTATAACGCAAACAATGACGCGTTGCAAGGGGTTAGATTCGGTTTGCACCGGAGGGGAGGGGACGTAAGATTCCGCCGATGAAATCTCTGAAAGGCAGGATAGCGATCGTGACCGGGGCTTCGAGCGGCTTTGGGGAGGCGATTGCGAAGCTTTTCGCGAAAGAGGGTGCGAATCTGGCGATCGGGGCGCGGCGGCGGGATCGCGTCGAACGGCTCGCGAAGGAGCTCGAAGCGGAGCACGGGACGAAGGTGTTCTTCTCGGACCTGGACGTTCGCGATCGGGCCAGCGTCAACTACTTCGTCGGCGGGACGCTCAAGGCGTTCGACAAAAGGATCGACATTCTCGTCAACAACGCCGGCCTGGCGGCCGGCAGACACCCTGTTGCGGAAGCCCTGGAGGCGGATTGGGTCGAGATGATGGAGACCAACTTCCTCGGGATGTTTCACATGACCCAGGCGGTGCTGCCGACGATGACGTCACAGAAGAGCGGCCACATCGTGAACATAGGGTCGATCGCCGGGCAGCTCGCGTACGACGGGGGGGCGGGGTATTGCGGCAGCAAATTCGCCGTCACGGCCTTTTCCCGTTCGCTCCGGCTCGAGACGATCGAGGCGGGGATCAAGGTGAGCCTGATCGAACCGGGGCTGGCGGAGACGGAATTCAGCCTCGTCCGGTTCAAAGGGGACGAGGCCGCCGCGAAGAAGGTGTACGAAGGGATGACGCCGCTCACCGCGGAGGACGTGGCGGATGCCGTCCTTTATGTGGTCACGCGCCCCGCTCACGTGGTGATCGAGGAGCTTCTTCTTACCCCCCAAGCGCAAGGGGGCGTTCATAAGGTCCACCGCCGGTCGGAACGTTGATCGACCGGATTCGAAAACCGTATTGGACACTGGCCGCGTTTCTTTTCGGCGCGTTCCTTCTCTACGGCAACACGCTTCGGAACCCTTTTCTGAATCACGATGACTGGTGGATCGTTCACGCCGGGAAGATGCGGGAATGGCTCACCCCGCACGGTCTTCTCCGGCTCGTGTTCGACCTCTCCTGGACCGCGAGGATGGAACATGGCGCGGAGTATCTGCCGCTTCGGGATCTCGTCACGGCGATCGAAAACCTCCTCTTCGGGAACTCGCCGGTCGGGTATCACGTCGTTCAAATCCTCTTGTTCGGTCTCTCCTGCTGGCTTCTCTTCCGTCTGATCGAAACGTTGGGGGGCGGGATCCGAACGGCTTGGATCGCGGCGTTGCTGTTTCTGGCTCACCCGATCCATGTGGAGTCGGTCGCCTGGCTCTCGGGGCAGAAAGATCTCTTAAGTCTCCTGTTTCTCCTGGCCCTGTTCTTGGCCTACGCACGGGGACGAATCTGGCTTTCTTTGATCTTCTTTTGCCTCGCGCTGACATCCAAGTATCAGGTCCTGGTTGCTCCTCTCTTGCTTCCCTTCATCGACCTTTCTCTCTCGCGGCAGGTCAGTGGGAAACGACTTGCTCCGTTCGTTGGGTTGGCTCTCGGCTCGTTCGTCGTCGCGAGTCTCGTCGGAGAGACGGTCAACTACGGGCATATCCGACTCGGCTCGAGTGCCTGGGCGGTCGTTCGGAATCTGCCGGTGGTTTTCGAAATTTCAATCCGGCGCCTGCTCGTTCCGACCGGTCTCCAGATCTATTATCCGTACGAACCGGCCGGCGGCTGGTTCGATTTTCGTGCGTGGGGTGGGATTCTCTTCTTTGCCCTTGGTACATCTCTTCTGATCCGGTTCCGGCGGAGCGCGCTCTCTGCCTTCGCCGCAACTCTGATCCTGGCTGGGTTGGCTCCCATGTTTCGTGCGCCGGAGATGCATTTCCTGGCAGATCGGTATCTTCTGATCCCGTCGATCGGAACGGCGATTCTCCTTGGAACCTGGCTCAGCAAAATATCACGGCGGAATTGGTTGTGGGGAGGGTCGGGGGCACTCCTTTTGACGTATTCGGTGCTTACGGTTTTGCAGAATCAGGTCTGGCGGGATAGCCGCACGCTCTGGGAACATGCCGCGTACGGGGAGAGGCCGGTTCACAAGATGGTCTGGCGGAACGTGGCGGTCGTGGCGCGGGACGACGGGGATTGGCAACGCTCGGCGGAGGGGTACCGGAACCTGCTCTCGATCTTGCCGCCACGCGATCCGTCGCGGGCGGATGCGCTCACCAATCTCGGGTTCGTGGAAATTCAAAGAGGGAATCCAAGAGAGGCGGAAGGACCCCTTCGAAATGCCACGGAGCTGGATCCCAGATACACAAAAGGTTGGATGAACCTCGGTGTGGCACTGGCGATGCAGCGAAGGCTTGACGATGCACGATCCGTTTTCGAGGTGGCGCATCAACTCGACCCCGCGAATCCGGAAATTCTTTTCAACCTGGGGAGGCTCGCCGCGGATCAGAAGCGGCGAAGGGACGTCGAAGATGTCGTTGCGAAACTCCGAAAGCTGGGGGTGGGCGATCCGCGGCTACGGATGCTCGATGGTTGGCTAGGGTCTAACTAGCTGTATTTACGCTTTAGTATCAAGTATAAATATATCACAAAACATGATATGTTTATATTGTGTTCGAGACCCTGTTAACGGCGTCCCAGCGGCGACTGTTACCTCTTCTGATGAGGTCGGACCGGTCGTTTTCTGTATTTGATCTCGCGAAGCTCGCGGGAATGCCGTACTCGAGCACTCATTCGACTCTTCGTTCTCTCCGAAAGGCCGGCCTGGTTGTTGCGCAAGCGCACAGCAAACGACAACTTCACCGACTGAATCGATCGGAAGTCGAAGTTCAGGCCGTCCTGGGATTCCTTGAGGATGAGCTTCGCGCTCACGAGAAGCTTCCTAGGCCGGAGGTGGAAAATGTCACGACAGAGGAGGTCCGTTGGAATCTCGCCGGCCTGGGGGCGCCCCTTTTTGTCTCAGAGGAATCTAAGAGAGAACTCTCCGTCGAACAAACGGTTGCTTTGGCTTTGAGCTTGGCTCGAAAGGATCCGACCGTCGCACGAACCTTACCGCTAGCTTTTGCCAAATCATTTTCACGAATGGACTATCCAGTTCTTCGATATCTGGCGAAAGAGGCGGGGGAGCTGCAAACGCTAGGTTTTTTCTTGGATCTGACCGGCACGCTGGCCGGGAGAAAAAGTCTCAAGAAGGCCGCGCAAGAACTCATCGATCGACGCGTGAAATATTCAGAACCGTTCTTTCGAAACGGATCTCCCAACAAATACGTGGCCGCGTTGGCCGATCGGCGGACACCTCCGCTGGCTCGTAAGTGGCATTTCACCATGAACATGGATATGGACGATTTTAGAACGTTCTTCCGGAAATTCGATCGTGACCATTAAGCGATACAATCGTGGTGACACATCCGAAATGGGGCCATGGAAACGGTTGGGCGCGGTGCGGTGGGAGGGGTGGTTTCGGCCACTTCTCGCATACCGGGGTGAGAACCCGGATCGTTGGCCTGTTTGGGGTACGGAATTTCCTTCTGGGACGTATCTGGGGCATTGGTGCGCCCATCAACGACGTCAGGAGGCCCGGGGCATTCTTTATTTGGATCGGAAACGTCGACTTCTCAAAATTGGTTTTCCTTTGGAGCAACCAAGGCTCGATTGGGAAGAATTGTGCCGACGGTTACGCACCCTTTTTCAAAAGAACCACAAATCTTCGCAAAAGCGAACGCCCCACAATGCTGAGGAATTGGCGCTTGCCATGTGGTGGTTAAGAGCTCAAAAGAGGGGTGCATCGTTCAAGAACGGGCGACCGTCCGACCGGCAGAAGCAATACGGGAGGCTCCTTCGTGACATCCCTCAGAGCTATCGCCACCAGAGATGGCTGATACGGTTCATTGAGCTCTGTGAATATCGAGTGCGACATTATCATTCCTGGCCGAGTCAAAAAAAAGAACGCGGCCTGAATCGCGGCTTGGCAATCTGGTGTATGAACCAAAGGTACCGGTATTCGCCCGGCAAAATGAGTGTCGAGCGGACCACCCTGCTGAATGAATTGGGCTTTCCGTGGAGAATAACGGAAACGATGGATCAGAGGCAGGTGAAGCATCTCAAGCGGTTTCGTGCATTACACCCGAAACAGTGGCCATCCGAAGAAACGTTCTTCCCGACCCGAAATCCCTTGGGACGTTGGTGCAAGAATCAATGCAGGAATCTCGAGCGGGGGACCATCGCTCCGGACGTAAAATCGCAACTCGACGAGATTGTTTTCCCCTGGCGTGTAACGAAAACGCGGAAACGGCTGTTGCGGGGAAAATCCTACGTCCAGCGTGCTTACGAAGTACTGGCAATCAATGAAACGGTCGGGCGGCCCGCTCCCAAGTTTCCCTAGCCATCTTTCGGAGGTTCCGGACAAATTGACACTTAGGGACCCGTGTTTCATGTTGGAGATCGAATGAAGCGCGCGTCCAATCTAATTGCAGCGGTCGGCCTGGCGGTTGGTCTCGCGATTCTAGCAGCGGGGTGCCAGAGACGGGGAGGGGAAGAAGCCAATCCGACGAAAACGTTAAATGCCGCATTGAACGCGGAGATCAAAGGGTTTGATCCCGCCCTGGCGAACGACATTTATACCTCGATTGCTCTCGAGCAGGTTTACGAGACGTTGCTCGATTACGATTATTTGAAACGGCCCTTCGAACTGGAACCCCTCCTCGCATCAAAGATGCCGGAGATTTCGAAAGATGGTCTTACGTACACAGTCCACTTGCGCGATGACGTATTCTTTCACGACGATCCGGTCTTTGGAGGAAGACCGCGGCGCCTGCTTGCTTCAGATGTTATATTCAGCTTGAAGCGGGTCGCCGATCCTCACCTTCAATCGCCCAACTGGTGGATGCTGGAGGGGCGAGTCCAGGGGCTGGATGCATTTCGAAAAGCGATTGAAAACACTCAAGGCGTCGGGGACTACGCGACCTTCCCGATTTCCGGGATGACTGCGCCAGACGATCGAACGGTTGTGTTCCGTCTCACCAAGCCGTATCGCCAGTTTCTCTATGTTCTTGCTACGTCGACGACTATGGTCGTGGCGCCGGAGGTCGTTCGTGGGTACGGAATAGAGTTTCTCAATCATCCGGTGGGAACCGGACCCTTTGTCTTGAGGGATTGGGTTCGAGGTCAACGGATCCGCTTCGAGCGGAACGATCGGTACTGGGACAAACCCTATCCATTGCTGGATGGGGTTGTTTTGTGGACGTACATCGAGACGCAACCTCGTTGGCTGAATTTCCTGAAGGGGAATCTTGACTTCGTTGAAATCCCCAAAGAGGGGTTCGACCAGGTTTTCGACTCCAATTTCGGGCTCCGAGCAGAGATGAAGAGCAAACAGATAACGGTGGATCGTTCGGAGGAACCAATTCTTCTCTACGGCTTTTTTAACATGTCGGATCCGGTGATCGGGAAGAACCGATGGCTTCGAAAAGCGATTAGCGCGGCAGTTGATCGCGAAACGAAGATACGTCTTTTCTATAATGGGCGCGCCCTCGTTGCGAACGACCCGATCCCGCCGTCCATCTTCGGCCATAACACGTCCGAACCGGATCCGAACGGCTTCAGCGTTGCCAAGGCCCGGGAATGGGCAATCAAAGCCAAGGAAGAGTATTCGAAAGCTCACGGCGGCAAGGAATTACCACCACTGAGTTTCGATGTGATCAATAACACAAGTTACAAGCAACAGGCGGATCTCCTTGCACAGAATCTGGCTGCCGTTGGTCTAAGAATGAATATTCAAACCTACACGTTCGCCCAGATTAAACAGCGGATGAACAAGCTGGAAACTCAGTTTGCGATTCTGTCGTGGACGGCGGATTACCCGGACGCGGAAAACTTCTTGCAGCTCCTTTATGGACAAAACTGTTCCCCTGGAGCGAATCACGCCAATTTCAAGAACCCCAAGTACGACAAACTTTACGAGAAGATGAAGGATCTACCGAACAGGGTAGAGCGCCAACGAATCATCAACGAAATGGTGAAGATCATCCATGAGGAGGTCCCGTGGGTGCTGATTCTTTATGAGGTCAATACCCCTGCTCAACATGCCTGGTTGAAGAACTACAAACGTCACCCCCTGAGGGAAGGGGCGTTTAAGTTCCTGGATATCGACCTTGCCGAGAAGGACGAGGTTCATTCGAAGCTTTGACGGGGGCCGGCCTGACCCGTCTGGAAAAATAGACATTTTCTACCCCCTGTTCCATCTTCACGGACGATGGAGCGCAAACGCCTATTCGTGGTGGGCGTGGACGGGGAGCCGGAGCAGGAGGGGATCCCGAGAGACGTTTTCTGGGTTCCGGCTGGGTCCAAGGGGGGCGTGTTCGTCTTTGGGGCCAAAGAGAGGTCCGAAGACGATGCCGAGCGGGCACTTCACTTCACCCTCCAGTTCTGCGACTCGCCGCATCGCACGATTGTCAAATACGTTCCCGTGGAGATTTCAGGGGAAAGGGTCTCGATCGGCTGGGAGAACGAGATCGTCCCGGAACTCAAGCGTATTGCTCGAGGTGAAGTTTCCGTCTCCTCCGAGTTGGCACAGATCTTTGAGCGACTTTTCATCTTCGAGCGGGTTGACGAAGAGAAAGCTGAGCTGTTCCTTCTTCGCGGCGATCGCCGGAGACCGACCCGGACACGAGGTCTATCATCGAAATACAGTCGCCTGATCGGAAGAAAGACAGAGTTGGAACGACTTGCGGAACTCGTTCAACAGATTCAGGAAGATCAAGGCCAGGTTGTCGCACTGGTTGGCGCTCCCGGAATCGGGAAGACGCGCCTCAAGGTCGAGTTCAAAGAGCTGATGCAGCAGAAGAAGGTCGAGTTCTTCGAGGGGGTCCATCAATTCCGGATACCGGAGCCGTACCAGGGATTTCGGCAAATCATCACGGCCCTTCTCGATGCGCACGGGACGCGGCTGGATGGTTTGGGTCTTTCAATCGCGGAGTTTGACTACATCGAGTACCTGACGAAACCCGAGCGGCTTCCCCCCGGCTTAACAGGACTCACGGAGGAAGATCTTCGGAAAGGTCTCTTTTTCGCGGTTCGGAAGCTTCTGCATGCAGTCGGAAAGAAACCGCTTGTTCTCTTGTTTGAGGATCTACATTGGGCCGATCCGGCGACGTGCGATCTTCTAGAATATCTGATGGAGGGTGTCGAACAGACCAAACTATTGCTGGTCTTAATTCATCGACCGGAAGTGAAGAGGGAGTGGACCAAGAGGCTCAACTACACGGAGATCGAGATTCTTCCGTTTGTCGCGAAGGAGCTGGAGGCGTTTGTCAAAGAGGCCGCTAGTGTCGATCTGGTTCCGGGGACGTTGATTTCGATGCTTCAGTCGGTATCGCTTGGAAATCCGCTGTTTGTGGAAGAAGTGTTGCGGCATTTGATGGAGTCGAAACGACTGGAGGTCGAAACGCTTTCAAGTCGGGAAAAGCTTTTGGCTGAGCGCGGATTGGATTTGTCCCGGGTTCCCAGCACGATTCATTCTTTGATCGCCTCCCGATTTGACAGGCTTCCGACCAATTTGAGAGAGGCTCTTCGTTGGGCGGCCGTCTTGGGGGTCATGTTTGACTACGAGGAGTACGTCGGAATCTTAACGGCAGAGCTCGGCGCTGACGCCGCCAAGGAGATATCGAAGCTGGTGGAACTTCGATACATGGATGAGAAAGCCGCGTTTCCGTCGCACCAGTACCAATTTACGCACGACCTGATTCACAATGTCGTTCTGGAAAATATCCCCGAGCAGGAGGCGAAGATCCTCCACCGAAAGATTGGCGAATTCTTGCGCCAAATGCACCAGGCCCCTGGATTCGAAATCCTTTTGCGGATTGCCGAACATTGTTTGCGTGGTGAGGATTCGAAGTTGGCTGTGGAGACCGCAGTTCGCGCAGGAGAGGCGGCCCTTGCCCTCTATCGTTTTCCTCAGGCCGAGCATCTTCTTTCCGAAGCGCTCAAGAGATGGAAAGAAACGAACCTTCCCGAAGTCTCTGTTCATTCGATCTATCTCCCGTTAGTTCAGGTGCTCCTCGAGACAGCCGACTTCGAAACGACAGAGAAGCTGTTGGAGGAGTGGAATACCCACAACGCGAGTGCCAGTTTGGAGGTGACGGCGGAGTATTGGACTTGTGTGATGCGATTGCACGTGGCCCAATTGAAGCATGAGGAGGCCGTCGCGGCATCGGAGAAAGCCTTGGAAGTGTTGGATCAGTTGGGGGAGCGGGGTGAGAGGCGATATCGAATCGTCGAGAATCGATTGGGAGAACTGTACTCAGTCGCAAGAACTCGAGAAGCCGTTGAGGAGGGCAAGAAGGCGCTCGTGGAAATGGGCGACAGATGTTCCGGCGTTCGTCTGGGCATCGTAGGTCGGCTGGCAACATTTGCGGCTCGCGAAGGAAACGCATCTGTGGCTTTGGGACATTTGAAGGGAGCTGAAGATCTCTTGTCCCCCTCCATGTCTCCAATGGTTCGAAGTCAGTATAAGGTTCGGGCAAGTGCGGTCTATGAATATCTCGGGATGAGCGGTGAGGAGCGGCGCGTGCTCGACGACGCCGTTGAGATTTCCAAGGAAGCAGGACTTCGCGGCCTCTACGTTCAGGCACTTTCGCATCGAGGATCTGCGGCAAATGGCTGGGGGGACTATGTCGTCTCTTTTCGAGACCTTGAGGAAGCGTTGGTCGAAGCCCGGCGGATGAAGAGCCGTGGCATAGCGGAGTACTCGCTGTTCTGTATCGTGGACAACCTCCTTGATGTTGGGGCGCTCGAGCTTGCCCAAATAAGGTGGAAAGAATTCAAGGCAGAGTATCCCGATCCGACGGAACTTCGGCAAAAGGGACGAAGATTTGCGCTCGAAGCATCGCTCGCTGAGGCATTAGGACAGCACGAAGAAGCCTGCAGATGGAGAGAACAAGCGGGAAAGATCTTCGGAGAGATGGGGGACGCGGCATTTGAATTGCGATGTCGATTCCAGATTCTCTTATATCAAACGTTGGGTCACTTGCGTCCCATCGATGCAATCGTGGCTGACTTCAATCTTCTCGCCAAATCCGCAGCCGAAGTGAAGACACCGACCACACATTTTGCTCGGAGACATGCGGCGTACTGGCTGGCAGCGCACGGCGGACACCCGGATCCTCGACCTGAAGAAGATTTCGATACGCTATCGTGCCCAGTCGCTTATTATCTTCAGTATATAACGGTAGCTAAGATTTCTTGGCTGAATTCAATTGGGAACACAAAGGCAGCCGATGATCTTCTTGCACGGTATCGCGTCGTGCGCGAAAAGATGAAAGAGAAGATCCCAGAGAGATTCCACAAGGAGTTTGACGCTCATGCTTTGTTTCGAATTCCACCCAGAGATTCTCGATAGAAACAAGAAAGGCTCGCGAATCGCGAGCCTTTCTCTAGCTGGGGGCTAGGTCTCTTTCTTATTAGAAAGAGAGAGGCGTTAAGTTAATGTTGCTGACATTGGCGGTCTCGAAAGCGTATGAGAAGGCGCCTTTGTCATCGACGGAAACTGTAACTGCTTTGTCGCCGGCTTCGACTAAGACTGACCCGCAATCTGTGCAGGTTCCGGAGATCTGGACAGAGTACGAATCGCATTGCGGGACATTGCTCAATCGGTAGCTTCGTCCCCTTCCGCCACCGTCGATGGCAAGAGAGTTCAGGTATTGTTTTCCCCTTCCACCACCGTCAATGGCATTGGTCGCCAACGAATCGTTGGCGCTCGCACAGCTCGCCGTAATCGAGGTGGCGCTATCATCTAATTGGGCTAGGTTCGATACGTTCTGAGCGCACGCACCAACCAACCCAGTCAGAATCAGTGCCGCTAAGATCGCTGTGTTTTTCATGCCTCTGGGTATTTGCAAGACCTTTGCCAGATTTTGGTAGGCCCGCGCCCTACGTATGTGTTTGTTTTTACAACGAAAACTAACATGGTCTTCCTGGATCCATTGGCGAACGCCAGGCTCGGGAACTTGAGTTCCCTAACGTTAGTTCCGGTGACCGTTTTTGCAGGTTTCGAGACCTGGTTTCGGTTCACGTTTAGGTCTGTTGTTGGGGAAACTTTAGGGCAGGACTACATTGGCCCACTGAGGGCGGAAGTAAGTTTCCGAAGTTGTTCCAACGATAATGTTTCCGCCCGTGAGGCGGGATCGATCCTTGCTTCGGTAAGGGCCTTTGCCACCTGTTCCTTCGAGAACTGAGAGTCGAGAAGGGAGTTCCGGAGCGACTTCCGGCGATGTTGAAAGATCTTGGCGGTGATCTGCCGGAGCGCTTCTTGCTCTTCCACGGGGACGAGAGGGGTTTTTAGTGGAGTAAGCCGCACCAGCCTCGATTCGACGTCCGGAGCCGGGAAAAAGCTTCCCGCTGAAATCGTCGGCCCTTTCTCCACCTCACAAAGTGCCTGCACCCAGATCGAGAGACGACCGTAATCCTTCGTTCCGACGGTTCCCCCGAGACGATCGACCAGCTCGCTCTGGAAGAGGAGGCAGAAATCTCGGAAGAGAGGGAGGTGATCGAGGAGTTTTTCGAGGATCGGCGTGGAAATCGAATACGGGAGGTTCGAGACAACTCGGATTCCCGACGAGCTTGGGCTCGTGATGATTTTACTGACGTCGTATTCCAGGACATCAGCATGAATCACCACGAGCCCAAGTTCGTTGGCAAAGCGTTCCTTTAGGATTTCAACCAACCGGGCATCTTTTTCGACCGCCCAGACTTTGCACCCGGCTCGGAGAAGCTCCTCGGTCATTGCCCCCAAACCGGGGCCAATCTCGAGGACACAGTCCCCGTTTTCGACCCCGGCCCAACGGACGATCTTCTGCGCGGTGCTCGAATGAATGAGAAAATTCTGCCCCAGCTTTCGCGAGGGGCGGATCTGTTTTTCTCTCAGATGCTCGATCCAGGAACTCATGGCGGGATCGGCATCGTCGCCTGCGCGTTGAGCGTCAGGTCGTCCCGGTCCCCGCGTTTGAGTCGGGCGGTTCCGGCCGCCGCGATCATCGCCGCATTGTCGGTGCAGAACTCGAACGGTGTCAAATGGAGTCTCGCATTCCACTTCGTCGCCTCCTGTTCCAGGCGCTCTCGAATCCTCCGGTTCCGGGCGACGCCGCCGGCGACGACGAGGTTCCGGATCCCGTGCATGTCGGCCGCCTCGAAGAGACGGGAGACCAGGACATCGACCACCGCCTCCTGGAAACTGGCGGTAAGATCGGCCATCCCTTTCCCTTCCGGCAAACCATGTTCGCGGACCCATTGCGCCACGGAAGTCTTGACCCCGCTGAAGCTGAAATCGAAGCCCGGCAGGGATGCGCGTGGAAACCGGACGGCGTCCCGACGCCCCTTCCCCGCCGCCCGCTCGATCGCCGGTCCCCCGGGAAACCCGAGCCCGAGGAGCTTTCCGACCTTATCAAACGCTTCCCCGGCCGCGTCGTCCCTCGATTGACCGATCAACTGAAAGATCCCGGCCACCGGAAGTTTGTAGAGATTGGTATGCCCGCCCGAAACGACGAGACCGATCATCGGATACTCCGGGGTCGCCTCCCCCAGGAGCGCCGCCGCCATATGCCCTTCGATGTGATGAACCCCCACGAACGGGATGTTCCGGGCGAATGCGATCGCTTTGGCGGTGGAGAGGCCCACGAGCAGCGAACCGATCAATCCCGGGCCGCGCGTGACGGCGATCCCGTCGATCCGGCCCAGATCGACGCCGGCGTCGTGCAACGCTTTTTCGATAACGGGGATGACCGCCGCAACGTGATTTCGGGAGGCGATCTCCGGGACCACCCCGCCGTACAGCGCGTGAATCTGCTCCTGGCTCGCGACGACGGAGGAGAGGAGCCGACGGCTGTCCTCGAGGACGGCGGCGGCGGTCTCGTCGCACGAGCTCTCGATTCCCAGAACCAGCATGTCGGTAAGGTCCTTACTTCTTTGGTCCGGACGCGGCAAGCTTCTCGAGGCGCTCGGCCGCTTTGGCGGCGGTAGCGGTTTTCGGGCACCGATCTCCGACCTCACCCAGGAAAAGCTTCGCTTTTCCCGCCTCCTTGAGTTCCATGAACGCCATCCCTTGCTTGAGGAGCGCGTCGCACACCTTGTCGTCCTTCGGATATTTCTCGACGACCGTCTGATACTCCGAAATCGACCGGGCGTAATCCCCCTTTGCATAATACGCCTCGCCGATCCAGTACTGCGCACCCGCAGCGAGGGGGCTCTTGGGGTGATCCAGGATGAATTCATGGAACTGTTCGGCGGCGTCGTCGTACTTCTTTTTCTTGATGAGAAGCATCCGGATCGTCTCGTACCGGGCTTTTTCGTCTTCCGGCCCAGCCTTACCGCGCGACCGGCTCTTCACCGGCGGGGTGTCGATACGGAGCACCTGCTGCTGCAACTCCGACACCTTCTGGTCGAGTTCCGTGATCCGCGTGTCGAAATCCTCCCGGACCTTCTGGTCGGTCTGGTTCGCCTGATCGGTCTGATGCGCAAGGACGTTCACCGATCCGTTCAAGGCCTTGACCTCGGTCCGAAGATCCTCGACCGAGACGGAGAGGTCGGCGCGTCCCTGACGGTTGTTCTTCTCACTCTCCTCGATCGCACGGTGCTGGAGTTCGACCGCCTTCTCCAGCTTGCCCATCCGGACGTTCAGATAGTCGACCTTCGAGCTCAAATCCGAGAGCTCGGATTCCACCGTCGCCTTTGGGGTGGAAGGCTGGCACGCGGCGACTCCCGCTGCGAGAACCGCCGCGATCCAGACCAAGGTTCGTTTATCGTTCAACCGTCAACTCAGCCCGGCGGTTCTTGGCCCAAGCCGCTTCGGAGTGACCGGAATCAAACGGACGTTCTTTGCCGTAGCTCACCGTCGTCAGCCGTTTTCCATCCACACCCAGAGTCCGGAGGTAGCTCTTCACCGCTTGCGCCCGTCGTTCGCCCAGGGCCAGGTTGTACTCGCTGCTCCCCCGTTCATCGCAGTGTCCCTCGATCGACACCGAGTTCGTGCCGTTCTTGAGCCCCTCGGCCGCTCGCTTGAGCGGATCCTTGGCGTCCGAGCGGACCACGGCCTGATCGTAGTCGAAGTAGACGATCGGGAGTCCGGCGGACGATCCGGCGCCCGTCGTTCCGATTCCGGTGCCGGTCTCGCCCAGAGGAGCGGGTGCGCCGGGATCTGTTCCGGCCGTTCCGGCAGCAGCCCCCTCCGGCCCCTTCTTGCTGGCACAGGCCCCGGCAGAGAGCGCGAGCGTGAGAGCGATCAACGAAACCCACAATCTATTGCGAACCATGGTTTCCTCCTAAGCAGTTAAATTCGTTGTGGAAACTAAGAAATGCGGGACGACTTGTCAACCACTTTTCCCTTGCGTCCCCGTCTGCGCGCCTCTATATTCCGACGCCGAAGTGGGCCCGCAAGCCCGCTTTTTTTATTCTTTAGTTTTTTTACAAAGAGGGAAGTCGCGAGATGGGAATGTTTAAAGGACTCAACCGGGAGATCGAGCAGCTCGCCCGGGATAAAGGGATCAAGAAGGAACTGATCATCGATGCAGTTCAGAGCGCTTTCTTGTCCGCGGCCCGGAAGCGGTTCGGTCTCGAGAAGGAGATCGAGGCGCAGTACAACGAAAAAGACGAGGAGATCGAGCTTTTCGAATTTTTGAGCGTGGTCGAGAAGACGTCCGACCCGCTCAAGGAGATCTCGTTTGATGAGGCCCGGAAACACGATCCGGATTGCCAGCTCGGCGACGTGATCGGTCTCAAAATGAACTCGGAGGAACTGGGACGAATCGCCGCGCAGACCGCGAAGCAGGTGATCATCCAGAAGATTCGCGACGCCGAAACCGAGATCATCTTCGGCGAGTACAAAGACCGGAAGGGGACGTTGATCGCGGGGATCGTCCGGCGATTCGAAAAAGGGAACCTTGTGATCGATCTCGGTCGGACCGAGGCGATTCTCCCGATGTCGGAGCAGGTGCCGCGCGAGCATTTCCGCGCCGGCGACAGGATCCAGACCTACGTCGTCGACATCGTCAAAACCCCACGCGGCGCCGAGATCATCGTCTCCCGCGCGCACACCGGGTTGTTGGTCAAGTTGTTCGAGAACGAAGTCCCCGAGATCTACGAAGGGATCGTCCGGATCGAGTCGGCGGCCCGGGAGCCGGGAGGGCGCGCGAAGATCGCCGTCGCTTCGAAAGACTCCGACGTCGACCCGGTCGGCGCCTGCGTCGGCATGAAGGGATCCCGCGTGCAGGCGGTGGTCCAGGAACTGCGCGGCGAGAAGATCGACATCGTGGCCTGGAGCCTCGATGCGGCCCGGTACGTCTGCAATGCGATCGCGCCGGCCGAAGTTTCACGCGTGCTTCTCGACGAGAAGAACAAGGCGATGGAGTTGATCGTCGCGGACGACCAGCTGTCGCTCGCGATCGGCAAAAAAGGGCAGAACGTTCGTCTGGCCGCCCGTTTGACCGGCTGGAGGATCGACATCCACAGTGAGACGAAGATCAAGCAGATGGGGGATGAGGCGAAAGCGCGCCTTTCCCGCATCGAGGGGGTCAGCGAGAATCTCGCGGAACTCCTTTACGCCCAGGGGGTGACGAGCGCCGAGGAGTTGCTGGTGAACGCGACGGATCAGATCGCTCAGATCACCGGATTGGGCGCTCCCAAGATCGAGGAATTGAAACAGGCCGCCACCCGCTGGATGGAAACGGCAAAGGAAGAGGCGGCCGCGCAAGCGGCGGCGAAAGTGCAGGCGGAAGCCAGCGCGACCCCCGAGGGCGTGGTGTCGATCGAGGCTGCGAAGTAAGGGAGGAACGTGGATAAGGTGGAGAACAAACCGGGCGAGGCGGCAGCGCCGCACACCCTGATGACGGAGGAACGGGTGACCAAGAAGGTCATCCGCCGCAGAACTGCGTCCCCTCCGCCTCCTCCACAGCCGGAAGCCACTCCTCCGCCTGCGTCGGTGGAGGTCGCGCCGCCACCCGCATCCGAAGTTGTCGAACCCCAGGCTCCCGTCGTAGAGCCGACTCCCGAGTCGGCCTCGGCGGAAGAGACCGCCGTCTCCCCGGCCGCGGATACGGAGGAAACCGTTTCGGTGGACGGGGCAGCCCCGCAAGCTCCAGCGGAGGAAAGTCCGTACCTTCCTAAATATCGGCGGATCAAGGTGATGTCGGCCGCGAGCCAACCCGAACCGGCAGGGCCCCGCCTGGTCCAGGCGGCGCCTCCGAAGCCGGAAACTCCGCGCGCCGTCGAAGCCCTTCTGGCCAACCCCGGGGCGATCGGTCTCGGTCGGAAAGAGATCATCGAGATCCGGGATTACAACCGCCTGAAAGGTGCGGGGGCCCGCAAGAAGCGGATGACGACGGGCAAGAAGGGGAAGAAGACGGAGATCACCGTTCCGCGCGCGGCCAAGAGGATCATCCGGATCAGCGACGCCGTCACCGTTTCCGATCTCGCCCGGAAAATGAGCGTCAAGGCGGGGGAGGTGATTCAGAAGCTGATGGGGATGGGGACGATGGTCACCATCAACCAGGCGATCGACGTCGATACCGCCACACTTGTCTCCGCCGAATTCGGATTCGAGATCGAAAACGTGGCAATGGCGCCGGACGATATCCTTCTCGAGCAGGAAAAAGAGGAAGTCGGGAAACCCGAGGATGTGAAGATCCGGCCGCCGATCGTGACGATCATGGGTCACGTCGACCACGGGAAAACGAGCCTTCTGGACGCCATCCGCAAGACGGATGTCGTGGCCGGGGAGGCGGGAGGAATCACGCAGCATATCGGTGCCTACACGGTCAAGACCGAGGCCGGTCGGCCCGTGACGTTCATTGACACTCCGGGGCACGAGGCGTTCACCGCCATGCGGGCCCGCGGCGCGAAGGTGACCGATCTCGTGGTGCTGGTGGTCGCCGCCGACGACGGGGTGATGCCGCAGACGAAGGAAGCGGTGAACCACGCGCAGAACGCGAACGTGCCGATCCTGGTGGCGATCAACAAGATGGACAAGCCGGGAGCGAACCCGGAGAAGATCAAGAAGGCGCTCACCGAGTTCAAGATGGTTCCGGAAGAGTGGGGGGGGGAGACGATCTTCGTAAACGTCTCCGCGAAGACCGGATCCGGAATCCCCGAGCTTCTCGACTACATTCTGCTCCGGGCCGATGTCCTGGAACTGCGGGCGAATCCGAAACGTCTTGCCAAGGGTGTTGTTATCGAAGCCGAACTCGACAAACGCCGGGGGCCGGTGATGACCGCCCTCGTGCAGGACGGAACCCTGAAAGAAGGGGATGTCTTTGTCGTCGGATCTGAGGTTGGCCGCGTTCGGGCGATGCGGGACGACAAAGGGGCCAAGGTCCGGGAGGCCGGACCGGCGATGGCGGTCGAGGTGATGGGGCTTCCGGCGATGGTTTCGGCGGGAGACAGTTTTGCGGTCGTTGCGGACGAGAAAAAGGCGAAGCAGATCTCCGCGCTCCGGAAAAACATCCAAAAAGAGCAGGATACGGCGAAGAGTGCCAAGGTTTCCCTCTCGGACCTCTATCAGAAAATCGAGCTGGGAGATGTGAAGGAGCTAAGGGTCGTTGTCAAAGCCGACACCTCCGGTTCGGTCGAAGCGTTGACCGAGGCGCTCCAGAAGCTCTCGACGCCGAAGGTCTCCGTGAAAGTGATCCACGGCCTGGTGGGTGGGATTTCCGAGAACGACATCATGCTGGCCAAGGCGGCCGTGGCTGTCATCGTCGGATTCCACATCCGCCCCGACAGCGCAATGACGGCGATGGCGGAGCAGCAGCGGGTCGAGATCCGCACGTACGACATCATCTACGAACTGACGGAGGATCTGACCAAGGCGATGGCCGGGCTCCTCGCGCCGAAGAAGGTCGAATCGGTCCAGGGGCATGCTCAGGTCCGTCAGATCTTCACGATCCCGAAGATCGGGAACGTCGCGGGGTGCGGGGTGACCGACGGGAAGATCCTTAGGTCCTCCCACGTTCGCCTGATCCGGGACAGCGTCCCGATCTACACCGGGACAATCAAGTCGCTCCGGCGGTTCAAAGACGACGTGCGTGAAGTGACGAACGGCCAGGAGTGCGGCATCGGGATCGAGAACTTCAACGACATTAAGGTCGACGATGTGATCGAGGCGTTTGGCATCGAAGAGGTGAGCGCTACCCTTACCTAACCAGTTGGGATCGCGGGAAATTCTGTGCCGGGACGGCGCCCCTATAATCGAATGGATCGGGTGTCCGACGTTCTCCGTCGGATCGTCTCAGAGACGATCTCTTCCCGCGTCCATCATCGCGGGCTGGAAGGGGTCACGGTGACCGACGTCACGGTGACCGCCGATATCCGGCACGCCAAGGTCTATTACCGGGTCCTGGATCCCTCAACTCGCGTAGAAGTGGCGCGGGCGCTGAAGAAATCGGCCTATCTCTTCCAAAGGCAGTTGAATCAAGAGCTTCAGACGAGGTATATTCCGCACCTGACGTTTGAGTACGACGAGACGCTGGAACGCGGGATGCACATCGAGAGCCTGCTGAAGTCGGTCCGAAAAAACGAGGAGGAGTAAGCCGTATGAACGGTGTTCTTCTGATCGACAAGGAGCGGGGCATCACCTCTCACGATGTGGTCGACCGGTTGCGGGATGTGACTGGTACGGACCGGATCGGTCATGCCGGGACGCTCGACCCCGACGCTACCGGTCTCCTGGTGATGTGTCTCGGCCCCGCCACCAAAATCAGCTCCCTCCTGATGGACGGCGACAAGAGTTACGAAGTGAGCTTTCAGCTCGGGGTCGAAACCGACAGCTTCGATTCGACCGGAACCGTCGTTTCCGAACGCCCAGTCCAGATCACCGAAAACCAGCTACGAGAGGTCTTGCGCGATTTTGTCGGGGTCCAGCTGCAAAAGCCCCCGAAGTTTTCCGCGGTCAAGGTCAAGGGGAAGAAGCTGTACGAATACGCCCGGAAGGGGATTGAGACGGAAGTGGCCCCCAGGGAGATCACGATCTACTCGATCGAACTCAAGCAGTTCAAAGCTCCGTACGGGACCCTTACGATCGATTGCTCGAAGGGGACGTACGTTCGCGCGCTGGTTCACGATTTGGGGCAGTGCCTCGGGTCGTGCGCCATCACGACGTCGATCCGGCGGACCCGGAGCGGGTATCTGGATGTGACCGAGGCGAAGACGCTCCGGGAGATCGAGGCTTCCCAAGATCCGGCCGAAGCGGTCCGATCGAGCCTGATGCCGATCTCAAAAGCTTTGAGTGGTCTCCCGACCTTGCGGGTCTGCGATTGTGTGGCCCCCCGGGTCCTTCAAGGGGCCGGAATCCGCCCCTCCGACATGTCGGTATGCAAGTGGATCACCCCGGCGTCCGGGCGGCTGGAGTCGGTTTTAATGGTCGCGGATACCGGTGAGGCGCTGGCGCTCGGGTCGTACGACGGAGTCTCCTCCGTTCGTGTCAAACGTGTGTTCTGATTATCGGATTTGCAATCGCGAAACGGGTGTGCCATATTCCGCGCCGCCAAAAAGGACAAAGAGGAAAAAAGGCAAATAACTATTCGGAATTCGTAAGGAATTTTTGTGGAAGGTAAGACCAAATTGATCTCGCAGTATCGTCAACACGACCGGGACACCGGTTCACCGGAGGTCCAAGTCGCGTTGCTGACGAATCGGATCAATCATCTGACGGGTCATTGCAAGGTACACGCGAAGGATTTTCATTCCCGGCGTGGGCTCCTCAAGATGGTCAGCAACCGCCGTCGCCTGCTGGATTATTTGCGACGGGTGGATGTCGGCCGCTATCAGAAGGTCGTCTCGGATTTGGGACTGCGGAAGTAAGATCCTTTCGCTCGATCCCCTGCGTTTCCGTTCATACTCAAAAAAGGAAAACTCATGAAAGCAGTGTCTATTCAATTTCACGGCAGGACTCTATCTGTCGAAGTCGGACGTGTTGCCAAACAGGCGAACGGCTCCGCCTACATCAAGTACGGTGACACCGTCATTCTCGTGACGGCGGTCGCGAACCGCACCGAAAAAGAGGGGCAGGACTTCCTCCCCTTGACCGTCGATTATTTCGAGCGATATCCCGCGGCGGGAAGAATCCCGGGTGGATTCTTCAAGCGCGAGGGACGGCAGACCGAGCGCGAGACGCTCACGTCGCGTTTGACCGATCGGCCGATCCGGCCGCTCTTCCCGGACAACTACCAGAGGGAAACGCAGGTGATCGCCACGGTCCTCTCCTTCGACAAGGAGAACGATCCGGACATTCTGGCGCTTCTGGGTGCTTCGACCGCGCTTCAGATCTCGGAGATCCCGTTCCACGGCCCGGTGGCCGCGGTTCGAGTCGGCCGGATCGAGGGGCAGCTTGTCTGCAACCCGCTCATCTCCCAGCTCGCGACGAGCGACCTGGATCTCGTGATCGCCGCCTCGCGCGACGCGATCGTGATGGTCGAAGGGCAGGCGAACGAAGTTCCGGAAGCGGAAGTTCTCGCAGCGATGAAATTCGGGTTCGAATCGGTCCAACCGCTGCTCGATCTCCAAGATGAGCTTCAAAAAGCGGTCGGAAAGCCGAAGTGGGTCTTAAAGGAAGTCCAGGGGACAAAACCGCTGGAAGACAAGATCCGTTCGATTGTCGGTGGAAAGCTGGCGGAGGCTCTCAAGATCAAAGAGAAGCTTCCCCGTTACACGTTCCTGGCCGACACCAAGCAGGAGCTTCTGGCGAAGTTGACGGCGGAGGATCCCTCCTACGCTGATCAGGCAAAGAGCATCTCGGAGACCTTCTCCGAGATCGTCTCGTCGGAAATCCGGAAACGGATCGTCTCGACCGGGACACGCGTCGACCAACGGGATACGAAGACGGTCCGCCCGATTACGATCGAGGTGGGACTCCTTCCCCGGACGCACGGTTCCGCACTCTTCACGAGAGGTGAGACCCAGGCGATCGTCACGACGACGCTGGGCACCTCGGACGATGAGCAACGGATCGACTCGCTCTCGGGCGAATGGCGGCAGAAGTTCATGCTGCACTACAACTTTCCCCCCTTCTCCGTCGGCGAATGCAAGCCGATGCGCGGCCCCGCGCGGCGTGAGATCGGGCACGGCGTGCTCGCACACCGGGCGATCGGGAAGATCCTCCCGAAGGAGAATTTTCCGTACACGATCCGGGTTGTCTCCGACATTTTGGAATCGCACGGCTCGTCGTCGATGGCGACGGTCTGCGGCGCCACCCTCTCGCTCATGGACGCCGGCGTGCCGATCAAGGCACCGGTGGCCGGGATCGCGATGGGGCTCATCAAGGAAGGGGATAAGTTCTTCGTCCTGTCGGACATCTCCGGGGACGAGGATCATATCGGCGACATGGACTTCAAGGTGGCCGGCACCTCGGCCGGCGTCACCGCCGTTCAGATGGACATCAAGGTCCGCGGGATCGACTGGAAGGTGCTGGAAAACGCACTCCACCAGGCGAAAGAAGGACGGCTGCACATCCTGGCGAAGATGAACGAGGCGATCTCGGCCCCGCGTCCGGAGATGTCTCCGTATGCGCCGAGGATCGAGACGATGCAGATCAACGTCGACAAGATCCGCGAAGTGATCGGGCCGGGCGGGAAGATGATCCGCTCGATCTGCGAACAGAGCGGTGCCAAGGTCGACATCGAGGACAGCGGGATCATCACGATCGCGTCTGCCGATGCAACGGCACTCGCGAAGGCCAGGGAGCTGATCACGCTTATCGTAGCCGAGCCGGAAATCGGGCGGATTTACAAGGGGAAGGTCGCCCGGATCATGGAATACGGCGCCTTCGTCGAGATCATGCCGGGAACGGACGGGCTGGTTCACATCAGCCAGATCCACAGCGAGAACGGCCGTGTCGAAAACGTCACCGACGTCTTAAAGGAAGGGGACGAGATCGAAGTGAAGGTAATCTCGGTCGACCGGATGGGGAAGATCAAGCTTTCGCACAAGGAAGCGATCGTCCCCGGTTCAGGGAACATCGGCGCGGAAGAGGAACCGAGACGGCGTCCTCCGATGGAAGGCCGGGGTCGAGGGGGCTTCGGCGGCGGTGGCGGAGGTCGTGATCGTGGCCGAGGCGGGCCGGGTCGCGGGGAACGCGACCGTGGACCGCGTCGCGACGGACCGAGTCAGGGCGGACCGCGCCGGGATGGACCGAGTCAGGCTGGACCGAGTCAAGCTGGACCGAACCACGACGCACCTCGGGAAGCCGGAGGGGACAGCGAAGGGAGCGAGTTCAACGCCGACGGGGACGTGAAGTTCCGCGGCCCCCGCCCCACCCGTTAGTTTCGGAGGACACATTACGCAATTGGCCTGGGACACCATGCTTCATGGTGTCCCCGTGTCGTTTTAGAACGAGAAATCGAGGCCGATCGTGAACGCTTTGACGTTCGCGGTGTTCCGGCCGGCGACCGACTGCTGGTAAAGACCAAAGATCCCCAGGAGATCCGTTGCGCGATAGGTGAGGCCGCCGCCGATCCGGTGGGTGTTCTCTTTGTTCCCCGGATAATAGTTCGCGGTTGAGTAGTAATCGAAATCGGTCCCACCGTTTTGCGCGGTAAATTGGTACATGAAGCGCGCGTTGAGCTTGTCGGTGAGGTTCACCCCCGGCTCGATCATCAGGTCGATCTGGTTCGCTGGCGCTCCTGTTCGCAGCACGAACGATAGACTTCCGCGGAAATAGGTCCGGATCGAAGGGATGTAGGTGCCGGCCAGAAGCGAAAGGCCGAGGTCAGTCTGCCCATCTCCTGGGGCGTTGGCGAGCTCTCCGGTCGCATAAGTCCCAGGAAGCTTCACGTACGGCCGAACGCCGATCGATGCCCCCCGATCCCAGAAGATGTACTTGGCACCCAAGGTGACATCGCCGAGCCCCTTGTTCGTGTCGACATCGCGGACCTCACCATCCGGCCCAAGAGAGGCGCCGATGATCTGACCGTTCAAGTCCGTCTCGAGAAAGACGAACTTTCGCTGGGTAAAAACAATCGGGAAGGTGATGTCGAACGACAGGTTCTCGATCGGGACATACTCCGCGTACGTCGTGAATTCGTACTGATCCACCTCACCGGGGAGCGCGACGGACGTGCCATCCCCCTGGAGGTACTGGTCCCAGATCGCTTGCGTGTAGGCAAACGAGGCGTGGAACGTCCCCTGCGGCGGAACCCAGACGGGGTCAGCGGAGGCGGTCGAAACCGGACCTCCGGCGGCCAACGCCAGGCAGGCGAGTAGGGCGAGCTTCCTCACAACGATAGGATCTGTGCAAGTTCAGGACCAACCCGCCAGGAAAGGACCAAGAAAAATCTCAGTTATTTAAGTAACTTATATTCGGACAGCTTGTATTTATAGATCATATACTGCACCAGGCCCTCCATAGCGGGGTCTTCAAGGGGCAGCGGCGTCCCACCCATCCGTTGGGTGATTTCGTCGTTGATCTTGGCTTTCAGGTTCTTGAAATTCGCTGCGAGCGACGACGGTTTGAGCGGGGTTTTCTGGTCGTGACAGGCGGAACAGGGCTGGTTCCCGAGGAAGTTGTGAATTTCGAGGCGGTCCACGACCAGCGTATTCCGCTCGAACAGCTCCTTGCCGGTCGCCACCAGTTTCTCCGACAGCGTCAGCGGAAGCTTCGGCGGAGGGGGAGGGTTGTACGACTGGGAGGCGTAGGCGACGCCAGCGGTGATGGCGGCCGCAACGAGGGTCAGCGGGGTGGATCTCACGATTCTTTCATGGTCGCCTACCACCGGATCGAAATCAAGAGGTCAGAGTTACACTGGATAAAGCTTCGGGAACCACCGTTCGACGACATCAATCGGGAATCCAAGACGGACTGGCCCTTTCGATGTTTCGGATACCAGCAACTCCTCGCGAATCAGCCGATGGAGAACCGTCCGGCCTTGTCGTTCCTTGTACCCGGTCACCGCCGCAACCTTCCCGCGCGGCATCTCTCCGAACAAGAGCACGTGAACCAGCACTGCATCCGACCCTTTGGGTAAACGGCCCTCAGCGATCCCCTCACGGGCGAAGAGTTCGATCCGGTTCTTGAGCGCCATCGGATCGAGCAGGGCGCTCATGAAATCGATCTGATCCGCGCAGATGCGGAAAAAGAACTCGCAAAAGTCACGAAGGCCTCGTTCGCTTAAATTCCCGCGACCATCCAGGTCGTTGAGTCGCGGATGATCGGCATCCATCAGCCTGGACTTATACTCCTCCACATTCCTCGCGAGGCCGCGGGAGATCGACCAGAGACCGTTGCAGCCAAGGCCGATCTGTTTGAGATACGCATGGGAAAAGAGGCGCGCGACACGCCCGTTCCCGTCCAGAAACGGGTGGATCCAAAGCAGTCGGTGGTGCGATGCCGCGGCCGCTGCGATCTGCCGGGACCGCGAAAGGCGATGGTGTGCGTAGACCTCGGCGAATCGCTCCAAGAGCGGCGCGATGTCGTCGGCGACGGGGGGGATGTGCCGCCCGACCTGAACATGGCGCTTTCGAAACTCCCCGGGGACCACTCGAACCCTTTCCCTGGTATCGGGATTCTCAACCCACAGCATCTCCTCGGGGAGGCGCGCGCAGAACTGTTCGTGGATCCATGCAATGAACCCGGCGGAGACCATCGGAGCGGTAAACTCTCCTCGGTCGATTATCCGCTGTACTTCGATATGCGCCTTGGCTTCGAGCTGCAAAACCCTCTTCTTCGGTTGATCGGAATACTGTTCCCGGAGAGCGCGCTCGATCTCCCGGGGGTGCGTGTCGTGCCCCTCGATCAGGTTGCTGTAGTAGCAGTTCATCGAGCGGACAAGTTCGGCGACCTCAGTAGCGACAATCGGATGGATCCGTGCGGATAGGGTCCCCCCTTTTTCGAGCACAAAGACCGCCAGGTCATTAAGGCTGGCGTCATTTTCGTTCGGGAGAGTCGGCTCCATGATTGCCGATCTTTATATCACACAATATAGCGTAATATCAATTATATATACGCAACGTGGCAACATTATTGCCGATTATTTTGCCGGTCTAGCCGACTGAAAAATTGAGACGGAACTCCGGGATTGAGGCCTCCTCGACCCGCACCGTGACTCGATCGCCGAGGCGGACCGTTTTCCCATGCCTCCGTCCCCGGAGCAGCTTCTCCCGTTCGAAGAGGTCGAACTGATCGTTCCCTAAGTTTTTGACGTGAAGGAACCCCTCGACGGCATGCTCGTCGAGTGCGACGAACATCCCCTGCGAGACGATTCCGACGATCGTCCCTTTGAACGTCTCCTTTTTCCGGCCGGACAGGAACCGGATCCCCTTCAAGAGTCTCACCTCGCGCTCCGCGGTCTGCGCGAGACGTTCCTGGGACGAGATATAGGCCGAGATGTTTTCGAGGGTTCCGTAATTTTTCGGGAAGGAAGGCTCCGTCGTCCCCTTTTTTTGAAGAAAGGCGCGAACCATCCGGTGGACGACCAAGTCGGCGTACCGGCGGATCGGGGAGGTGAAATGAAGGTAATCCCGGAAACCGAGACCGTAATGTCCCAAGTTCTGTGGAGAGTAGCATGCCTGTCGCATCGAACGGAGAGCCAGGAAGGAAAAGACTTCCCCGCGTGGATCTTTGTCGAACCGATGGAGCAGTCGGTCGAGTTCGATCGGGTCGGCTTTCGAACAGTCGAAACTGACGGTGTATCCGTACGCCCGCAGGAGGTAGATGAAATCGGCCAGTTTCCGTGCGTCAGGTTTTTCGTGAACGCGGAAGATGACGGGGAACCCTTTGTGGTCCAACGTGTGTGCGACCCCCTTGTTCGCCGCGAGCATGAACTCCTCGACGATCTGCTGAGCCGGGGTTCGTTCCCGCCGCGCCATTGCGGTGACGGAACCATGGTCGTCCAGAACCACCTTTGTCTCCGACAGGTCGAAGTCGATCCCCCCCTCACTCATCCGCTTCTTAAACATCGTCTGAGATAGCTCCCGCATCCGAGAAAGCATCGGGAGTAGATCGTCCGGGATATCGCTTCCGCTGCGCTCCGACTTCGGGGGAAGTGTCCCCCCCGGCCTTCGGCTGGTTCCCCCCCTCAGTCGCTCCGCGGAATCGATATCCCGCCCGCTCAGCTCACGATCGACCCCTTCGTAGGTGAGGCGCGCTCGAGAACGGATCACGACCTCGAAGAGTTCGGTCTTGGTGAGGGCGCCGTCGGGGGAGATCCGGAGTTTCGCGGCGAGTGCCAGCCGATCCTCGTTGGGACGAAGGGAGCAGAGGTTGTTCGAAAGTCGCTCCGGAAGCATCGGGACGACGCGGTCGGGGAAATAGAAACTGTTCCCGCGACTCGCTGCCTCGCGGTCGAGCGGCCGGTCGGGGTAGACGTAGTGGGCGACGTCGGCGATCGCGACCCAGAGGTTCCCCTCGCGGTCGAGAGTGACGGCGTCGTCGTGATCTCGCGCATCCGCACCATCGATCGTGACGAACGGAAGATTTCGGAGATCGGTTCGCCCCGCGAGATCGGAGTCCGAGATCGTCTCCGGAATCCGGTTCGCCTCCTCGACCGCGTCATTTGGGAACTTTTTCGGGATATTGTTCCGGAAGATCACCATCAACGAATCGATCTTCGGGTCATCCAAAGGCCCGAGAACGGCCGCAAGATTCCCGCGAAGCTCTTTCCCGGTGGACCCTTTCCAATCGATCGTGACGGCGACGACCGGATCCTCGTCCGGGTTGAAGTCTGAGGGGAGGGGAGTTGCTACCGTGATCGTGTAGGGGATCTCCTGGCCGAACGGCGTTAAATATGCGGTCCGATCCTCGCGAAAACGGATCTGCCCCACGAGAGTCCGGATTCCCCGGGTCAAAACCTCCCGGACGCGCCCCTCCTGCCGGCCGCGTCCCTGGGTCTTTTCCTCCACTTCGACGGAAACGCGATCCCCGTGCAACGCGCCCCCGATCCCTTCGCCCGGGACGAAGATGTCTTCGGATCCGTCGTCCGGAACGACGAAGCCGAAACCCCGCCGGTTGTACTGGAGTTTCCCCTCCACCGTTTTCGCGGGGCGGGCCGGAACGAATCGCTGGTTGCGGAGTTTGACCGCTTCCCCCGAACGCATCAGTTCGTGAAGAAAGCGCTGAACCTTCTTCTTGTCCCCTCCGCGTGCCCGAAGCGCGGAGCAGAGCTCCGACAGCGTCGATGGGCGATACTTGGGGTCCGTCAGGAGTTTTCGAAGGTCATCGCTTGTCAGGTTTTCGATGACGGACTCCTTTTGAGAGAACAAGCGCCTTCTTGAGATTCCGGATGTCCTCCAAGTCCTGCGGTCGCCCGGCGGCCTTCTTCAGGCGGATGAGGTCGTGAATCCCGATGATCGGAAGGCGCTCGTCGTCGTATCTTGATGTGACTCGTCGTTTCCAGGCATCTTCAAAGGAGATCCTGCCGGGCTGTACCAAGAGGTCAATCCGGTTCGGAGCGATGCCGATCTGGTAAATGATCGTTGGATCCTGAAGGTCTTCCTTGGTCAGTTCGGAGAGAGGGGCACCGAAAAGTCCGAGAGCTTTCCAGATTCGGTCGGTATTGCGCCGGTCCGAAGCGATCCAGAGATCGAAATCTTTCGTGTAACGTGGCTCGGCGTAGTAAGCGACCGCATAAGCGCCGATGAGGAGGTACTTAGCCCCTTCGGCGTTCAAGGCGTGCAACAGATCTTTGAAGTCGCGATTGGTCAGCATTCTCTCCTCGGATTTTTTTGGTCTCCCGAGTCATCGTCCACATTGCTTCGAAGACTCCCTTCGGTCCGACCTTCCTCCAGAACTCCAGGTCGAAGTAACTCTCCTGGCCCAACCTAGCAATTCGAGCCATTCGGACCGTCTTCTTACGGGTCATAAAGTGATTCTACCATATCAAGCATCGTTCGCTCGTCGTTGAAACCGCAAAAACCACCAGAGCCCCGCCGCAAGAACCATCGGGATGCTCAGGAACTGCGCGGTTGTCAGCCCCGCCAGGTGGCCGGGGCTCTCGCGGAACGTCTCGAGGTACGAACGGACGGCGCCATACACGATCAGAAATACCAGAAACAGTTCCCCCGCGAACCGCTGTCTTCTCCGAAAAAGGAGAAGCAGGAATAAGAGGAGGAAGTTCGCGAGCGATTCGTAGAGCTGTGTCGGGTGAACCGGCACCCCCAGGAGATCGGAGTGGGTTTCCGGGTCGGTGAACGTCACCGCCCAGGGAAGATCGCACGCACGACCGGCGCAGCAGCCGGCCAGGAAACAGCCGATTTTCGCGATCGCGAGACCGAGCGCGATCGTGGGAGTGTAGATGTCGGCCACCTTCCAGAACGGGAGACGGTGATGTCGGCAGTAGAGGATCGAAAGCCCGATCGCCGCGAAGAGACCTCCGAAAAACGACAACCCCCCTTCCCGGAAGGCGAAGAACTGCCAGGGGTTTCGGAAATAGACGTCCGCATGCTCGACGAACGTGTAGAGGAAACGGGCTCCCAAAATCGCGGAGACGATGATCCACCAGGATAGTTTCTCGATCCGTTTCGGGGGAAGACCTTCTTTCCGGGCGCCCCGCTCCGCGAGGTTCATTCCGACGAAAAAGGCGACCGCCAGCATCAGGCCGTAGAACGAGATCTTGAACGAACCGAGCTGGATCAGGATCGGGTGCATTGCTTATGCCAATCGATCGCGGTCCGGATGATGTTCCGGAGATCGGAATGTTGAGGCTTCCAGGGGAGCTCTTCCATCGCTTTTCGAGGGTCGGCAATAAGGACCATCGGGTCCCCCTCCCGTCGGGGTAGAAGCCTGCGCTCGACCGGATGTCCGAGTTGTGCGTCGACCTCGTCCAGCACCTCCTTCACCGTGAATCCATGAGACGTCCCCAGGTTGAAAATTCGAGCGCCGCCGGTTGAAAGGAGGGTCCGGAGGAGGAGTTCGTGCGCCACAGCGAGGTCCCAGACATGGATGAAATCCCGTTCACACGTTCCGTCGCGCGTCTTGTAGTCGGTTCCGAACAGTTCGAACGCCGGAATCAACCCGAGCCCTGCCCGGATCGCATTCGGAATCAAGTGGGTCTCCGGATCATGGACTTCGCCGAGCTCGTTCTCCGGATCGGCTCCGGCCGCGTTGAAGTATCGGAAGATTCCAACGGCCAGTCCTTTCCGTTGCAAGAGGTCGTTTTCGAACTCGAACTTGGAGGCGCCGTACGGGTTGATCGGCTTCTTCGGGTGATCCTCCCGGATCGGCGTGTGGATCGGTTCGCCGTAGACCGCGGCGGTGGAGGAGAAGAGAAACGCTTTGACTCCGCATTTTTGAAGCGCGTCCGCCAGCTTCTTTCCGCGGACGACGTTGTTGTCGTGGTACCCCTCCGGGTCGGTCATCGACTCCCCGACCAACGCCCTCGCCGCGCAATGGACGACCG
Source organism: Pseudomonadota bacterium (assembly GCA_043809315.1). GTDB lineage: Bacteria > Bdellovibrionota_G > JALEGL01 > JALEGL01 > DATDPG01 > JAZDDX01. Next base: position 81,190 of record JAZDDX010000015.1, read on the forward strand.
ATGTCACGTTTTCCTTCGTGCAGAATTCCCTAACCCGCTCCTCTTCCGAGATGTCGGCATGGAGGTTGGCGGAGAGATATTTCGTCACGCGAGCAGGGGGAAGGACACGATCGAGGCCGAGGACGCGCCAACCACACTTCACAAAATACTTGGCGAAATGCGAGCCGATGTACCCGGACGACCCCGTGATCAGGACCGATTCGGACATGGGGGGATGATACGCGAGCGGAAACTTTTCGCCTACTCAGAACGCGTTGAACGGTGTACCTTCTGTGCCGCTCGACCGGATTCAAGGAGGATTCGATGAAGATCGCGGTAATCGGAACTGGGTATGTGGGGCTTGTCACCGGAGCCTGTTTCGCGGAGACCGGCAACGACGTCACCTGCGTCGACGCGGATGAGTCGAAAGTCTCGAAGCTCAAGAAGGGGGAGGTCCCGTTTTACGAGCCGGGGCTGAACGAGATCGTCAAACGGAACGTCACCGAGGGGAGACTCAAGTTTTTGTCGGACACCGCCCGGGCTGCCAAGGAGGCGGAAGTCTCTTTCATCTGTGTCGGGACCCCCTCCGCGAAGGACGGATCGGTCGATCTCTCGCAGGTGTTCGAAGCATCCAGAGCGGTCGCGGCCGCATCCGAGGGAAAGACGATTCTGACGATCAAGAGCACCGTCCCGCCGGGAACGGCCGATCGCGTGGCCTCCGAGATCGGGGAGAAGCTGAAGCTCAAACTCCGAGTCGTTTCGAACCCCGAGTTCCTGCGCGAGGGGAGCGCGGTTCAGGACTGCCTCATCCCGGACCGGGTGGTGGTCGGCACGGAAGACGAAGATCTGGCGGCTCTCTTGAAAGGGCTCTATCACCCGTTCGTCCGGACCGGGAACCCGATCTTCATCCTCGACCGGAAGTCAGCCGAGATGACGAAGTACGCGTCGAACGCCCTTCTGGCCGCCCGGATCTCGTTCATCAACGAGATTTCGATGCTTTGCGAGCGGGTCGGGGCCGATGTCACCCGGGTTCGGGCTGCGGTCGGCGCGGACCACCGAATCGGCATGCAGTACCTGTTTCCTAGCTTAGGGTTCGGCGGTTCTTGTTTTCCGAAAGATGTCCGCGGGCTGGCGGCGTTGGCGCGGGAGAAGGGGATGAATCCAGGGATGCTCCAGGCGACGCTCGACGCGAACGAGGCGCAGAAAAAGAACTTCGTCGATAAAGTGCTGGGCCATTTCGCGAAAAAAGGGGGGGCCGCCGGGAAACGGGTCGCCATCTGGGGGCTCGCGTTCAAGGCGAAGACCGACGACATCCGCGAGTCGGCGGCGCTGACCGTCGTGGACCATCTCCTCAAGGCGAAGATGCGGCTCACGGTTTTCGATCCGGAGGCGATCACGAACGTAAAGTCGGTCTACGAGGACCGTCTGGAGTACGCCCACTCCGCATATGCCGCCCTCGAGGGGGCCGATGCGCTCTGTGTTCTGACCGAATGGAATCAGTTCCGCCATCCCGATTTCGGACAGCTGAAGAAACTGCTCCGCTCGCCGGTGATCTTCGACGGGAGAAACCTCTATCACCCCGAGACGCTCGCAGGGATGGGGTTCACGTACTATTCGGTCGGTCGCCCGCCGGAAATTCAGGTCTGAAAATACGATTCAGCGCAGGTAGAACTCCCGGATGACGCCGACCACCTGCTCCTGTTGAGCGGGGGTCAACTCCGGATAGATCGGGACCGCCATCGAGTCGTTCGCCGCTTTCTCGGACTCGGGAAAGTCCCCGGTCTTGTGTCCCAAGTCCCGGAAGCACTCCTGGAGGTGGAGTGGAAGCGGGTAGTAGATCTCCGTTCCGACCCCTTTCTCCGTCAGGTGCTTCTTGAGTTCATCCCGCTTCGGCCCCCGGATGACGTACTGGTTGAAGATGTGCCGATCCCCCTTGCGCCGCCACGGGAGAGTGACGAACTTCTCGAGGCCGGCGTCCTTAAACAAGCGATCGTATCGGTCGGCGTTCTCCTGCCGCTTCTTCGTCCAGCTGTCGAGATGCTTGAACTTGACCCGCAGGATCGCTGCCTGAAGGGCATCGAGACGGAAATTCCCGCCGACATACTTATGATAGTACTTCGGTTTCGAGCCGTGCCCCCGGTAGATGCGGAGTTTCTCGGCCAGATCCGGATCGTTCGTCGTCACCATCCCGCCGTCCCCCATCGCTCCCAAGTTCTTGGACGGGAAGAAGCTGAAGCAGCAGGTGGTTCCGAACGTTCCGACCCGTTTCCCCTGATACTCGGTTCCGATCGCCTGCGCGGCGTCCTCGATGATCGGGACATTCCGTTTTTTACAGAGATCGACGATCGGAGCCATGTCGGCCGCCTGGCCGAAGAGGTGAACCGGAATCAACGCCTTGGTCCGAGACGTAAAAGCCTTCTCCAGTTTCTTCGGGTCCATGTTGAAGCTGGTCGGTTCGACGTCGACGAAAACTGGTTTCGCGCCGAGGCGGGAAATCGCCCCGACCGTCGCGAAAAAGGTGTGGGGAACTGTGATTACTTCGTCCCCGGGTCCTACGCCGAGGACCATGAGGGAGACTAGAAGAGCGTCGCTCCCCGATGTGACGCCGATCCCGTGCTGGCAACCAACGTACGGGGCGATCTCCTTCTCCAGTGCCTCGACTTCGGGGCCGAGGATGAAATGTTGGCTGGCGAAGACTTTCTCGAGCGCGGCTCGGAGTTCGCTCTCAATCGAACGATACTGCGCGTGAAGATCTAGGAGAGGGACTTTGCCGGTCATTCGAGCTCCAATCCGCGGTCGGTCAGGTGATACGATTTCTTGCACTCCTTGCAATCGAGGGCGGCGTTCAAACGGATTCCGCACTGGCAGATCCAGTCGACCTGCCGGGCCGGAACGCCGGTCATGAGCGCGTGAGGGGGGACGTCTTTGGTCACCACGGCCCCCGCACCGATGAAGGCGTACTCCCCGATCGTGATACCGCAGACGATCGTGGCGTTGGCGCCGATCGAGGCCCCTTTCTTCACCAGCGTCGTCTTGTATTCGTGTTTCCGGATCACGTGGCTCCGGGGGTTGATGACGTTCGTGAAGACCATCGACGGTCCGCAGAAGACGTCGTCCTCCAGAATCACCCCTTCGTAGACGGAAACGTTGTTCTGGATCTTGACGTTGGTCCCGATCACGACCTTCGGGGAGATCACGCAGTTCTGGCCGATGCTGCACCGCTGCCCGATCTTTGATCCCGACATGACGTGCGTGAAGTGCCAGATCTTGCACCCCTCTCCGATCTCGGATCCCTCGTCGATATAACAAGACTCATGCGCGAAATATTTTTGTGTTTTTTCAGTCACGATAGTCCATCACTTGTACGGGTTGACCGTTCATCTGTAATGATCTCTGACAGCTTTGGAGGACCTTGAGAACCTTGAGCCCCTCCTCGCCGTCCGTCCGGGGCTTCTCGCGAGTTTCCATGCAGTGCAGGAAATGATCGCACTCCGCGCGCAGCGGCTCCGTCTCCTCGTCGAAGGAGACCGGTACCCCCGTGGGTTTTTCCGCCACCAAAGCTCCGTTGACGTCCGAAATCTTCTTTTCGTACATCAAGAGCTTTTCTCCTTTCGGCGCGCTGTCGACGAACGTGGCCATCCGTTTGGATCCCACCACGACGAGCCGTTGCCCCTTGAACGGGTGGAGCCAGCTCACGAAGACATGGCCGCGGACGCCGTTGTCGAAGGAAAGCATGGAGACCGTCGTGTCGAAGACATTCGGCGTGAGATAGCTTCCCCCGACCGCGTTCACCTGAATCGGCATCGAGCCGGTGAGCCAAAGCATGGTCGAAATGTCGTGCGGAGCGAACGACCAGAGGATGTTCTCCTCGCGTCGGATCTTCCCGAGATTCAGACGATTCGAGTAGATGTATTCGAGCGTTCCGAGTTCGCCGGAGGTGATCAGCTCTTTGAGCTTCAATAACCCCGGATGGTACTGGAGAATGTGCCCGACCATCAGGATTCGGCTGCGTGATTTTGCGAGAGCCACCAGCTCCTGAGCCTCGGAATAGTGGAGCGCCAAAGGTTTTTCGACCATCACGTCTTTTCCGGCGGTCAGCGCCTGTCGCGCGACATCGAAGTGAGTGGCGGCTGGGGTGGCGATTACTACGCCAGCGATATCGTTCCGGCTGAGTACCTTCACCGGATCACCGTCGATGGCGACCCCCGGGAACTTTTCGGCGACTTTCTTTCGTGAGTCCGGAGAGGTGTCACACACCACGGAAAGTTGTCCGAGTGCGTGGAAGTTTCGAACCAGGTTAATGCCCCAATAG
>JAZDDX010000016.1:0-181731 GCA_043809315.1 Pseudomonadota bacterium
GGCGGGGCGGTTGCCTGCCACGGCCACCCCGGCATGCAAAGCCCGTGAAAGCCGCCGCAGGCGGATGGCGCGGGCTTTGCTCACTCATCCCCGTACTTTCTCTTGAAAAACCTTCGAATTTCGGCCCAAACTGCACGCCAATTTGCCGGGTCGCGATTTTCGGCGACGGCCGACCACGGCAACCCATAGAAAAATTCAGCGTTTTGCCCGCTCGGCGAAAGTTCCAAATCGCACGGGAGAAACCGCCCTCCCTTCGCGATTTTGTATGCTTTCGCCTACGAACCGTAGTTTCGGAGCAATTCCTTTTGTGCTCTGCCCGAAGGCGATCTAACGTTGCGCGGATGCCTCTTCGTTACTTTCTCTACGCTCGCAAATCATCCGATTCGGAAGAGCGACAGATCCTCTCGATCGAGGCTCAGCTCACTGAGACCCGAATCTTCGCCGAGCGAGAGCACCTGCAAATCGTGCGCGAATTCACCGAGGCAATGTCGGCGAAGGACCCCGGCCGCCCCGTTTTCAACGAAATGATTTCGCGAGTCGAGAAAGGGGAAGCCCAGGGAATCATCGCTTGGCACCCGGATCGCCTCGCGCGCAACTCGCTCGACGGCGGCCGGATTATCTACCTCTTGGATCGCGGGCTCCTTCAAGCCCTAAAGTTTCCCACATTTTGGTTCGAGGCGACCCCGCAGGGGAAATTCATGCTCAACATCGCCTTCGGGCAGTCGAAATATTTCAGCGACAACCTTTCGGTCAACGTCAAGCGCGGCCTCCGCCAGAAACTTCGGAGAGGTGAATGGCCCGCGGTAGCACCCTTGGGGTACGTCCACGACACAAAACTCCGAAAGGTTGTCTTCGATCCCCAGAAGAGCGCTTTGGTGCGCCGCCTTTTCGACGTGTACGCCGCCGGCCGCGACTCTCTGGAGAGTTTAAGGCTCGAGGCCGAGCGGTGGGGGTTACAAACCCGGCGCAACCGCCCGCTCGTCAAAACTGAGGTCCAGAGGATCCTCTCCAACCCATTTTATTTCGGCCTCATGCGATTCGGCGGGGAGGTACACGAGGGAAACCACCCACCGCTCGTCAGCAAAGCCCTTTTCGAAAGGGTTCAGACACAAATGGCCAACCGCGGCCGGCCGCATACCCGTCGTCGCACCTACTTCCCTCTCCTTGGCCTCGCAACGTGCGACAGTTGCGGCTGCGCCATCACGGCAGAGCAGCAGAAGGGGCACAACTACTACCGCTGCACCAAAAAACGCGGACCCTGTCCTGAGCCATACCTTCGAGAAGAATCATTTGCCGAACAGGTCCGCGCAGCTATTTCTCGCGTCGCTCTGCCAGAGCCGACCTACGCCGCCATGCTGGCACAACTGGCCAAGGAAGAAGACGAAGCAAGCCACCCCGTTGCAAGAAAGAGGGAAGAGGCTCGCGCGAAAATCCAAGCCATTCAATCCAAGCTCGATCAACTTCTCGACGCCCATTTAGCCAAGGCGGTCGATCGATCCGAATACCTGGCCAAGAAGGAATCGCTTCTCAATGAAAAGCTCCAAACGGAAGAGGCGCTCGCCCAACTGGAGCTGGGGGCAACGGGTTGGCTCGAACCGTGTCGCAACTTCCTCACGGCGGCGCACCGGGCCAACGAGCTCGTTCGGGACGGCGACATGGCGACCCAAAAGGAATTCCTCCGAAACTGCGGCTCGAACTTTCGCTTGGCGGGCAAAACGCTGAATTTTTTCTATGGGTTGCCGTGGTCGGCCGTCGCCGAAAATCGCGACCCGGCAAATTGGCGTCCCCGACGGGATTCGAACCCGTGTTACCGCCGTGAAAGGGCGATGTCCTGGACCGGGCTAGACGACAGGGACGCGCTTGGTGAGCCGGGATGGGATCGAACCATCGACCCACAGATTAAAAGTCTGTTGCTCTACCACTGAGCTACCGGCCCGGTAAGGCGGACGGTTATACCCAAACTGAAGGATTCGGCAAGCGTCCTATCGCTCCAGCGTCTTGGCTACGGCAGCCAGGGCATGGATGCGTGTCGTATCGAAGAGGGGAAGGACACTATGCTCCTGCTGGATCAACGGGGGCAGATCGGTGCAACCCAACACCACCCCCTCCGCCCCTTGAGCCTTGAATCCCTGGATCATCTCCTGAAACCTCCGCCGGGAGGCATCTTCCAGCCTCCCGCGCGCGATCTCCTCGAAAATCACCCGATGAACCTCCTCCCGGGAAGACTTGTCAGGGACGATCATTTCAATCCCCTTCCTTTTGAAAAACTGCGCGAAAAAGCCGTCCTCCATCGTCACGCGCGTCCCCAGAAGCCCCACCTTCCGGCACCCGTGAACTGCCAGTTCCAGAGCCACGACATCCAGGATCGATAGGAGCGGAATGGACACATTCTTCGCCACCTCCTCCGCGACTTTGTGAAGCGTGTTGGCGCAGATCAAAAAGAAATCGGCGCCACCGTCCGCGAGATGATTCCCCTCCCGCACGAGCATCTCTTTGATTCCGGCCCAGTTCTCCGCATGCACAAAATCCCACAGTTCCTGAAAGTCGATGCTGGCGAGAAGGATTTTGGCCGTATGCCGGTCCCCTGCCCTCTTCGACACTTCTTCATTCAGGATCCGGTAATAGTCCGCAGTCGATTGCCACGTCGTGCCACCGATCAGGCCTATGGTCTTCATGCGGAGGATCATACACCAAACGCCGGAAGTTGCAGATTCCGCGAAGTTCACTAAACTCCGCGCGCAAACTAGAGGAAGGCGAGCTATGAACCTAAGCCAAATCGCGCGGACCATCGGGGAATCGGTCACCCTCAAACTGAACGAAACGGCAGCCCTTTTGCGAGACAAAGGGGAGCCGGTCATCCATCTGGGAGGGGGGGAGCCGAAAACCAAACCGCCGCTCGAGGCGCTGATGAACGCCTCGGCCCTGCTCGACTCCGGGGAGATCCGCTACACCCCGGCCGACGGGATCCCGTCTCTCAAGAAGGCGATCATCCGCTACATGGACGAGTTCTATCATCATAGTATCGGTCCGGAGCATGTCATGGCCTCGGGGGGTGCCAAGCAGGCGATCATGGTCGCCTTGCAGGCGATCTTGAACCCGCAGGAGGAAGTGATCTTCCCGGCTCCGTACTGGGTCAGCTACCCAGAAATGGTGAAACTCTGCGGCGCCGTTCCGGTCCCGGTGCTCGGAGAGGACGGGAGCTTCTACCCCCGCCTCGCCGACATCGAGCGGAAGGTCTCGTCGTACACGCGGGCGGTCATCATCAACTCCCCGAACAACCCGACCGGCGCGGTTTATTCGAAAGAGTTCATCTCCGACATCGTCGAGTTCTGCGAGAAGCGGAAGCTCTTCCTGATCATGGACGACATCTATCACCGCCTCCTCTTCGATGCGCACCGACCGATCAATTGCTACGACTTCGCCAAGGAGAAGGGGGAGAACTCGCAGCTGATCGTCATCAACGGTGTTTCGAAGCAGTACGCCATGACCGGTTTCCGGATCGGTTGGGCGGTGGCGAACAAAAAGTTGATCGAAACGATGACGAACATCCAGAGCCATCAGACCTCCGGCCCGTCGGCCCTCCTTCAGCACGCGGCGGTCGGCGCTCTGCACGGTCCGCAGTCGAGCGTCGAAAGCCTGCGCGTGACGCTGGAGAACAACCGGAACGTACTCTTGAAAAAGCTGGCCGCCTTCAGCGGCGTCAAGGCGTTCAAGCCGGACGGGACCTTCTACTGTTTCGTCGACTTTTCGACTTACAACAAGAACTCCACGAAGCTTTCGAAGTTCCTTCTCGAAAAGGTGCTGGTCGTGACAGTTCCCGGCGTCGAATTCGGGATGGAGGGGTGGCTGCGCCTTTCGACCTGCGGCACCGTCAAGGACATCACGGAGGGGGTGGAGCGGATGAAATGGGCGCTCGACCCGAACTCCCCGAACGAACTGTATCTCGGCAACCGCAAACTGATCAGGGATTGGACATGACGAAATATCTCGAATTCGCCACACCGGCCATGAAACATGCCGCGGACCTCGCGGCGATCTTCGGCCCCGACAACCACGGATTGAAGGGGTTGGACCGGGTCTTCTGGAACCTTCCGACACCCGCCCTCTATGAAGAAGCGGTCTTCCGCGGAGAGGGGCATGTCGTCGCCGGCGGACCGCTCATCGTCCACACCGGCAAGCACACCGCCCGCGCGGCGGCCGACAAATTCGTCCTGAAGGAGAGCTCCACCGAGGAAAAGATCTGGTGGGGGGAGTACAACCGTCCGTTCACGCACGAAAAGTTCAGCGGTCTCTTCAACCGGATCCAGGCTTATCTGCAGGGAGAGGAGCTGTTCGTCCAGGATTGCTATGTCGGAGGGGATCCCGAGTACCGGATGCCGATCCGGATCATCACCGAGTCCGCCTGGCAGAGCCTTTTCGCCCGGAACATGTTCATCAAGATCCGGGACCGGGACGAGCTGAAACGGCACATTCCGAAGTTCACGATGATCGCGGTCCCCTCGTTCAAAGCGAGCCCCACGATCGACGGAACCCGCACTGAGACGGCGATCATTCTGAACTTCGCGCAACGGCTCGGCCTGATCTGCGGAACAAGCTACGGCGGCGAGATCAAAAAGAGCATCTTCACCGTCTTGAACTTCCTTTTGCCCCAGCAGGACGTCCTAAGCATGCACTGCTCGGCGAACGTCGGAAAAGGGGGGGATGTCGCTCTCTTCTTCGGATTGAGCGGCACCGGCAAAACGACCCTTTCGGCCGATCCCGCCCGCGCCCTGATCGGGGATGACGAACACGGCTGGAGCGACGGCGGGGTTTTCAACTTCGAGGGGGGCTGTTACGCGAAAGTGATTCGCCTTTCGGCGGAGAACGAACCGCAGATCCACTCCTGCACGCAACGGTTCGGGACGATCCTCGAGAACGTGGTGTACGACCCGGCCTCGCGGCGGATCAACCTGGACGACGACATGCTGACGGAGAACACGCGCGCGTCGTATCCGCTCGAGTTCATCCCGGGGGTGGTGCCGGACCGGATGGCCCGCTCGCATCCGAAGAACGTGATCTTCCTGACGTGCGACGCCTCCGGCGTCCTTCCGCCGATCTCAAGGCTGAGCCAAACACAGGCGATGTACCATTTCATCAGTGGCTACACGTCGAAGATCGCCGGGACCGAAATCGGGCTGGGGATTGAACCGCAGATCACCTTCAGCGCCTGTTTCGGAGCTCCGTTCATGGTGCACCACCCGTTCGTCTACGCCGATCTCCTGCGAAAGAAGATGGCGAAACATGGCGCGCAGTGCTGGCTGGTGAACACCGGCTGGACCGGCGGCTCGTTCGGCGTCGGGAAGCGAATCAGCATCCGTCACACGCGCAATCTTCTGAACGCGGCTCTCGACGGAAGCCTCCAGAAGGCCGAGTACCGGACCGACAAGCTGTTCGGCTTCGAGGTCCCGACCTCCTGCCCGAATGTTCCGAACGACGTCCTCGACCCGGCCAACACCTGGGGGAACAAGGACGAGTACTGGAAACGGTATGACGGCCTGGCGGCTCGTTACATCGAGAACTTCAAGCAGTTCGCCGAGGGATGCTCCGCGGAAGTGATCGCGGCCGGTCCGAAACGGAACCGAACCTGACTAGAAAACGTCGCGCACGACGATCTGCGCGCTTCGCTCGGCTCCGGTCGAGACGAGCGAGACCCGTGTCTTCGTGAGCGCCTCGATCCGTTTCAGGAATCGACGAGCGGGAACCGGCAAGTCGGAAAGCTTCTTCGCCTTTTTGGGCAACGTCTTCCACCCCGGTAGCTCTTCATAGATCGGCTTCGACTCGGCCAACAAGCGCCCTTCGGGGATCAGGACGTCGGAAACCTCCCCCTGTCGCTCGTACGCCGTCGCGATCTTGATCGTCTTGAACCCGTTCAGGATATCGAGCTTCGTCACCGCGAGATCGGTGATCCCGTTCACGCGAACCGCGTGACGGAGCAGGACCGCATCGAGCCACCCACACCTTCGTGGCCGCCCCGTTGTCGCGCCGAACTCCTGTCCGCGCGCCCGCAACTCGTCCCCTTCCGCCCCTTGGAGCTCCGTCGGGAACGGCCCCTCTCCGACCCGGGTTGTGTACGCCTTCGTCACGCCGATCACGCGGTCGATCGCCGTCGGACCGATCCCGGCCCCGATGCACGCCGCCGCCGCCACCGTGTTCGACGAAGTCACATACGGATACGTCCCATGATCGACATCGAGCGACGTCCCCTGCGCCCCCTCGAACAGGACGTTCTTCTTCTTGCGATACGCTTGATCCACGATCACCGAGCTGTTCGCGACGTGCGCGGCGAACCATTTCGCGTGCCCGGCGTACTCGTCGACGATCTCTTTCGCATCCAATTCCTTTTCCCCGTACAGCTTCGAGAGGTGCCGGTTTTTCTCTTCCAGAACTTGCTTCAGCTTCACCTCGAACCACTTCATCGACAGAAGCTCGCCGGCCCGGATCCCTTCGCGCGATGCTTTATCGACATACGTCGGACCGATCCCCCGACCCGTGGTCCCGACCCTGCGCGCTCCCAGTCGTTCTTCCGACAGCCGGTCCAGAAGCATGTGGTACGGGAGAATCAGGTGCGCGTTCCCGCTGATCCTGAGATTCTTCGGAGTGACCGGATACCCCTCCTTCTTCAGGAGCTCGATCTCCTTCGCCAGCTCCGGAACGTTCAGGACGACACCGTTCCCGATCACGCAAACGCAGCTCCGGCGGAGGATTCCGGAGGGGATCTGGTGAAGAACGATCTTTCTCCCCCCGACGATGACGGTGTGTCCGGCGTTGTTCCCGCCCTGAAAACGGACCACCATGTCCGCCTCGCGCGAGAGAAAATCAACGATCTTCCCCTTCCCCTCATCCCCCCATTGCGCACCGATTAGAATGATGGTCGACATGCGCGCCTCAAAGTCTGAGGTTTTCGAGCTGGCCGAGGAACTCCGTGAGCTGATCGACGTCGACCTGGTCGAACGCCGCGAGATCGTGGCTGTCGAGGTCGAGGACTCCCAGGATTTTTTTCTTGTATTCGACCGGGATCACAAGCTCCGACTGGCTCTTCGGATCGCAGGCGATATGCCCCGGGAAATCTTCCACGTTCCTCACGACGATCGGTTTTTTCCGGACCACCGCGGTACCACACACCCCTCGCCCTGCCGGGATCTGGGCGCAGGCGACCTTCCCCTGATACGGACCGATCCAGAGCGTCTCCTCCACCAGGCGATAGACACCGACCCAGGTGACGTACGAAAGCCCTTCTTTGAGGAGCGCGATCAGGGAGACCAGAGCCGCCTCCCACGGCGGATTCTCGGCAACGATCTTCAAGAAGTCTTTCTCGATGGCTGCGTATTGGTCTTGTTTGTTCATGGATTCCTTTACGTCGGAACGTTGACGGCGTTGATCAGGGTATGGTCGATGAAGTAGGCGCGCAACTGTTCGGCGACCACAAGCGCCACGCGCTGCTGAGCTTCGTGTGTGGAAGCCCCCAGGTGCGGGGTCACGACCACGTTTTCGAGCCTCAGGAACGGGTGGTTCTTCGGCGGCGGTTCTTTCTCGAAGACGTCCACGGCGGCCGCTGCGACCTTCCCGCTCTTGAGCGCGGCGGCCAGCGCCTTCTCGTCGAGGAGAGCTCCTCGGGCGACATTCACGATCCGAACCCCGTCCTTCATCCGGGCGATCGTTTTCGCGTTGATGATCTTGCGGGTTTCTTTGTTAAGCGTCGCGTGGAGCGAGATGTAATCGGACCGTTTCCAGAGATCCGGGAGCGAGACCATCGAAACGCCGAGATCGCGCGCCACCGAAACCGGCACGTACGGGTCATTCGCGATGACGTCCATCTTGAGCCCCCGCGCGCACTGGGCAACCATCCGCCCGACGGTTCCGAGACCGATCAGGCCGAGCACCTTGTATCCAAGCTCAACGCCGGTGCACTTCTTCTTGTCCCAGATCCCTCGTTTGAGGGCGCAGTTCGCCTGCGGAATGTGACGGGCGACCGAGATCATCATCCCGATCGTCAACTCCGCCACTGACACGGCGTTGGAGGAGGGGGTGTTCATGACGACGATCCCCTTCTTCGTCGCCGCGTCGACGTCGATGTTGTCGTACCCCATCCCGGCGCGCGCGACGACCTGGAGCTTCTTCCCCGCCTCGATCACCTTCCGGTCGACCTTCGTGGCGCTCCGGACGACGAGCGCGTCGTAGTTGGCGACCGCTTTCAGGAGCTTCGGCTTCGCGAGCCCCTCGAAACGGTCGACGGTCGCTCCGGCGATCGCGCGGAGCGCGGTGAGCCCCTTTTCGGGGAGTGTATCGCAGACGAGAATTTTCATACCTGCCCATCCGGGCGGTGCGATCTTACGTAAAACGTTCGGATTAGGGAACTGGTCGCAAACCAACGCGGGGCGTTAGCGACGTTCGCTTTACACCCCAATTTCAGCATCTTATAACTCGATCGTGAACGTCGCCCAGGGGAAATACGCTGTCATCCGGGAGATGCTCAAGGCGAGCAAGGTCGCGGGAGGGTTCGACGTTCCCCGCGCCGACGCTTTCTTACGACAGGTCCCGATCACCGACCGGATCCTCTTCGCCGGCGAGGGGAGCAGCCGGATCTTCCCCGGCAAGCACGCGATCCTCCGCGCCTTGCGTTTAGGCCTTTCGCAACGATTTCACACCTCCACCTGTTACGAAGCGGCCGAACTCGATCTCAAAGGATGGACCGTCTTCGGCGCCAGCAACTCCGGCAGGACCAAAGAGCTCATATTTTTGTTCGAGAAATTGAAAACCGAAGGGATCCCGACCGTCGGGATTACCGCGGCGGAGAACACGCCGCTGGAAAAAGTGGCAGACCGAACATTCATCCTTTCCTGCGGCTCGGAAAAAGCGGTCTCCGCCAGCAAAGTAGTGATCGAGCAGGCGCTCTTCCTCGACCAGGTCGTTCACCGGATCGCCGGACGGACCATCGCCCCTCACCTTCCCCAACTCGGCCGGGACGCGGAACGGGTGCTCTCTGCCGACATCGCGCCGGAAATCGTCGAAGCGGGGGCAAAGGCGAAGCGGATTTTCATCGCGGGCCGGAACGACGGCGCGGCGGAAGAACTGACGATCAAGGCGGTCGAGATGACCCGCAAGCTCTCGGTCTTCCTCGAGGGGACGATGGCGCTGCACGGGGTCGAAGAGGTGATGGAGAAGGAGGATCTTCTCCTCGTTCTCGACCCGTTCGAACGGGAGGAGGAGCGGTTCGACCGCCTGTTGCGACGGAACCTCGGCGTCGAAATCGTCGCGATCAGCGATCGGAAGACCCTCTTTCCGACCGTCTCAATCCCCCATTCCGAATTCTTCGGAAGCTATCTTCAGTTGATGGCCGCCTGGAACTTTCTGGTCCATATTGGTCTTGCCTTGGAAAACGATCTCGACAAACCGGCGCGGGCCCGGAAGATCGGAAATGAAGCCTGAGCCGCTCCGCCTCGTACCTCCCAAGCACGTTCCCCCTCTGGAACCGGGGTTTCGCCCCGCCGTCCTTGCCCACCGCGATTTCTTGAAACGGGTCGAGCAGGAACATTCGGAGGAACAGCTCGTGATCGGGCTGGAACGGGCCGGAGGGCAGGTCTCCCGCTTCACGACGAAGCTCCTTCCGCCGACGGCGGAAAACGGGGAGGCGAACTCCTATTTCGCCGACCGCCTGGTCAAGTTCCTCCTCTGGCAACGGGGGGCTTGGAAGATCTACGTCGGAGGGCCGAAAGGGCTCGGGCAGCAGCTCCAACGGAACTATCGGAAAGGGGGAGACCGCGAGTTCGATGCTCATCTGATGGGGCGTCTCGTTTACGAAAGACCGTTCATCGTCGTTTCGTGCACCCCCTCCGAAGTCCCGGCGGAGAAGGAGGAACGGCAGACGATCGGCGGTCATGTGGAGGGTTGCCGTGTCGGGTTTGATCTCGGCGCGTCGGACCGGAAGGTCGCCGCCGTCCAAAACGGGAAGGTCGTTTTCACCGAAGAGGTCCCCTGGGAACCGCGGAAGCAATCCGATCCCCAATATCACTATCACCAGATCAAGAACGCGATCGAGAAGGCCGCTTCCAAGATGCCGCGGCTCGACGCGATCGGCGGAAGCACCGCCGGGATCATCGTCGACAACCGTCCGATGGTCGCGAGCCTGTTCCGCGCCGTCCCCCCCAAAAAAATCCATCTCGTCAAAGGGCTTTTCCGTCGGATCGGAAGGGAACTGGGGGTTCCGATCGTCGTGTTGAACGACGGGGAGGTGACCGCGCTGGCCGGAGCGATGTCGCTCCGGGCTCACAGCATCCTCGGAATCTCCATGGGATCGAGCCTGGGAACCGGCTATGTCGACGCGCAGGGGGGACTCACGAGCTGGGTGAACGAACTGGCATTCGCGCCATTGGATTGGAGCCCAAACGCACCGGTCGACGAGTGGTCGAGAGACAAGGGTTGCGGGATGTCCTACCTCTCTCAACAATGCGTCTTCCGCCTTGCGGCCAAGGTCGGCCTTGAGCCGGACTCCAAACTTTCCGACGCCGGAAAACTCCTCTACATCCAGGAACGGCTGGAGGTGGGGCACGCGGGGGCGGAAAAAATCTGGAAGAGCATGGGGATCTGTCTCGGGTACGCGATCGCGCAGTACGCCTTCTTCTACTCCCTCCGAAACGTCTTGATCCTCGGGAGGTGCACGTCGGGGAAAGGGGGAAATCTCCTCCTCGCCGGGGCCCGTGCGGTGATCGAAGACGAGTTCCCCGACCTCGCGCCGACCGTCCATTTTGTCCTCCCGAACGAGAAGAAGAGAAGATTGGGTCAGTCGATGGCGGCGGCCAGCCTGCCTGAATTGGAAAGGAAGAAAGGATGAAGTTCAAGAACCCGACTGCTGAAATATTCGTTCCGGACGGGATGTCGACCGAAGCGGCGCTCCGGCGGACCACGATCATGGGGATCTGCGCCCACCAAGACGACCTGGAAATCATCGCTTCCTCCGCCATCCTCGAGGCGTTCCAGAACGGAAAGGAATGGTTCTGCGGCGTCGTTCTGACCGACGGGCGGCGCTCTGCCCGGTCGGGTCCGTACGAGAAGGTTTCAGACGATGAGATGCAGAAACTCCGGAAGAAAGAGCAGAAGAAGGCTGCGGTCATCGGCGAATACGGGAGTCTCGCCCTTCTCGACTACCCGAGCGACGAGGTGAAGAAGAATCGGAACCAGGCCCTGAGCGGCGAATTGATTCAGATCCTCGAACGGGCCAACCCGAAGGTCGTGTACACGCACAACCTGGCGGACAAACATGAGACGCACGTGGCGACGGTGCTCAAGACGATCGAGGCGATCCGTCTTCTGCCGGTCAAGAAACGTCCGAAACGTCTGCTCGGATGCGAGGTCTGGCGCTCTCTCGACTGGCTCTGCGATCGCGACAAGGTGGTGCTCGATTCCTCGGCACACGAGAACCTCAAGGCTGCGCTCCTGGGGGTTTACGACTCCCAGATCACCGGGGGAAAACGGTACGACCTGGCGACGATCGGTCGGCAGCGGGCGAACGCCACCTACCACGATCCAACCGGGATCGACCGGTCAACGGCGCTTACCTTCGCGATCGACCTGACGCCGCTCATCGAAGACGCGAAGAAAGAACCGTCCGAGTTCGTGAAAGAGAAAATCGATCGTTTTCGCGAGGAGGCGCTGCTCCTCCTCAAGAGCCTGAGCTGATCCGCTCGACGAGCCGGTCCAATTCGTCCGCCTGTTCGAGCAGCGACTGGACCAATTGGTACTGCGTCCGGCAACGCTCCAGGTTGTGTCCCGGCCGATGGATCCTGAAGTACCGGTCCCCGTCGAGGAAGTCGGTCAGGAACCGCGTCCCGATCATCAACGTAATCAGCTTCGCCCCGTGCACGAGATGCTTCCGCTCCGTTTCGTTCAGAAACGATCCCGCCCCCGCGAGATACCCGGTCAGGAGCGCCTCGAACTTCGGGAGTTCCAGACGGATTTTCGAAAGATCCCGTTCGTCCTCCGCCGCACCCGATCCGCTCGAACGCACGAGATCTCCGAAATCGTAAAGGGAGAAACCGGCCATCACGGTGTCGAGGTCGATCACGCAGATCCCCTCTCCGCTCTTCTCGTCGATCATGACGTTGTTGATCTTCGTGTCGTTATGCGTGATCCGGACCGGAAGAGCTCCGGCTTCCGCCAACTTCGGGACGACGCCGAAGATAGCCGCATTTCGCCGGACGAACTCGATCTCTTTCTTCGCGTCCTTTGCGCGGCTGTGGGGATCGGAAGACACGATCCGCTCGAGGGCGGCGTATCGCGTCGGACCGTCGTGGAAACGAGGAATGATTTCGTGAAGCGGGGGAGCGGGAAGATCCCCGAGCGCCCGTTGAAACTCCCCGAACGCCTTCGCCGCCGCACGGGCGTGACCGAGATCCCGCACGAGGTCGTACGTCACGGCCCCGTCGATGAAGAGATAAACGCGCCATCCCTCGTTCTCGCCGTCCCGATAAAGCAACGACCCCTCGCGCGTCCGGACCGGCGTCAAGACCCGGCGATCCGTGTCCGGACACTTCTCCGCCTCCAGCTTCCCGCGGATGTGCCTCGTCACCCGGTCGATGTTCTCCATGAGGTGGTCGAGATCGCCGAAGATATGGCGATTGATCCGCTGAAGGAGGTACCGTCTCGTTCCGCAATCGACGGCGAACGTGTCGTGGATATGTCCGCTTCCGTAAGGAGCGCCGCTTCGGTACGGGTCTCGGGTGTCGAACTGCGAGATGACGCGCGAGAGATCCGCCGTCATGGTTCACCAAAGAGGAGTCGGATAGATCCCCCGGGCCGTCAGCTCCGCGATCTTCGTGACGGCCGCCTCCCGATCCTTCCGGTACGTAATCCCGAACCAGCATTCGTCGGACGAAAGGACCTTGACCCTCCCCTTCCCGGAGCGGATCAGCGAGCCGATCGCGTTCGGGACGTAGAACTCGGCCTTCGGATCGGTCCCTTGGCTCTTCAGAAACTCACCGAACAGGATCTTCAAGTGCGCGAAGACCCCGGGGTTGAGCCCCCAGAAGTTCATCGAGACCGTCTCGTCCCCGGTGAGAGGCTGTTTTCTCCCCGCTTCGTCCAAAAACCAGATCCCGTCCGTTCCCCGCTCGACGCGAAGGCGCTCGACGATCGATTCGAGCTCCCCCGCACCACTGACCCGACAGATCCCCCGCGCCACCGACCCGTGCTCCGAAAGAGTCCGCTCCAAGCGGAATCCGACCATCGCGTACGTCTCGTCGTTCCGGGCCGCCGCCGAGGAGAGGTGGTCGGCCAGCAGGCGGAACGATCCGCGCCCGTAGAAATCGTCGGCGTTGATCACCGCGAACGGGGTCTCGACCTCGTCCTTCGCGGAGAGGACGGATTGCCCGGTCCCCCACGGCTTCTTCCGATCTGCCGGGATCGGGAACCTCCCGGTAAATCCGTTGAGTTCCTGGTAGACGAGGGCGACCGCGAGATGTTTGGCGTAGCGCGGAACGACCCGCGTCCGGAAGATCGTTTCGAGCTCGCGGCGGATGACGAAGACGACCTTGTCGAACCCGGCGCGGTGAGCGTCGAAGATCGCGTAGTCCATGATCGTCTCGCCGTTCGGACCGACGCCGTCGACCTGCTTCAAGTCGCCGTACCGACTCCCGACGCCGGCCGCCATCACGACCAACGTCAGGTTCACGCGAGGCTCTCCCGGATCCGATCGAGAGCCCAGAGGAGATCTTTTTTCGTGATCGCCCCGAAATGCGCGAGGCGGAAGATCTTCCCTTCCAGCTTCCCCTGCCCTCCGGCGAGCCACAGCCCCTCCTTCGTCCGAAGCCCCTGGATCCACCCCTTCACGTCGAGCCCTTCCTGCGCGTGCGCGACGGTGATCCCGACGGTCGCCTCCTCGTCACGGTTGAACAGGTGAAGCCCCATCTCGCGGAGCGAGGCGCGGGCGAGGCGTTGAAGCTCGAGATGGCGGGCAAAGAGGGCGGGCTTCCCCTCCCGTTCGATCCTCGCGAGCGCGGCATCGAGCGCCACGATGTTCGAAATCGCGGGGGTAAAACCGGTCTGGTTCTTTTTCGCCGCCGCCACCTCGCGGGCCAACGAGAAATAGTAGCTCCCCCCCGGATCGAGCATCCGCTGAAGCGCGCGCCGGCTCAGCGCGACGACCGCCGCCCCCGGAGGGGACATGAACGCCTTCTGCGAGGCTCCCACCAGGACGTCGATCCGGTCCCGTTCCATGTCGAGATCGTGAATCCCCAAAGCCGTGATGGCGTCGACCACGAAAAGGAGGTCGCCGCGCCCCCTAAGAGCGTGACCGATCTCGGCGATCGGATGATAGGCGCCGGTCGAAGTTTCGCATCCCTGGATCAGGATCCCCTTCGTCGACGGGGTCACGGTCCGAAGAACCGCTTCGACCGCCACCGCTCTTCCCCATTCGACCGCGATCGTCACGCTCTTCAGCCGGTAGTGGTCGGCCAGCTCCTTCCACCGCTCGCCGAACTTCCCCCCCACGACGACGACCACTTCGTCCCCCGGCGCGAACAGAGAGGCGACCGACGCTTCCATCCCCCCGCTCCCGCTCGAAGACAAAAGGGCGATCTCACCGTCACATCCGCAAAGCCATCCGACCCGGTCGCGAACTCTCCGGAGGATCTCCCCGAACTCGGACGAGCGATGGTGGATCATCGGACCGGCGAACGCCTCCCGCACCTCCACGGGAACCTCCGTCGGTCCCGGCGTGAACAGGCGAGGCGTCTTCATTCGAATCCCGCCAGCGCTTTCTCCAATGAGGCGATCAGGCGTTCGAGATGGCGGGTGTCCCTCTTCTCGATGAATCCCGCGGCGCCGTCCATCAACTTCTGGATTTGTTTCTTACGACCTTCCTCGAGCCCCGCCCCGCTCGCCTCAAACGCCTTCTTGAGGCGGTACAACAGAACCTCCGCCTTCTGCACCGACGCCTCGGTCTGCTCCCCCTCTTTGACGAGCAGCTCCTGACCTTCCGCGTGCTTGCGCATCTCCTCGATCTCGTCGTCGTCCAGGCCGCTCGTCATCGTCACGGTGATCGACTGCTGCTTCCGGGTATCGGTGTCGCGGGCGGTGACGTTCACGATCCCGTTGGCGTCGATGTGAAACGAGACCTCGATCTCCGCTTCCCCGGCGGGTGCTCTGCGAATCCCCTCCAGAACGAACTCCCCCAACATCTCGTTGTCGACGCAGACCGGGGCCTTCCCCTGGTACACGCGGATCCGGACGGTCGGCTGGTTATCGGAAACGGTCGTGAAGACCTTCTTCGCCGAGACCGGAACGGTCGTGTTGGCGTCGATCAGCTTCGTGAACGAGCCTCCGGCAGACTGGATCCCGAGCGGGAGGGGGGTGACGTCCAAGAGGAGCATCTCCACGTCGGCCCCGGGGACGAGCGCCCTCCCCTGGATCGCCGCGCCGACCGCGACCGCTTCGTCCGGGTTGATCTGCCGGGAGGCGGAGCGGCCGAAGAAGTTCGAAACGGTGTCGGTCACCTTCGGCATGCGGGTCTGCCCGCCAACGAGGAGGACGTCGTCTAGATCGTCCTTGTCGATCCCCGCCTCTTTCATGCACTGTTTCGTGATCTCCAGCGTCCGTTCCACGAGTCCGGACGTCAGCCTCTCGAGCGTTTCCCGGTCGATTTTCATGGCGAGGTGAACCGGACCTTTTTCGGTCGTCGCGATGAACGGAAGGTTGATCTCCGCTTCCAGGAAATTCGAGAGATCGCACTTCGCTTTCTCACAGCCGTCCCGGAGACGCTGGAGCACCTGCCGGTCGTTCCGGATGTCGATCCGGTCGGATTCGAGGAATCGGTTCGCCACATGATCGATCAGGAGGTTGTCGAAGTCGTCCCCTCCGAGGAACGTGTCCCCCGAGGTTCCGAGAACTTTGAAAACCCCCTCGTTGATCTCGAGGAGAGAGATGTCGAACGTTCCCCCGCCGAGATCGTAGACGGCGACCTTCTTGTTGTTCTTCCGGTTGAATCCGTACGCGATGGCGGCGGCGGTCGGTTCATTGATGATCCGCAGGACGTTCAGCCCGGCGATTTTTCCGGCGACTTTCGTCGCCTGCCTCTGGCCGTCGTTGAAATAGGCCGGGACCGTGATCACGGCGTCGTTCACCTTTTCCTTGAGATGATGTTCCGCGACACGCTTCATCTCGGCCAACACGTACGACGAGATCTCCGGAAGCGAGATCGCCTTGTTCTGGCAGTGGAGACGGAGATCACCCTTGGGACCTTCGGAGATCTCGTAATGGTACAGCGATCGGGCGCGCGCCACCTCCGGCGCGTCGATCCTCCGTCCAATCAGGCGCTTGGCGCTCATGATCGTGTTCGCCGGGTTCGTGATCGCCTGCCGTTTGGCGATCTGGCCGACCAGCGTCTTCCCGTCCTCGAGAAGAGCGACCACCGACGGGGTCGTCCGATACCCCCCTTTGTTCGGGATCACGGTCGTCTGCCGCCCTTCCGTGACCGCTACGCAGCAGTTCGTCGTTCCAAGATCGATGCCGATCACCCGACTCACTTGTTCGATCCCTCCAGCTCCTTCAAGACCTTGCCGAGCGACTCCATCGTTTCGTCGAGCCGTAAGGCCAGACGAAGTTCCCGGATCGCCCCCTTCTTATTCCCCATCTCCTTATATATGAGCCCCATCGCCCCGTGCACGCGCGGATCGTTCGGGAAGAACTCGAGGGCGTGGACCCCCTTCTCCTTCGCCCGCTCGATCTTCCCTCTCTTTAGGTATAGCATTGTAAGCTCTCGATAACACTCTCTTTTCCTCGGATTCAACTCGTGAGCCTCTTCGAAGAGCGCAAGGGCCGCCGTTTCATCTCCGCGGAAAAGCCGATCCTCCGCCTCCGCGAAAAGTTCGTCGGCTTTCCTTCGATGGATATGGGGCCGGGTTCGCTCCCAGGCTTCGCGAAGTTCTTTGACGGTCGGATCGTAGTAGACCGCCATCTGGAAAAAGTTCGCCGCTTTGAGGAAGTTCCCCGCCTTCTCCTCGGTCTTCCCCATCTCGAAGTGTCTCTTCGCCGCCGCCATCCGGGAGAGCAGATCCCGAGGAGGCCCCTGAACCTTCCCCGACGGCTTCGGCTTGGGTCCTTTCTCGAACGATTCGTCGTAGGCGCGTCGACGGTCCGGATCGGAAAGCTCGTCGTACGCCGAGGTGATCCGCTCGAACAGCGCCTCCAGTTTCTCTTTGTAATGACCGAGTTCCTGGCCGAAAAACCGATCGGGATGAAACTCTTTGACCAGCTCCAGGTACTTCTTCTTGATCCATTCGAACGAAGAGGAACGCGGAACCCCCAGAACTTCGTAGTGCGTCTGGGTGACCATGTTCGTGTGACGGAGGCGGATGTCGTTCCTCTGGCTCCGTGGGATCTTGGAAAGTTCCGGACTACGCTCTTCCTCGTCCAGTTGATCGAGAATGCTTGACCCCTTGGCCCGTTTGGGGGCAACGGGGCGTCTTCCCTCCCCGACGCCGACGATTCCCGCTTCCGCGGCGCGATCGAGAAGATTCCAAACCCGGGCGGTATCGTACCCGAGCATCTGCCCGATCTCGGTCAACGTGTTTGTACCGTTCACACGGGAGAGGACGAACGCCTCCTCCGGTTCAAGCGCAGCCTTCTCCAGCCCCTCCAGGGTGAGGATCTGGGGAATCGCGTCGTCCGGAGGTCGGTTCACGGTTTCACCACTCGATCGGCTCTCGGGTGCGAATCATGATACACCTGTTTGAGTTTCTCCAGCGTAACCCGCGTGTACCGTTCGGTGGTCGCCAGGTTGCTGTGCCCCAGGAGTTCCTGGATTGCACGAAGGTCGGCCCCCCGCTCTAACAAATGCGTCGCGAACGAATGCCGAAGAGCGTGCGGGGAAAGATGAACCCGCGTGGAAAGCCTCCGAAGATACCCGTCCAGAAGGTAAGTGACCCCCCGGGTCGTCAGGCGTCCCCGGCGGGCGTTCAAGAAGAGAGCGTCGGGGCCGATCGGGCGCTTGGCCAGATAGACCATCAGAGCCTCGGCCGCGTAGTCGCCGATCGGAACGATCCGCTCCTTGTTCCCCTTCCCCAAGACCCGCGCCTCCCTCTCGTCGAGATCGACGTCGGGGAGATCGAGCGCCACTAACTCGGCGACGCGCAGGCCGCAGCCATATAACATCTCCAGAATCGCACGGTCCCGAACTCCGGCGATTTTTTCCGCGTCCGGCAACGAGATCAGTTCGCGGATCAGGCTTTCGTCCGCCACGCGCGGCAGGCGCTTCGGAACCTTCGGGCCGGTAATGGTGACCGTCGGATCATCCGGACGGACTCCCGATTCCTTCAAAAAATGGAAGAAGGTCCGGAGAACCGCGATCTTCCGGGCGATGCTCGCCGCCTTCTTCCCCTTGTGAAGCGTCGACAGATACGTTCGGACATGGAAGCGGTCGATCGTCGCCGCATTCCCCGGGTCGATCTCCCGCGGCACGATCTTCCGCCCGGCCAGGAACCCTTCGAATTGGATCAGGTCGGAAAGATAGTTCCGAACCGTATGGGGGGAAAGACGCCGGACCGTTCGGAGTTGCTCGATGAACTCGAAAACCAGCGACTTATGGTTGGACGTTTCCATACGCTCTCGTTACGAGCGCCTCGGAACCGGTTCGAATCGGAGCCGCACGTCCGAGATCCGTTTCGAGGCGTTCCCGCCACGAAGCTTCGGCGACATGGGCACGTTCGACGATCCGCCTCCGACGCGCTTCTTTCCCGCCCTTAGTATCCGTGACCGGAGGGAAAAGGCCAAAGTTGACGTTCATCGGGGAAAAGATGCCGTGCAGGGGGATCGTGGTTACGGCACGGAGAAGGGCTCCGATTGCGGTTTCGGGGGGCGGGAGGGGCGGAAGATCGAGGCCTTGGAGACGGGCGACCCCGACGAGACCGGCCCAGATCCCCATGGCGGACGACTCGACGTATCCCTCCACGCCGACGATCTGCCCTGTCAGGATGATCCGGCGGTCGCTCTTCAGTGCTAAGTCCGGTCCCAACAGGCGGGGAGACTCTAGGTAGGTGTTCCGGTGCATGGATCCCATCCGAGCGAACTCCGCATTCTCGAGCCCCGGGATCATCCGGAAGATCCTTTGTTGTTCCCCCCACTTCATCCGGGTCTGGAACCCGACCAGGTTGTAGAGCGTCGTCGGATGGTTCTCGCGCCGGAGTTGGACGACGGCATGCGGGCGTTTCCCGGTGCGGGGATCCTCCAGACCGACCGGTTTCATCGGACCGAAGGCGAGCGTCGCCTCCCCGCGCTCCGCGAGCACCTCGATCGGGAGGCACGCCTCGAAGCAGCGCATCGCCTCGAACGCCCGGATCGGGACCTTTTCCGCGTTCCGGATCTCTCCGACGAACTTCTCGTACGTCACCCGGTCCATGGGACAGTTGAGATAATCCTCTTTCCCCGGCTCGTACCGGCTTGCAAAATAGGTTTTCCCGTAATCGATCGAGTCGGCCGTGACGATCGGCGAGAGAGAGTCGTAAAAGTAGAGAAGCTGCGAACCGACCCGCGCGGCGAGATCGACGGACAAGGCATCGGAGGTCAGCGGTCCGGACGCCACGATCACGAGATCGGCTTCGGGAATCGTCGTCACCTCCTGCCGGATCACGCGAATCCCGGGGAGGGAGGAAACTGTGGCGGTCACCTCGTCAGAAAAACGGTCCCGGTCGACGCCGAGAGCTCGTCCGGCGGGGATGCGGGAGCGGTCGGCGGCGTTCAAAACCACGGAGCCGAGCCGGGACATTTCGTACTTCAGGAGTCCGGGGGCCGTATCCCATTCCTCGGCACCGAGCGAGTTGCTGCAGACCAGTTCTCCAAGCGTCTCTCGCCGGTGGGCCGGAGAGAGTTTCGTCGGCTTCATCTCGTAGAGATCGACCGCGCAGCCATGC
Organism: Pseudomonadota bacterium; assembly: GCA_043809315.1. GTDB lineage: Bacteria > Bdellovibrionota_G > JALEGL01 > JALEGL01 > DATDPG01 > JAZDDX01. Next base: position 19,935 of record JAZDDX010000016.1, read on the forward strand.
CGCGCAAGGGTGCAGGCGGCTTCGCTCCCTGCGAGGCCACCGCCGATGATCACGACGTTCATGGAGTGGGCGGCTTCCCCTCTTCGATCGGACGGGAATAGCCGCAGCTCTTTTTCACGCACTGGAGAACCGGGCCGGTCTTCTTCGTGAATTTTTCCACCAGGTACGGGGCCTGACAGCTCGGACAGACCGAGACGATCGGTTTGTTCCACAGCGCGTGCTTGCATTTCGGGTATTTGGAACATCCGTAGAAGGAACGTCCACGGCGCGTGCGTCGCTCGAGCAGCTTGCCGCCACACTCCGCCTCGGGACACGGAACCCCCGTCGAGATCGAGCGGGTCGTTTTGCAGTCCGGATAGCGGCTGCAGGCCAGGAACTTCCCGAACCTGCCGGTCTTGACCGCCATCGGCGATCCGCACACATCGCAAACCTCGTCGGTCGTTTCCTGTTTCAAAACCTCAATCGCGCCGTCCTCTTTCTTCCGGAACTCCTTCGTGTTCCTGCATTCCGGGTAAGCGCTACAGGCGAGAAAATGGCCGTGCCTTCCCCACTTGATCACCATCATCTTGCCGCATTTCTCGCACACGATGTCGGTCGGGGTCTCCTCCCGCTTCACATCTCGCATCATCTTCGTGGCGGATTTGAGGTCTTTCATGAACGGGTCGTAGAATTTGCGCAGGAGTTCCTGCCAGTCCCCCTCTCCTTCCTCGACCCGATCGAGCTGTTCCTCCATCTGCGCGGTGAACTCAACCTCCATGACGTCCTTGAAATGCTCCACCAGGAGATCGTTCACGAGAAAACCGAGATCGGTGGGCTCGAGCGATCCTCCGGTGTTCCTCATCGCGTACTTGCGATCCTGCAACGTCGAGAGAATCGAGGCATAGGTGGAGGGGCGTCCGATCCCGTTCTCCTCCAACTCCTTGATGAGACTCGCCTCCGTGAACCGGAAGGGCGGTTTCGTGAAGTGCTGTTCGGGCAGGATCGTCGAAACCGTGAGCGGGTCGCCGGGTTTCAGAGCCGGGAACTGTTCCGCCTTCTCTTCGTCGGCATCGGCGTCATCCGTCCCCTCGATGTACAGCTTCATGTACCCGTCGGAACGGAGGACCGATCCGGTCGCCCGCAAACCATACGGGCCCGCCTTCACATCGATGGTCGTCTGATCATAGACCGCCTCGGCCATCTGGCAGGCGAGAAAACGGTTCCAGATCAACTGATACAAAGCGAACTGATCGCGTTTGAGGAACTTCTTCACCTTCTCCGGCGGATGGACCAGGAGTGTCGGCCGGATCGCCTCGTGGGCGTCCTGCGCCTTCTTGGCCGTTTTGTAGAACCGAGGGTTCTCGGGAAGGTATTCTTTTCCGAAATTCTCCTCGATGAATTCCCGCGCGACGTTGATCGCCTCGTTCGAGAGACGTGTCGAATCGGTACGCATGTAGGTGATCAACCCGACCGCCCCCTCCTCGCCGAGTTCCACCCCCTCGTACAGCTGCTGGGCCAGAAGCATCGTCTTCTTCGGCCCGAACCCGAGCTTGCGGGCGGATTCCTGCTGCAGCTTGCTGGTCGTGAAGGCGGGGGGGGGAGTCCTCCTCCGCTCCTTCGTCTGGACATCACTAACGGTGAGGATCTGTTTCCGGAGATCGGCTTCGGCGGCCTCGGCCTCCTTTTTCGCCGGGATCTCGATCTTCTCCCCGTTTTTCGAGATCAGATGGAGGAGGAACGGAGGGGGCTCCGACGCCTCCGCCGTGACGTCGATCGTCCAGTACTCCGCCGGAATGAACGCGCGGACTTCCCTCTCCCGCTCGCAGACGATCCGCAGAGCGACCGACTGCACGCGACCGGCACTCAAGCCCCGCCGGACCTTGTCCCAGAGGAGCGGGCTGATTTTGTACCCCACCAAACGATCGAGGATTCGGCGCGCCTGCTGCGACTCGTACTTCGCCCGGTCGAGTTCACCCGGGGCCGCCATCGCCCGTTGGACCCCTTGCTTCGTGATTTCGTCGATCAAGATCCGGAAGATCTTCGGTGCGGCCGCTTTGGTCTTCTTGGTTTTTCCCTGAATCGCCTCCGCTAGATGCCAGGCGATCGCCTCCCCTTCCCGGTCCGGATCGGGAGCGAGATAGACCGTCGCCACCTCCTTGGCCGCTTTCTTGATCTCGTCGACCACCTTCTGCTTCCCCTTGATCACCTCGTATTGAGGGACGAAGGAGTCGCCCACTTCGATCCCGAGCTTGCTCTTCGGCAGGTCCCAGACATGCCCCACCGACGCTTTCACGATGAATTCGCGTCCCAGATATTTTCCGATCGTTTTGACCTTCGTCGGAGATTCGACAATGATTAGAGACTTGCTCACATTTCCCCCACAATCCGCACGTATCGCGCATCCGCTTGTTTCACGATCAACCCCTTCAGTTCCAACTCCGCCAACGCACGAAGCACTTCGGCCGCTGAAACCCCGACATTCTTCACCAGATCGTCCGCCGTCACCGGTCGATCCCGTTCCCAACCGGTCAAAAGACGCCGCTCCCCATCCGAAAGCTCCGGCGCGTCCGCCGTCGTCGACGCGGCCCTCTCCTCCGCCTTGTACCCCGGAAACAGTTCCTCCAGGATATCCGAACTGGTGGCGGTCAACTTCGCCCCCTCCGCGATCAGCCGATTCGGAATGATCGAGAGAGGGGAATCGATCGGCCCCGGGACGGCGAACACTTCTCGGGATTGCTCCGTCGCATGCCGTGCGGTAATCCGGGCACCGCTCCGCTCCCCCGCCTCGATGATGAGGACGCCGCGTGAAAGACCCGAGATGATCCGATTCCGCTGCGGGAAGTGCTCCGATCGGGGTGGATCCCCGATCCCGAATTCCGTCACCACGGCACCGTTCTTCTCGATCTTACTCCGCAGGAGCGCGTGCTCCGGCGGATAAGTCCGATCGAGACCGCACGCCACCACCGCCACCGTCGGCACTCCTGCACGAACCGCCGATTCGTGCGCGATCGCATCGATCCCGCGCGCCAGGCCGCTCACCAGAACGACCCCTTCCCGCGCGAGATCGGTCGCCAGCCACTTCGCGACCCTCGCGCCGTACGTCGAAGGTCTCCGGGGACCTACGAACCCCAAAAACTTTTTCGAATCCTGTGGCAACGCGCCGCAACCGAACAGGACCAACGGAGGATCGGAAATCTCTGCCAGTGCGGCGGGATACCCCGCCGATCCATAACTCAAAACCCACCCGCCGAGTCTGCGGAGTTTCCGGATCTCCTCTTCCGCTCCCGGGAGATCGACGGAGGTTCGGAGGATTTCAAAGGCGTTTTGTTCGTCTGGCGTTGAGCCTTGTTGTTCCCGCGCCGCCGCCAGAAGCGGTTCGGCACCGTCCCATTTCTCCCAGAGGGTTTTCCGGAGAGCGTACGGGATCCGGGTTTGACGGGCGACCGCGATCGCTGCGACATCGGACACGCGTCTTATGTACGGTGCCGCGGAAAGCGCCGTCAAGCAAAAGTTTGCGAAGGGTGTTTCAGTCCGCTTCGTTTCGGACGCGATCCCCTACGGCGAGGCCGTCCCGCTCGGATAACACGTACGCGGTCGAGGTCTGCTCGTTCGCTTCCACCACCACGAGGTGCGCGTACGGGACATCGGGCAGTTTGCTGTCGTCCCCCTGAAAGATCCCGTCTCCGCGACGCACGACAACCAACCGCAGACCGGGGTCGACACCATGCTTTCGGCCGACATCGAGAAAGACAAAATCGTTGTTGCTGATCAGAACCTTCTGATCCTCCGAATCGATGATCTTCCCAGCGATCTGCTTTTTCGTGCTGTGGACCGCGAGTTCCCGGACCGGCGAAACATACGGAACGATCTTGTCCCCCCGGGTCACACCATCTTCGCAATCGACGATTACGGCATCGACGGTGTTCTTTTTTACCGCGATGACGCGGAGGACCGCCTTCCTCCGGATCATCTCCCCGTATTCCCCGAACAGCGCATCCGGATCGGAGACGTTCTTGACTTTTTCCACGACATGGAAACGGTCTCCCACGCTCACCCTCCACCTCTTGTTGAACGAGAGATAAAGGCGGTCCCCCTGGTAGAGCTGCATTTTCGTTTCCCCGGAGTGGCTGACCTCGCCGACGATCTGCCGTTCAAACTCCTTCTCGGAGAGGAAACTGAGGGATTTCAGACGGATCGAAAAGCTCTTCTTTCCGAGCACTGTGATTCCTTCCCGGCCGGCGGGAAGATTGATGGTGGGCGTCGATGCCTCTTCCGTCGAGGCAGCCGCCGTCTTCTCCTGCGGCGCGGACGGCTCTTTTTCGTCGACCTCTCCGATCTTCGGAGCCTCTCCTGATCTCGACGATTTGCGGGTGTTCTCGTCTACGATCTCGAGACGCGGCGGCGCCGTTTCGGAGCCGGAGAAGAACGTGAGTTTGTTCCCTGGGTAGATCAGGTGCGGGTTCGCGATGTAGTCGTTCAGCGCCCAGAGCTTCGGCCAATACCAGGGGTTGTCGAGAAGCTTCTGGCAGATGTCCCAGAGAGTGTCCCCTTGCTGGATCTGATATTCCGACGGAGGTTCACCCGAAGGCCTCGATGTCGGTTTTTTCTCCTCCTCTTTGGTCACCGGTTCGGAGGTTCCCTCGGAAGTTCCACCGAACGTTTCGACATTGGAGGTCGGAGGAAGCGGAGCTGCCTTGATCTCCGGCTCGGTCGGAAGGTTCGGGGCTTCTCCCGAAGGGGGTTCGGCCGGCGCAGGCTCCTCCTGCGCCCAAAGGCAGGGGACTCCGACCAAGAGCAAGCTTACGACTACGGGCAACCAGGTGAACCGACGCTCTCTTTCTTTCATGTCACATTCTCCTTTGGCCGGTTCCGGCTTCCGACATCTCGGCGAGGGAAGCGCGCGCTTTCTGCGCCGCCACGCTCTGCGGATAGGTTGCGATGATCCGGTCGAATGTTCTCTGCGCTTCCTTCGGCTTACTGAGTCTCAGGTAGCAAGAGGCCGCCCGAAGAAGCGCGTCGGGGACCTTGTTTCCCGAAGGGAACTCCGTAGCGACCCGTTCGAACGATTCCGCGGCCTTCACGAAATCGCGCGTTCGGAAGTAGCTCTCCCCGATCCAGAACGCCGCATTGTCGGCATACACATGCGCGGGGTGCCTGCCGGCGAACTCCCCGAGCATCCGGATCGCCTCCGGATAACTCGCATCCTCGAACTTCTGGAACGCTTCATTATATTCCCGGGTCACTTCCGGGTTGTCGATGGAGGACTTGTCGTCCTCCTTCACGGGAGCCGGCGCCGCTTCTTTCGCCATGCTCTTCGGAGGGGTCTTCTCGACCGGTGCCATTCGTTCGAGATCCCGATTCGTCAGTTGGATCGACGGAAGACGCGGGTTCCCGGCAATTCCGAAACCAAACGCCGTTTCATCCGATTCTTCCCCCTCGACGGGAGGAGGGGGAGGTCGAAGTTTTCCGCGTTTTCCCCGGCCCGATCCGGAATAGACCGGCTGCCGTTCCGCCGCCACCTTGAGCGTCTCCAACCGGTCCTGCAACACCATCAAAGAGTTCGAAAGATCCTCGATCTTCCTCTGCAGCTCGGCCTGCCTCGAACGAAGTGCGACATTGTCCCGTTCCAGCGCTTCCACGGACGTCTGAACGCGTTTCGGTGTCCCGCAGGCGACGAGTCCGAGGAGAAGGAACGGTATGACGTGGTTTTGATTCACAGAGGAGGGACGAACCCATCGAAATTATAAGGGCTTCGCCTTCGGGCGGTCAAGAACGCCATCCGATGAAACCGATCATCCGTCCGGTGCGTCGTCCCTCTCTCCGATACGAAAAAAAACGTCCCGGGTCGCCGTGCGTGCAGAACCCGCACGACCAGATACGATCGGCCCGGATTCCCTCTCCCCGCGCCTGCCGTATAAGGATCGCAGCCAGATCGATCTGCGCGGAAACCTCGTCTTTCACGATTTCGCCCTCTTGAGCGTCGAGCTGCTCCTCGAACATCTCCGCGATCGCCACCGAGACCTCGAACGCGGGAAGCCCGATCCCGGGCCCGACCGCCATCGTGAGATCGGCCGGATCGGTTCCGAACTCCGCCGACATCCTGCGCACCGCGTTGGGAATCACCCGGGCCAGCGTTCCCCTCCATCCCGCGTGGACCGCCCCGATCGCCCCGTTCCGTTCGTCGACCAGAAGTATCGGAAAACAGTCGGCCACCCGGGCGAAAAGCAACACTCCGCGGTGGTCCGTGACGATCGCATCCCCGCTCGGGGCGAAACGGAACGCCTCCAGAGGATCGGAAGCGGAGGCCTCCGGATCGGCGACCACCACATCCCCCCCGTGCATCTGCCGGAGACCGAGAAACGACTCGACCGTCGTCCCCAATTCGTCCGCAAGCAATCGGTAGTTTCTCCGGACCGAGTCATCCTCATCCCCGGTCGCCATCCCGAGATTACAGGATGCGTACGGGGAGACGCTCACGCCCCCGATTCGCGTGGTGAAGCCGTGGATCAGTCCTTTGATGGAAGATAGATTCGGCGCGGTAATCAGCGGGATCGCCATCACCAGATCTTCGACTTGATGTGCCCCTTGCGCTTCAAAATGACGTCGACGATGGCGAGATCATAATAATTCGTCTTGGACCGAAGTGAGGGATCGATTTTCGCGTTGTAGTGCTCGCGTCCCTCCTCCAGCTCCTTGGCCATGATCTCGAAGAAGGTGTCGAGCTCGATCCCCTGTTTGATCTTCGGCTCGTTGTAGAGGGAGACGTCCGAGGCGATCGCGCGCGCCAGGCGCCGCGCGGCTTCGGGATCTGTGATCAACTTGGGCAGAGTCCGCTCCTCTTATTATTTCTCCAGCTCGACGTTCCAGTACGAGAAATCAACGACGTTCAGGAACGGCAGCCATTCCCGATAGAGTGAACTCTTCGTGGAGATATTCAAGCATTCCGTCCAGTGCGGCCGCGCCGCCTTGCGGACCAGGCGCATTCCCGCCTCGTGCGGTGTCCTCCCCCCCTTCCGGCGGTTGCAGTTGACGCAGCTGCAGACGACGTTCTCCCAGGTGGTCTGCCCGCCGTGCGCGCGCGGAATGACATGATCGAGGTTCAGTTCGTTCTTGGTGAAATGCCGGCCGCAATATTGGCAGACGCTCCGATCACGGGCGAAGATGTTGTACCGACTGAAGCGGACCTGTTTCTTCGGCAACCGGTCGTAGGCTTGTAGAAGAATCACGCGCGGGATCCGGATCAGCCGGTCGACCGTCCCGATCGTATCGTCCCCCGCTTCCACAGCGAGACGGCTCCAGGTCTGGAAATCGAACGTCTGGTACTCCCGATCGACGACCCGGGCGATCCCCATGTAGATCATGCAAAAAGCCCGCCGAACCGAGGTGATCTGGATCGGCATATACGACTTGTTGAGAACGAGGACCCGGGACTGCGCTACTGCCGCCGACATCATGGATCCCGCCTCTCTACGCAATGGAGGGCGTTTCGACAAGTTCGGAGCGGTTCGGGCGGATCAGTCTCCACCATTCAATTGTAAACCGCTTTCCGTCGGGCTTCCATGGCCGGGGTCCGAAGAGAGGAACAAAGAAGGGGCCGCAGCCCAGGGTTCAGTGTGATTGTCCAAGACTCGAACCACCGTTATCCGCACAGCGTCACATCCAACTCAGCGTGAATCCAGCTGTCTTGGGCGCAGCACACTGAACTCCTGGCTCCGACCCCTTCCAAAATCGTAGTATACGTTATGGTAGTGCAATATATTGTCAATAAAAACTTTGTTCCCTTTTGGGGAAATCTTCCCTACATTCCGGGCAGTTTCGAGTCTTGCGATGTTCCAATTGACCCCCCACATCATTCATCGGATTACAGAGACGGTGCGAACCCGGATCTCCTCTTCGAAGGGTGAAGCCGCGCCGCAGCGTCGACCGTTTTCAGGATCCTCCCCCCTTTTTGATCGTTCGATCGAACCGCGGATCGCCGACTCGATCGTGAAAGCGGAGGAACATCTCGACACACTCCAACAGCCGGACGGTTATTGGGAAGCACGCGTCTACGACAATGTCACGATGACCGCCGAGTACGTCATGACACTTCGGTTTCTCGGTCTCCTCGACGACGAACTGAAGGTGAAAGCGAGACAAACGATCCTCGATTGTCAGCTCGAAAACGGCGGGTGGAATATCTACGGCGGAGGCCCCGCCGATCATTCGTCGACGGTCGAGGCGTACTTCGCCCTCAAGCTCTGCGGATTGACGACGCGACATCGCGCTCTGAAAGCGGCCCGCGAGCGGATCGTCGAAAACGGCGGGATCGCCACCGCACGGGTCTTCACGAAGATCCAGCTGGCGCTCTTCGGAGAATACCCTTGGGATCTGATCCCCGTCATCAATCCGGAGTTGATGCTTCTCCCGAAGAAGGCGCCGATCAACATCTACGAGCTGTCGAGCTGGTCGCGCTCCGTGGTGATCCCGCTTCTCATCATCTTCGACCGGAAACCGGTCTGCGTTCTCGAGAAGAACGAGACGATCTCTGAGCTGGTCGTTCCAACGACGAAGAAGAGCGCGCAGGAGCGGATCAACCGGATCCTGAAAGAGCGAAGGGTCAATTTCGGCGAGATCTTTGAAATGGCGCGCAGCACGCGCGACCAGATCCGGCAAATCCTCAGAACCCGGAAGGTCGACCTCGAACAGATCTTCCAGGTGACCCAACTCGCCCTCTCCACGTACGAGCGGATCCCGATGAAGCCGCTCCGGAGCCGCGCGCTCAAGCTTGCGGAGGATTGGATCCTCGAGCATCAGGACCCGAAAGGGAATTGGGGCGGGATCTTTCCCGCGATGGCGAACTCCCTGATGGCTCTTAAGCTGCGGGGGTACCCGCTCACGCATCCCGCGATGCAGAACGGCCTCCAGGCGCTCCGCTCCTTCGCCGAAGAGAACGACGAGGCGTTCCGGATGCAGTCGACGGTGTCTCCGGTCTGGGACACGGCGATCATCGCGTACGCGATGACGGAAGCCGCGCGCACGCCGGAAAATCCGATGATCCGCCGCGCGATCGACTATCTCCTCAAGGAGCAGATCCTTCACGTCAACGGCGATTGGAAGTTCAAGGCGAAGAAGTGCCGTCCCGGAGGATGGCCGTTCGAGCACGAGAACGACCGGTACCCCGACATCGATGATTCGGCGTACGCGATCCTCGCGCTGCTGCCGCACGAGAACGACCCGAAACTTTCCAAGCGGATCGAGCCGGCGATCGATCGCGGGATCGAGTGGCTCCTCGGTATGCAGGGAAGCGACGGGGGATGGGGGGCGTTCGACCGGGACAACAACCGCCATGTCTTGAACGAGATCCCGTTTGCGGATCTCAAGTCGTTGATCGACCCGAGCACGCCGGACGTGACCGGACACGTGATCGAGGCGTTGGGGGCGACCGGGATGAAGAGAAGCGCCGCCCCGATCGAGAAGGCGGTTGCATTTCTCCGGAAAACGCAAAAAGAGGACGGTTCCTGGTTCGGACGTTGGGGGGTCGCATACATCTACGGAACCGGCGCGGTATTGAGCGGTCTCAAGGTCGCCGGCGAAAAGATGGACCATCGCTACATCGAACGGGCCGTCCGATGGCTGGAAGAGATCCAGAACGACGACGGCGGTTGGGGGGAATCGTGTGCGGCGTACGACAAGAAGGAGTACGTCCCTCTCGGAAACTCGACGGCGAGCCAGACCGCTTGGGCGCTTCTGGGGCTTCTTGCCTGCCCGAGCGCGAGCGATGAAGCGATCGAGCGAGCGATTACGTACCTCTTGAGGACACAACTTTCGGACGGAAGTTGGGAGGAGCCGGAGTGGACCGGCACCGGTTTCCCGAGACATTTCTACCTCCGGTACGACTACTATCGCCTCTACTGGCCGCTCCTGGCCCTCGGCCGGTATGCTCGGCGGCTGGGTGAACCACGTCCCGCTGCCGAAATTCGGCCACCCGTTTCCGCCTGAAGCCTCGTTTTATCCTTTAATTTAGATTACTTGTCCTGGGCGCCTCTGGCATGCCCCTTGCGGATACTACGCTGGACGGAGGTCTTATATGCGTAGATTCGGCACATCGATCCTCGCCTCAACCCTGACGGCGCTCCTCTTTGCGCCCCTCGCATCGGCCGATTCGAGCAATCCGTTCCAGAAGAGCGCCCCGAGAAACAGGCCGCCCATGAAAAGCCAGATGCAAAGAGACGGTAACGGAAATTCCGGAAGCACCGTAGGATCCGGTATCGGGTACAGCGTTTCGTCTCGAAATCTCGGAGCGGCGTCGGAAGCGCTCGTCGATGCTGGAGTCGAGTCGTTCACCGTCGTCACGGATGACCGAGGGCCGATCATCTGCCTCCGGGCTGGAAGCAAACAAGATGCGATCACTGCCCTTACGGATAACGGCGCTAAGAAGATCTCGACCTCGCTCTGTTCAGGACGAGCCAGACAAGCTGGCCAAACCGTTCAACGGAACAGCCCAACGAGCAGATCCACCAACCGAGAGCTGGCCGCCGAAAGAGTGCGAGCACGGAATGCCGCCCGACAGCAAAGGCAAGGCGCCAGCGGAGGAAATCCTATCGAAAATGGCAGGACCGGCGTCGGAGCGACCATCAATGAAGTGGACGGCTACGTCGAAGCCGCGACCGATCTCGTTGACGATGTCGGCGATCTATTCAGTTCAGACGAAAAAAAGTCCGACGAAGATAAATCGGATTCAGAGGAATAAGTAAGAATCGATCGATCGGAAGACCGTCATCCCATCCGTATTCCCGAGCAATTCGTCCGCACACCGTTCCGGGTGCGGCATCAGACCGAATACGTTCCCTTTCGGATTCACGATCCCGGCGATCGCGTTCGTTGAACCGTTCGCATTGAACTCGTCTGACAACTCCCCGTTCGGGCCGCAGTAGCGCAGAAGAACCCGTCCCTCTTTCTCCAGCGCAGCGATTGTCGCTTCGTCGGCGATGTACCGCCCCTCCGAGTGAGCGATCGGCATCCGAAGAACCTGTCCCTTCGTCCCTTTCGAGAGGAATGGCGGTTTATCTGATTCCACCTTCACGTGAACGTCGTGGCATTGGAAATGGAGCGAGGAGTTCTTGACGAGAGCTCCGGGAAGAAACCCGGCTTCGACCAGAATCTGGAACCCGTTGCAGATCCCCAAGACCAGCCCCCCGCGGTCGATGAACTCGCCTAGGCTTTGGACTGCCGGGGAGATCTTCGCCATCGCCCCCGCACGAAGGTAATCGCCGTACGAGAATCCTCCCGGGAGGACCACCATTTTGTAGTCGTTCCGGATCGGCTCATCGTGCCAGTGGAAGGTAACCGAACGCTTGAGCCGTTCGAAAACGGCATAGGCGTCCCGATCGCAGTTCGAACCGGGGAAGACCACGACAGCAACATCGGCCATAGGCGGGGGCACTCTAGCGGTGTATGGTTCGCTTGTGAAGACCATCGGTTTGACGGGGGGGGTGGCGTGCGGGAAGAGCACGGTGGCCGAGTGCTTCGCGGAAAAAGGGATTCCGGTCATCGACAGCGATGCAATCGCTCGCGCGCTTTTGGACGGAAGTCCCCTCATCCAGGCACAGATCCATACGGCGTTCGGAACGGTCGAGCGGAAGGCTCTTCGTAGGATCATATTCGGCGATATTTCGAAACGAGCTCAACTGGAGAGGATCCTTCACCCCCCGATTCTCGGGGAGATCCGCCGTAGGGTCGAAGAGTTCCGGAAGAAGAGTTCGCCACCGAAAGGGGTGATTCTCGTGATTCCTCTTCTCTATGAGACGGAAGGAGAGAGTTGGGTCGATGAGGTCATCGCGGTAGTGAGCCGGCGGGAAAACCAAGTCGCTCGTCTTAAATCACGCGACGGCGCGACCGATAAACTGGCCGCGCAGATGATCGACGCGCAGATGCCGAATGACGAAAAAGCTAGTCGGGCCCATCATGTCATTCAAAACAACGGGACGCTCGACCAGTTACAGAACACCGTCGATACGTTGATTTCGAAACTGTTTTAGTGAAGCGTCCGCTCGACCGGCTCTTCCGGGTTTTCTTCCAGGAGCTGGAAGTAGCCGAAGATCATCGCCTGCTGAATCTCCTCGGGTAGCGTGGAGATGTAATCTCGCTTCTCTTCGAAGCTCTCGAACGAGAGCGATCGATTGAGTGCCGTGTTGATTTCATCCAGCTTCTCGCGGAAAAGGCGGAACAGTTCTTCCTGTCCCTTGGTGAACGTCACACGGATCGCCTCCGACTTGAAGAGAAGGTGGTTCCCTTTCCTCCCCTCCTCGAGAATGAACTTGAACTTCGCGATCTCGTGCATCGTCTTTTCGACCGTCAATTTACCGGCGGGCTGATCCACATCCCAAATATATGTACGGTTCCCTGGGCGTCAAGGGGACCGAAGATCGAACCCCGGGGGTCCGAAGTTCAGACCCTCGGTTCTCCAAGGCCGTTGTAACCACTCAGAACGGCTCGATTCCTATTCTGGCATCCGAAATGCTCCAAGGAATGCACATGTTTCACCTCCTTCCCCGGCTACCCCTTGATGATTATACCAATTTAGGTATATTCTAGATGAAGAAGTGTTGGGTCGTTGTCGTGGACAAACGTGTGGGAAAGCAGCTCAGGAAACTCCCTAAACAGATCGTGGAAATTCTTGCGCAGTTAAGACATGACCTGGAAGAGGAGGGCCCGATGCCCAAAGGTTGGATCACGAAACATGTCCATGGGAGGCCGGGTCTGTTCTCAGCGAGATTAAAGAGGGAATACCGCGCCCTCTATGAGGTGGCCGATCCGACCATTGCGCTGATCTCGGTCGCCCATCGGAAGGAGGTCTATTAAGAATGTCCGGCAAACAGCTTGTGGGAATGGTCCTGAAAAGGCACCCGGAACTGGGCAAATTGCCCGACCGCCAACTCCGCCTCGTGCGAACCGCCCTCGAAGAGATCGCCTCCCTCTCTTCGCAACAGACTCTATCCCCAAAGGAGACGGCTCGCCTTTTTCGGGGCTTCGTTTCTGATTCCGGGAAACCTTCGGCTGCCCTTCGAGCGTATCGATACCGCCTTGGGCTGACACAGGTCGAGCTGTCCGCGAAGTGTAGAATCCCTCAGCCACACATCTCAGCCATGGAAGCGGGGCGGAGGACGATCGGCTTGTCCGCCGCAAAGAAACTGGCGCTGGCCTTGGGCGTCGATTTTCGAAAAATGATTTGAATAGCTCAGCTTGGCGCCCGGAGGGCGTGGCCGAGCTTGGACATGATCTGGTAGAGAATCTCCTTCGCGTCGCAACGGTGGACGATCCGGTCGAGCATGCCGTGCTCCAGCAGGAACTCCGCGCGCTGGAATCCCTCGGGGAGCTTCTCCTTGATCGTCTGCTCGATGACGCGGGGGCCTGCGAAACCGATCAACGATTTCGGCTCGGCGATCTGGACATCCCCCAGCATTGCGCAGGAGGCCGCCACCCCCCCCGTCGTCGGGTCGGTCAGGAAACAAACGAACGGCACTCCGCTTCGCCTCATCCGGGCCAATGCCGCACTCGATTTCGCCATTTGCATCAGCGAAAGAATCCCCTCCTGCATCCGCGCCCCGCCGCTCGTCGTGATCACCAGACACGGCTTCCGTTCCAAATGCGCCAACTCGAACGTCCGGGTGAGCTTCTCCCCCACCACGGAGCCCATGCTCCCCCCCATGAACTCGAAAATGAACGTCCCGCAGACGATCTCGAGGTCCTTGATCCGCCCGCGGCCGTAGACGTACGCCTCTTTCTCCTCCCCCGCCTTTTCGTACGCCTTGATCCGATCCCGGTATTTCTTGAGATCGCGGAACTCGAGCGGGTCGGCCGCCGTCATGTTCGCGTCCAGTTCTTCGAAGCTCCCCGGTTCGAGGATAATGTTCAGCCGCTCCCGCGAATCGATCCGGAAATGGTGCTGGCACTTCGGACAGACCATCAGGTTCTTCTTCAGATCGTCGTGGAACATGATCTCGGAGCAGGTCGGGCACTTCGTCCAGAGCCCTTCCGGGAAACTCCCCTTCTCCCCGGTCGCATCGATCTTGGGTGCTTTGATTTTCTCGATCCAGGACATCGTCAGAACTCCATCGTCATTCCCGGTTCCAGCATCCGGAGCCGCGGGTCGTCGATCTTTCGAAGTTCCGTCAGGATCTCTTGTTCGTACGGAGCTTTCAAGTGGTAGATGAAGATCGAGACCTCGTTGCCGCTGATCTTTCCGATTTCGCGGGAGAGCGTCTCGGACGTGTGATGCCCACTTTTCCGCGCTACGTCCGCCATCCGGTTCGGAAGCGAGCACTCGAGAAGGATCGCAACGATCTCGTTCCCGCGCCGGTTCGCTTCCTTCCAGACCGCGTCGGTCGGCCCGGTGTCCCCCGTATAGAGAACCGTCCCTTTCGGCCCCTTGAAAAACATAGCCACGCACCCACCCAGATGGTTGACCGGAACCGCATGGACCTCGACCCCGCCCACATGGAACGGACGCCCCGGCTCGAACACTTCATACCGGAGAATCGGTTTTGCTTGGGAGGGTAAAGAGGTGAAGTCGGGCCAGATCCTGTTGTTAAAAAGGTGTGCTCGTATCGCCTCGATCGTTCCCGCCGTCCCGTGCACCGTGACGGGGTTTTGAAAAACAGCGAAGACGTTCTCGGAGAAGAACGCCAGATCCTTGGAGTGGTCCAGATGAGGATGGCTCAGGAGAATGTCGGTGATCGCGCCCTGCTCCTGCAAGGTCAGGCGGGAGGCGGCCGATCCCATGTCGACGAGAACCGATGAGTCGATGAGAAAGCTGCAGGGATGGAACCGTCCCAGTTCGCTCCCCGAACTCCCCAGTACTTTGAAGATCATCTTGGTCCTTCCGCGCTTTCCGGAACCCGGATGATGTCGGCGCCGACGGCCGACAACTTGGTTTCCATCCTCTCATACCCCCGATCCAAATGGTAGATCCGGAGGACCTCGGTCACTCCCTCGGCCGCCAGTCCCGCAAGAACCAGAGAAGCGCTGGCCCGCAGGTCGGTCGCCATTACGGGTGCCCCAATCAACTTCGGTACCCCCGTGACCGTCACGACCGATCCTTTCGTCTTTAAGTCGGCCCCCATCCGGATCAACTCGGAAACGTGCATGAACCGATTCTCGAAGATCGTTTCTTTGACAGTGCTCGTGCCGTTCGCGACACAGAGAAGGGAAATGAGTTGCGCCTGCATATCGGTGGGGAACGACGGGAAGGGAGCGGTCTCAAAATTCACCGCGCGAATTGGCCTCCGGCCGCGAACTCGAAGCCCATGGGGATCTTCGATAATCTCCGTTCCGGTGTCCCGGAGTTTCGCAATGACGGCCGCGAGATGCGACGCATTCCCTTTCCGCAAAAAGAGTTCGCCGCCGGTGATCGCTCCCGCCACGAGGTAGGTCCCGGTTTCGATCCGATCCGGGATCAATTCGCAATCGAAACCGTCGGGGTCCGTGACCCCCTCCACCTCGATCGTCGTAGTTCCGATCCCTCCGATCTTGACTCCCATCGAAAGCAACGTCTCGGCGACCGCCGTCACCTCCGGCTCACGGGCGCAATTTTCGAACCGGCTGACCCCTTCCGCGCGTGACGCTGCGATGATCGCATTCGCCGTGCCGGTAACGGTCACCGTTTCGAAACGGAACTTTCCGCCACGCAGACGGGCGGCTTTCGCTTCGACATACCCTTCACTTAAGTGAATTTCGGCCCCCAGCGCTTCGAACGCCTTCAGGTGCTGGTCGATCGGGCGAACCCCGATCGCGCACCCTCCCGGCATCGAAACCCGGGCTCTGCCAAAACGGCCGAGGAGCGGTCCCAGAAGAAGGACTGAGGCACGCATCTTCCGAACGAAGTCGTACGGTGCTTCGGTCTGGGTTAATTCCTTCGATTGGATCTCGATCGTCCGCCCGGACGACCGCACGTCGGCCCCCAGAGCACGAAGAATCCCGACCATCGTCTGGACGTCCTGAAGATTGGGCAGGTTCGTGATCCGGCATCCCTTCGGCGTCAGAAGCGTCAACGCCAGGAGGGGCAGCGCTGCGTTTTTCGCGCCGCTGATTTCGATCTCTCCGCGGAGGGTCCGCCCCCCTTGGATTCGCATCCGGTCGAGTGACATTCGTCTTTTACTCCGATCTCCCCACGATCACACGCGGGATCCCCGCGAGATCGCTCTGGGTCGATTCAATCGTGAACCCGGAGGTTTGCAACAACTTTCTGACTCCGTCCTCCTGGCCTTCGCCGATTTCGAGGAGAATCGATCCTCCCGGAATCAAACGAGTCCGCGCCTGCGGAATCAACCGTCGGAACAGATCGAGGCCGTCGGGCCCTCCATCTAATGCGAGACGGGGTTCAAAATTGCTGACCCCGGGGTCGCATGTGATGATTTTACCTGTGGGAATATACGGAAGATTTGCCGTGACGACGGTGATTGCTTCATGGAAGTCAGCGAGCAGATCGCCCTGGAGCCAGCGGATGGAAACGGAGTTCCGCTCGGCGTTCCGACGTGCAACTGCGAGAGCCGCTTCGCTTACGTCGATCCCGGTCATGTCGAGCGTGGGGAGTTGCTTCTTGAGCGCGATGGCGATCGTGCCGGGGCCGGTTCCGACATCGACGACGCGTGCGGAGGGGGTCTCGGAGAGTTTCTCGAGCGCGATCTCGACCAGCCGTTCGGTCTCCGGACGGGGGATCAGGACCGAGCGGTCGACGAAAAACGGAAGGGAGAAGAACTCCCGTTCGCCGGTCAGATAGGCGACCGGCTCACCGCTCCTCCGACGTTCCACGAAACGCTCAAACTCGATCCGCTCCTCGTCGGGAAGAAGGTGATCGCGGTCGCGGAAGAGAGCGGTCCGGTCGATCTTGAGAACGAAAGAGAGAAGGAGTTCCGCCGAGAGCCGGGCATCCGGCCCACCGAACTCGCGAAGGGTATCTTGGGCCCGGGCCAGAGACTCGGACCGGGTGGTCAATTCGCCCCTTCCCCTTTGAGCGCTTCGGTCTGGTAGTAGGTCCGGAGTGCCATGACGATCTCGGCGAGATCCCCCTCCATCACCTGATCCAAGCGGTGGAGCGTGAGCCCGATCCGGTGGTCGGTGATCCGATTCTGCGGGAAGTTGTAGGTCCGGATCCGTTGGCTCCGGTCCCCCGATCCGACCATCAGTTTCCGGGCGGAGGAGATCTCCGCGTCCTGTTTCGCCTGTTCTGCTTCGAGCAGACGGGCACGAAGAACCCGAAGCGCCTTTGCCTTGTTCTTGTGCTGCGACTTCTCATCCTGGCATATGACAATGAGACCGGTCGGGATGTGAGTGATCCGGACCGCCGAGTCGGTGGTGTTGACGCTCTGGCCCCCCGGGCCACCGGCGCGCATGACGTCGATGCGGAGATCCTTCTCTTCGATTTTGATCTCGACCTCTTCCGCTTCCGGAAGAACCGCGACAGTAACCGCGGAGGTGTGGATCCGGCCACTTCCTTCCGTGGCTGGGACCCGCTGGACCCGGTGAACCCCTCCCTCGTATTTCAAATGGCTGTACGCCCCGTGCGCTTCCACGAAAACGACCGCATCTTTGATTCCGCCAAGGCCGGTTTCGCTCTTCGTCATCACCTCGACGCGCCAGCTGTTCCGTTCGGCGTACCGAAGGTAGAGACGAAGCAGTTCCGCTGCAAAGAGCGCCGCCTCCTCCCCGCCGGTTCCAGCACGGATTTCGAGGAAGACGCTCTTTTCGTCATTCGGATCCTTCGGAAGCAAGAGAAGCTGGAGAGCCTTCTCGAGTTTCTCTTTTTGTGCGTCGAGCGAGGTGAGCTCCTGCCGGGCGAGATCCGCCATCTCCGGATCGGCCCCATTGCTCAGCTCGTGCGCCTGCTCAACTTCTGCCGAAACCCTCCGGTACTCGCGATAGGTCTCGACGACCTGACGGAGGTCGGAGAACTCTTTGGAGAGTTTCTGGAATTCGTCCTGACGGGCGATGACGTTCGGATCCGAGAGTCGAACGGAGAGTTCTTCGTACCGCAGCTCGACGGCTTCCAAGCGGGAAAACAATGGATGCTTCTAGTTGGAAGTCTTCGGCGAGGCGCCGTACTTCTTCCGGAAACGGTCGATCCGTCCGGCGGTGTCCATCAACTTCTGCGTGCCTGTGAACAACGGGTGGCATTTCGAGCAGATTTCCACCCGAATGTTCTTCTTGGTCGAGCGGGTGTTGATCACGCTTCCGCAGGCGCAGGTGATCGTCGTGGCGACATATTCGGGGTGAATTTTCTCTCGCATACGTGGTTTCTCCCTAACCCTTCAAAAAGGCTGCGCTTTGTAGCATACGTCCCCGGGCGGAGCAACTGGAGAAAGAGACGAAAAGTTGGATTCCTTCCGGGCCAAAAATGGTAAAAGAAACGACCGGTTGTGAGAGAAAAGAACCTCGCCACTCTTTTCCAGAATCGCGTCTACCGCTTCGGGGGACGCCCGGCACTCATCTACAAACGGGGCGGGGCTTGGACGGAGCTGACGTTCGAACAGGTAGCCATCGCCGTGGAGGAAACGGGGCGCGGACTCTTGGCGCTCGGCGTGGGGAGTGGTGAACGAGTTGGCATTTTCGCTGATAACCGCCCGGAATGGCTCTATCTCGATCTCGCGATTCAATCGATCGGAGCGGTGTCGGTCCCGATCTATGCGGGGAGCTCGGAGGGGCAGTCGGAGTTCATCCTTCGCCATTCGGGAGCCAAGATCGTGGCGGTCGGAGGTGAGGAGCCGGAGAAACATCTTCTCTCGATTCATGCGAGAACGCCGTTTCGTAAGATCATCTTTCTCGACGAGACGGTCCACGAGGATGATTCGTCACTCGCGTCGTTCGCTTCCCTTCGTGAGCAAGGGCGAAGTGGAAAGGCGACCGCTTTCTACGATCGCCTCGAGAAAGTGGGCGCCGACGACCTCTCCACCCTTCTCTACACCTCGGGAAACGAGGGGGATCCGAAAGGGGTTGTACTGACCCACGGGAATATCCTCGCGAACGCGCTTGGCGCTGCCTCGGTCTTCCCGATCGGGGAGGAGGACCGCTCACTCTCGTTCCTGCCGCTCAGTCATGCCTTCGCGCGAACCGCCGGGGTCTTCGCCCCTTGGTCTCTCGGCTGCGCGATCGCACTCACGGAAAGCGTTTCGAAGCTGCCGGAAGACCTTCTTGAGGTGAAGCCGACGGTTCTCTTGACCGTCCCGGGGGTCCTGGAAAGATTCTATCGAAAGGTAAGGGAGGAGATCGCACACCGCAACCGCCTCGTCCGCTGGCTCTTCAAGATCGCCATCCAACGTCGCGCGCGAGGGTTGGCCGGGGCTTTGTTCGAATCGCTCTTCTACCGCGCGATCCGGGAACGTTTCGGCGGGAAACTCCGACACCTCGTCTCCGGCGGAGCCGCGCTGAACCCGAGAGTGGCCGACTTCTTCGACACCATCGGGATCGGGATCCTCGAAGGGTACGGCTTGACCGAGGTTTCGCCGATCGTCTCCGTGAACCTTCCCGGCAACCGGCGAAAAGGAACCGTCGGACGTCCGATTCCGTCGGTCGAGATCCGGATCGCGGAGGACCGAGAGGTTCTCGTCAAGGGTCCGGGCGTGATGAAGGAGTACTTCGGCGATCCGGAAGCGACCCGCGCGATGATCGGATCTGACGGTTACCTGCGCACCGGCGACATCGGGACTCTCGACAGTCATGGGTTTCTGACCTTGATCGACCGCAAAAAGGAGATCCTCGTGACGTCGAGAGGGAAAAACATCCCTCCGCAGGTCGTGGAGAACCAGCTCCGGAGTCATTCGTTGATCGAGCAGGCCTGCGCGATCGGAGACGGACGGGAATATCTGGCGGCGCTGATCGTCCCAAACTTCGTCCTACTCGCCGAATTGGCGAAGCGGCACCGGATCAGAACCGGTGACCGAGAGGCTCTCGTCCGCGATCCGACGATCCGCGGTTGGTTCTCCTCGATCGTCGAGCGGGTGAACAGCGGGCTGGCGCGCGACGAAACGGTCCAACGGTTCGAGCTTCTGACCGATCCGTTTACGATCGAAAACGGCGAGCTGACGCTCACTTTGAAACTTCGGCGAAACGTGATCTTGAAGCGCTACGCGGCGATCGTCGGCCGAATCTATCTTTAATTATAATATTTTCAGTATCTTGGAATAATTTACACGGGGGTACTCGCGTGGTATAGCCTCGCTCAATCGAAGGCGGAAGATGACCGTACAACCCGATACTCTTTCGACCGTCGACGGAATCGATCCGGACCACCTGTTTCATCCGACGGTCGATCAACGCCCCGCGGAGATCGCTGAGGTCTCGGGCGCGGGGATCTGGCTCCTCGACCGGGAGATGAAGGTCCTCTTCATGAACCGGGTCATGGAGGAGATCTACGGGTCGATCACCGGAAAGCCGGCGCCGTACTGTTATCAGCTCTTTCGCGGTCGAACCGAAAAATGTGCCGACTGTCTTCCCGAGCGCGCGTTCGCCACGGGGCAGATCATCCTCGGGTACCTCTCGCGTCTCACCCCGGACGGCGTTCATCGCTACTATCAGGTGATCGAGGCTCCGCTCCTGGACGAGAACAACCGGATCACACGGGTTCTCGAGATCCTTCTCGACATCACCGAAAAAGGGCGTCTCGAACAGACCCTGAGAACCTCTGAAGCGGAATATCGGGCGCTTTTCGAACATGCCGGCACGGCAGTGGCGGTAGTCGGGGAGGATGGCGTGATCCTCCGCGTCAACCAGCGCTTCGAGGAACTCTCCGGGTATTCGAGGAGTGAGATCGAAGGACACAGCCGATACGACCAATTCGTCCATCCGAAGGACCGACAGCGTCTTCTGACTCCGACGACAAAACCGAACGGAACGCCGGAACCGTACCAGTTTTCGTTTCTGAACCGCTGGGGGAACGAGCGATACGTTCACGCAACGATCACTCGCCTCCCCTCTCTCCATCACCAGGTCTTTTCGATGATCGATTTGACCGGCATGCGGAAACTCGAGCGCGAGATCTGGAGCAAAGACCAGTTCCTCGCGAACATCCTCCACCACTCCGTCGATGCGATCGCGGCACTGGATCCGCAAGAGTTGATCCGCTCTTGGAACCGGGGGGCGGAGCTGATGTTCGGGTACAGCTCGGACGAAATCGTGGGAAAACCTTTTTCCACGCTACTCCCCCCCGAATTCATCCAATCGGACGAATTCGAACGGATCTCGATCCGGTTCCGGAAAGACGGCTTTGCCCGGAACGCCCTTCTCCCAGCGGTCGCAAAAGACGGACGGACGCTCACGATCAACATGACCCGCACGGCGATCACGGATTCCGAAGGGGGGGATCTCGGAAGCTCCGTCATGATCCGGGACGAGACGGAACAGCGGAAGCTCGAGCAACGGATGATCCAACAGGAGAAGACGCTGGCGCTCGGAGAGCTGGCCGCGGGACTGGCGCACGAGATCAAGAACCCTCTCAATTCGCTCGTGATCCATACCGAAGTATTACGGGGTCATCTATCCGACCTGGCCGGCCCCCACCGGGCTGCGTTCGATCGTTACGAGGAGATCGTTCTGAAGGAGGTCCAGCGGCTCGACAAGGTCGTTGAACGGGTTCTCAATTTTTCCAAGCCGATGGAGGGGGTTTTCGAGAGGATCGATCTGCGCGAAATCGTCACTCACGTGACTCAGCTCCTCTCGGCTCAAGCGAGCCGCGAGCATGTCGATCTCCGTACCAAGGTACCGGACAACCTGCCGCCGATCGAAGGGGTCCGCGACCATCTGATCCAGATCTTCATCAACCTCCTGCTGAACGCCTTCCAGGCGATGCCGAAAGGGGGGGTGGCGACGATCGATGTCCGGAAGGGACAGAAGCAGAGCGTGATCGTCTCGATCTCCGACACCGGCGTCGGGATCCCGAAACCGAATTATGCCCGCGTGTTCGATCCGTATTTCTCCACGAAGGAGAAAGGGCGCGGGCTGGGGCTGCCGCTCGTCAAACGTCTCGTCACAACTCAAGGAGGCACGATCTCGTTCAAGAGTCGCGTGAACCATGGCACGACATTCATCCTCACATTCTCCTTCGCCTGAGTCGATCCCGGATCCCCGTCCCCCGTCGAAAGGGGGGGTGCCGGAACGGAAACGGATTCTCGTCGTCGACGACGAGGAGTCGGCCCGTTCGGGTCTCCAGGAACTGATCGAGAGCTGGGGGTTCGAAACGGAAGCGGCCGAAGACGGCCGGACGGCGCTCGACAAGATCAAGTCGTTCCGCCCGCACCTGATCCTGACCGACCTCGTCATGCCCCGGATGGACGCGATCGCGCTCTTAAAGAAAGTCGATCTCCGGGAGGTCCAGGTGATCCTCCTGACCGCGCAGGGGAGCATCGACTCCGCCGTCGAGGCGATCAAGCTCGGAGCGTACGACTACCTCACCAAACCGGTCGACATCGTCCGGCTCAAGCGCCTTCTCGAACACCTGGCCGAGAAGCTCGACACAGACGAGGAAGTGAAGCGGTTGCGGTATCAGCTCCGGCAGCTCGGTTCGTTCGGCCGTCTCCACGGGACCTCGCCGGCCATGCAGGAGCTTTTCCGGCAGATCGAAGTGGCGGCTCCCAGCAGTGCGTCGGTGTTGATCGCGGGCTCCAGCGGCACCGGCAAGGAACTGGTCGCGCGGACCATCCACGACTTGAGTCCCCGCCGGAACGCCCCGTTCATCGCGATCAACTGTTCCGCGATCCCGGCGACGCTCCTCGAAAGCGAGTTGTTCGGGCACGAGCGCGGCGCGTTCACGGGAGCGGTCAAGACCAAGGAGGGGTGTTTCGAGCTTGCGGACGGCGGGACGTTGTTCCTCGACGAGATCGCGACGATGGCGCTCGAGCTGCAAACGAAACTCCTTCGCGTCCTTGAGAACGGCCGGTTCCGGCGTGTCGGCGGACGGGATGAGCTGCACGCCAATGTCCGCCTGATCGCGGCATCCAACATCCGCTTCGACGACGCGATCCGGGACGCGGTCTTCCGGGAGGACCTGTACTATCGGCTCAATGTGTTCCAGCTCTCGCTTCCCACTCTCCGTGAACGGGTCGCCGACATCCCGCTCCTGGCACAACATTTCGTCGACGAAATGTCCGAGAGGAATCATAAGGAGATCCGCTCGATCCATCCGGACGCGATGAACTGCCTCAAACACTTTGCGTGGCCGGGGAACGTCCGGGAATTGAAAAACACGATCGAACGGGCGGTGATCGTCGCGCGAGAGAAAACCATCCTGCTGCAGGATCTTCCCGAAGCGATCCGCCAGCATCCGGCTCAAGGGCCGGTCCTGTCGTTCCCGGTGGGAACCCCGATGGATGAAATCGAAAAGACGGCGATTCTCCGAACGCTCGACTTGACCGGCGGGAACAAGACCGAGGCGGCAAAACTGTTAGGGCTCAGTCTCAAAACACTTCACAACAAGGTGAACCAGTACCGGGCGAGACCGGGGTAAAGCACGGGTCGCGTAAATTTTACGTAAGAACTATTTAAGCTCACGGTTTAAGAGCCCAGGGTGGAGCGTGACGAACCTACGTTTGGTAATTTTTTCGTGAAGTGGTTGCTAGATTTGACCCACAGTGCACCTGTCTAAGGTTTTTACAAAAAAGTGCTGCGAATTCGGTTGGATATCGTTGTCGCAGAAAAACGACTCCTTGGTATGAGGATTGCAGTTCTCAGTTCCGCCTGAGAACTGTGTAGGCTAAGGGAATTCAGTTGAGAGGGGTGGTAGCCACTACCTCATTTCCCCCTACAACAAATGGTACCAAGTTCTCTCAGCTTCGGTCTGCTGGTTCCAGGCATAGTTAGGCGGCTAAGGGTGTCGTTCTTCCCCTCCTTCGAATGAACCCTTAGCCGTCCTTGTTTTTTCTGCTTACCCGACGCGAACTAGATTCAGTTTGTCCTGCCAGACCTGTTCGAGAAACCAGGTCAGGTGCGCATGCCCAGGACGGCGAAGGTCACGATCTTCTTCGAGAAGCGTGAAAGCCTCCCGGCGAGCCGACTCGAGAAGACTGAGATCCCGGGGGAAAACGGCTACGGCAAAGCTCGGAAAACCAGATTGCTCGACGCCGAAGAAATCGCCCGGCCCCCGCACCCGGAGGTCTTCTTCCGCCAGAAGGAAGCCATCGTGAACCCGCGCGAAAACCCGCAGGCGGTTACGCGCCGTAACCGAAACTCCGCTCGGGACGATCAGGAGACAGCTCGACTTCTCGCTTCCCCGCCCCACCCTGCCGCGCAATTGATGGAGCTGCGAAAGCCCGAACCGCTCGGGATGTTCGATGACCATCACGGTGGCGTTCGGAACGTCGATCCCGACCTCGATCACCGTCGTCGAGACGAGAACGTCGATCTCCCCGCGCACGAACTTGCCCATCACCTCTTCCTTCTGGAGACCGGGCATCTGTCCGTGGATCAGCGCGACCCGGAAGTCTCGGAATGGTCCCTCCTTGAGCTCCTCGGCCATGCTGGTGGCGTCTTTCGCCTGGAGTTGCTCCGACGGCTCGACGAGCGGGTAGACGACGTACGCCTGCTGCCCTTCCGAGACCGCCTTTCGAACCTCGGCATAGACCCGCTCCCGATCTTTCTCGGAGTAGAGGTTCGTTTCGATCGGCTTCCGCCCGGCCGGAAGTTCGTTCAGGATCGACACGTCGAGGTCGCCGTAGAGGGTGAGAGCGAGCGTGCGCGGGATTGGCGTGGCCGACATGACGAGAACGTCGGGTGCGAGGGCTTTCGAACGAATCGTCGCTCGCTGGCGGACACCGAACCGGTGCTGCTCGTCGACGACGACGAACCCGAGTGATTTGAAACGGACGTCTTTTTCGAGAAGCGCGTGCGTGCCGACGAGGATGTCGATCTTCCCCTCTTCGACATCGCGCAATACCTCTTTCCGTTCCGACGTGGAGAGACAGCCGAGAAGACAACCGATGCGGATCCCCACCTGTTTTCCCCACGACGTGAGCGTGCGCAGATGTTGTTCCGCCAGAATCTCCGTCGGTGCCATGAACCCCGCTTGGTATCCGTGATCGACTGCGACCAGCGCCGCAAGCATGGCAACGATCGTTTTGCCGCTTCCCACGTCCCCCTGCAGGAGACGATTCATCGGTCGCGCGGCCGCCATGTCGGACCGGATCGACTCCAGGACCTTTTTCTGCGCGTCGGTCAGCCGGAACGGGAGCACGTCGATCAGTTTCCCGTACCGCGGGCTCTCCCGGTCAAACGCAATTCCGGGCTGTCCCGATACGATCCGTTTCCGGAGAGCGAGCGAGAGGCAGTAGAAAAAGAGTTCCTCGAACGCCAACGAACGCTCCAAAATCTCTCGGCGATCCTGCTTCGGTTCGCCAGCCGGCGCGTGGAGCTCGGCGATCGCCTTCCACGGGGGAAGCAAATCGAGCCGCTCGCAAATCTCCGGGGGAATCACGCACCTACGCTCCCCGGCATACGTCGCGACGGCGTAGTTCAGGACTTTCCGGAGCGTCTTCTGGTAGAGGCCGCCGACCTCCCGATAGACCGGGACGATCCGGCCGAACGAAACAGAGTCGAGTTGCCCGGTGTGAACCTCGAAATCGGGGTGATACATCTCGACCTTCGAACGGTAGACCTTGGTCTTGCCGCAAACGATGAGGCGCTGCCCCCGTTTGACCCTCTGCTCCAGGCTCCCGAGGATGAAGTGAAACCATTTGAGTTTCATGCTCCCGGTCTCGTCTTCGATCGTGACCTCGAAAACCCGCCGCCGGAGCCCCCGATAGAAGGCGACGCCGCTGAATGTGACCGTCCCGATGACCGTGGCCGCGACACCGTCCTTGAGTTCCCGGATCGGCGTAATCGCCCGGCGGTCTTCGTACCGGAGCGGAAAGAACATCAGAAGGTCCCCCACGTTCCGGATTCCGACCCGGTCGAACTTCGAGGCGATCGACGGGCCGACCCCTTTGACGAATTGAACGTTCCCGCCGAGACGTTGATACGAAAGCTTGAGTGCCGAGGTATCGGGGACGGGATGTTCCTGCAGGAGGAAGCTCCGCATGCGCGGCTGTCGGGCCGGCTTCCCGGAGATCAGGGAGCGGGCCTCGGAGATCCGGCGTCTCTTCTCCTCGTCGCCGAGATCGTCGTACCCCGAGAACAGTTCCTGCAGGGCCCGGAACATCCGCATCTCCCTCTCTGCAAGATTCGAAGCAAGTGCCTCCCGGCTGACGTCGAGAACGTGTTGCGAGAGATTCTTGACCGTTTGAATCCGACGGGGGTCCCCTTCATCGACATACTTGAGAGGTCGTTCGATCGCCTCGAGGTAGTCTCGCGGCCCCTCTTCCGTCATGTTACGACCGGTTCCCCCGGAGGGACTGAAGCGTTCGGATCGAGACCGATCCCCCGAGAGCCGCCGCGATCGCCTTCGCCGCGGCCCATGATCCGGGAAGCGTCGTGAAGTACGGGATGTTCCTCTCGAGAGCACACCGGCGGATCGACCGCGAATCTTTGACCGACGGTTTTCCCATCGTCGTGTTCATCACCAGGTCGACCTTGCGATTCAGGATCATGTCGACGACGTGGGGTCGTCCCTCGGCCACCTTATTCACCTGTTCGACCGGGATCCCACGCTCGAGAAGAAAGCGGGCGGTTCCGCGAGTCGAGACGATCCGGAAACCGTTTTCCCGCATCTGCCGGGCGATCTCGACCGCTCCCTCTTTGTCTTGATTGTTGACGCTCAAGAACACAACCCCCGAGCGCGGGAGAACGTTACCCGCCGCGTTCTGGGCTTTCCCGAACGCCAGCTCCCAACGATCGTCCACCCCCATCACCTCGCCGGTTGATTTCATCTCCGGCCCCAACACCGGATCGACGTTCGAGAACCGGACAAACGGAAAAACCGGGGATTTGACGGCGTAGTGTCCCGTCAACCTCCGTCGCTCCAGCTCCTCCGGTTTGAGCGTCCCTCCCAACATGATTCGGACCGCCTCCGCAACGAGCGGAATCCCGATCGCTTTCGAAACGAAGGGAACGGTCCGTGAGGCGCGGGGGTTCACCTCCAGCACATAGAGCGTCTCCCCCTGCAGGGCGTACTGGATGTTCAGGAACCCTTTCACACGGAGCGCGACCGCGATCCGCTCGGTCTGATCTTGAATCTGTCGCAGGATCTTATCAGAGAGAGAGAAGGGGGGAAGGACACAGGAGGAGTCGCCCGAGTGAACCCCCGCCTGTTCCACATGCTGCATGATTCCCGCGACGAACGTTGCATGCCCATCGCTCAATCCATCGACGTCGATTTCGATCGAATTCTCGATGTACCGGTCGATCAGGACCGGATGCTCCGAGGAGGCCCGGACCGCTTGGGTGAGATAATCACCGAGTTCTTTCTCGTCGTAGACCACCTCCATCGAGCGCCCACCCAGGACATACGAGGGGCGAACCATGAGGGGATATCCGATCTTCGCGGCGACCGCTTGCGCCTCTTCCACCGATCGTGCCACTCCGGCCTCGGGCTGACGGATCCGGAGCTCTTCGAGGAGCCCCCGGAACCTCTCGCGATCCTCCGCCATATCGATCGCGTCGGGAGAGGTCCCTAGAATCGGAACCCCTGATTCCGAGAGAAACTTCGCCAGTTTGAGCGGAGTCTGCCCGCCGAACTGGAGGATCACCCCTTTCGGTTTTTCGCGATCGAGGATTCCGATCACATCCTCGGCGGTCAACGGCTCGAAATAAAGGCGGTCGGAGGTATCGAAGTCGGTCGAGACGGTTTCCGGGTTGCAATTCACCATCAGGCTCTCGAGGTTCGATTCGCGGAGCGCCAGGCTGGCGTGCACGCAACAGTAATCGAACTCGATCCCCTGCCCGATCCGGTTCGGCCCGCTCCCCAAGATCACCACCTTGTCACGCGGTGTGGGGGGGGCCTCGTCCTCGGCGGCAAACGTGGAGTAGAGGTAGTTCGTGCGCGACTCGAACTCCGCCGCACAGGTGTCGACGGCGTGATAGACCGGACGAACGCTGATCGCTTCCCGTCGGCTTCGGACCTCTTTTTCGTTCGACCCGAGGAGTTCGCCGAGCCTGCGATCGGAGAAGCCTAAGCCTTTGAGACGCATCCACTCGTCCCGATCCAGCGTGTCGATCGGTACCGACTTCAAGCTCTCCTCTTCCCGGACGATTTCCTGGATCTGCGACAAGAACCACGGATCGATCCCCGTTGCCTCCGCCGCCGCCTCGACCGAAACGTTCCTCCGGAGAAGCTCGGCCAGAACCATGATCCGCTCCGGGACCGCCGTGCACATCATCCCGAGCAGTTCCTCGTCCGAGAGATTCTCCTTCCCCAGAGGCTTGAGCGATCCCCAGAAACCGTATTGCCCGATCTCGAGGGAACGGATCGCTTTCTGGAGCGATTCGCAGAACGTCCCTCCGATCGCCATCACCTCCCCGACCGATTTCATCTGCGGGGTGAGCGACCGGTCCGACCCTTTGAACTTACCGAAATCGAACCGGGGGATCTTCGTCACGACGTAATCGATCGTCGGCTCGAACGAGGCTTTGGTGACCCGGGTGATATCGTTCGGGAGTTCATCGAGCGTGTAGCCGACCGCCAACTTCGCGGCCAACTTCGCGATCGGGTAGCCGGTCGCCTTCGAAGCGAGCGCCGAGCTGCGCGAGACGCGCGGGTTCATCTCGATCACGTAGACCTGGCCCGTCCCCGGATGAACCGCGAACTGGATGTTCGACCCGCCGGAATCGACGCCGATCTCCCGCATGATCGCGATCGAGTAGTCCCGGAGCCGCTGGTACTCGACGTCGGTCAGCGTCTGCGCCGGAGCGACGGTGATGCTGTCCCCCGTGTGAATCCCCACGGGGTCGAGGTTCTCGATCGAGCAGATCACGACGACGTTGTCGTTGCGGTCGCGCATCATCTCGAGCTCGAACTCTTTCCATCCGAGGATCGACTCCTCGACCAGCACCTCCCCGATCGGGCTCGACTCGAGCCCCCACCGGATCAGCTTTTCGTACTCCTCCGCGTTGTAGGCGACGGAAGCCCCCGCTCCGCCCAGCGTGTAGGAGGGGCGGATGATCGCCGGAAGGCGCACCGTTTCGAGCGCCTCGGCCGCTTCGTTGCGGTTCCGAATGTAAGCGCTGCGCGGGACCGGGACCCCGATCCGATCCATCGCCTCCTTGAACCGCTCACGGTTTTCCGCCTTTTCGATCGACTCGACTCGCGCCCCGATCAGTTCGACGCGGCAGGCCTCCAGCACCCCCTGCCGATGGAGCGCCATCGCGAGGTTGAGCGCCGTCTGTCCTCCCATCGTCGGAAGGATTGCGTCCGGTCGCTCACGCTCGACGATCTTGGTCAACGTCTCGACCGTCAGGGGCTCGACGTACGTGGCGTCGGCGTAAACCGGATCGGTCATGATCGTCGCCGGGTTGGAGTTCACGAGAATGAGACGATACCCCTCCTCTTTGAGGGCTTTGAGCGCTTGCGTTCCGCTGTAATCGAATTCGCACGCCTGGCCGATCACGATCGGTCCCGATCCGATCAGGAGGATCGAGCGGATGTCGGTCCTCTTCGGCATCACCCTCCCCCGGCCGCATCGACGGTGCGACGTTCGGTCTCGAACCGGTCCCGCTCGAACATCCCCCAGTCGTACACCTGGTCGGTCGGAACATGGGAAAACCTCTCCCGCTTGAGCTTCATGTAGGCAAGCCCCATGAGGATCGTTTCCCAGGTCTCCAATCCTTTCTCCCGGCTCTTCCGGGCCTCCTCCGTGATGAACGGGGCCGCGTCGGAAGGATGGATCCAGAGCGCGTCGGTGAAGAAACGGTCGTCCCCCAGCTCGAGGATTCTCGCATCGAGAAGATCGCCGCGGTGAACCCCGGCGAGCGGGTGCTGTGCCGATACCTCGTGACTCTCGAGGGTACGGAGATCCTCCACCACGTACCGGCTCTCCCCCTGCCCGGTGACGCGGAAAAGGGAGTGGATGCTCTTTTCGAGACCCACGAGGATCTCGTTCTCGCGTTCTTCCAGCGTCTCGCGATATTTCAAGCGGTAGAGACGGATCGGAGGGATCCCGGTATCCCAAAGAAGACGGTCCAGAAGATACCATTCGAGGCAGGCCGTCATCCGGATCTCGAACATCGGCTCGTCCTGGAACACCTTCCCCGTACGACGGAAGTAATCCTCTCGGGCGATCGAAAATTCCCCGAGATACGGCTCGGCGCTGAAGATCTGAGCTACGCGATCGAGCGTTGCCTTGTACATTCCAGGAACTCCCCAAAGAGATAGGTTGCGTCGTGCGGACCCGGTCCGGCCTCCGGATGATACTGGATCGCCCGAACGGATTGAGTGGGGCAATCGAACCCTTCGATCGTCCCGTCGGAGAGGTGAACATGCGTGACCTCGACCTTCCCGAAACGCGCCTCTCCGACCCGCTCCAGGCTCTCCCCATCGACTGCGAAACCGTGATTCTGCGACGTGATCTCGATCCGACCGGTCCTTTCGTTTCGGACCGGATGATTGGCGCCGTGATGCCCGAACTTGAGTTTATAGGTACGAGCCCCGATCGCCAGTGCCAGCAGCTGATGCCCCAGACAGATCCCGAAGATCGGGACCGACCCGATCAGCTGCCGGAGAGTTTCCGGAAGACCGGGGACCGCGTCCGGATCACCAGGGCCGTTCGAAACCAGAACCCCGTCGGGACGGAGATTCTTGATCTCGGTCGCGGGGGTCGAGGGGGGAACGACCGTCACGCGGGCCCCCTCATCCGCGAGACGCCGAAGGATGCTGTGCTTGGCGCCGCAGTCGATGAGAACGATGTGGTGGCGGGCGTTTCGGATCTCCTTCCCGGCGGAGTCCGTCAACCATTCGTACCTCTCCCGGCAGGCGACGGCCGAAGCGAGATCGAGCCCCTGCATCGGGGGGATCTCGCGAAGCTTCTTCCGAAGGGCCTCGAGGCCGACGCTCTCGGTTCCGATGACCGCGCGAAGCGCTCCACCCGAGCGGATTTTGCGCGTCAGGGCCCGGGTGTCGATCCCCTCCAGCGCGACGATCTTCTGGTTCTTCAGGAAATGGGCCAGGGTTCCCTTCGCCCGGTAGTTGCTCGGATAGTCCACATACCTGCGGACCACGAATCCGGAGCAGTAAACCTTCCCCGATTCGAAATCGTCGGGGTTGACCCCGTAGTTCCCGATCATCGGATAGGTCATGACGATGATCTGGCCGTAGTACGACGGGTCGGTCAGGATCTCCTGGTACCCGGTCATCGCCGTGTTGAACACCACTTCGCCGCCGCTCCCCCCTTCGTACCCGAAGGAGCGACCGGCCATCACGGTGCCGTCTTCCAGCAGCAGATACCCTTTCATCTCTCTTCCCCGAACACCTGACGTCCCCCGACGAACGTATACAACATTCTCCCCCGACCTTTGAAGCCCGCGAACGGGGTATTTCTCGATTTCGAACGGTACGGCCCTCCGTGGAGCTCCCGTTCCCCGTCCGCCTCGAAGATGGCGAGATCGGCCGGCATTCCCGGAGCCAGCGAACCGGCCCGGAGGCCCGCGATCCTCGCCGGCGTTGTCGAGAGCGCTTCCACCATCCGGACGAGCGTCAGCTCCCCCCGATGAACCAGACTCAAAAGGACCGGAAGAGCCGTCTCGAGACCGATCACGCCGTTGGGCGCCTCCGGGAACGGCCGGCCCTTCTCTTGCGGAGTGTGAGGGGCATGGTCGGTCGCGACCGCGTCGATCATACCGGCGGCCAAAGCCGTTCGGAGGACGGCGCAATCCTCCTCGGTCCGAAGCGGGGGGTTCATCTTGGCGTTCGTCCCGTGCGTATCGATCGCAAGGGAGGTAAGGACCAGGTGATGCGGTGTCACTTCCGAGGTCAACGTCGGGAGGTGTTTTCGGAATCGGGAGATCAGGTCGACCGACTCGCGGCACGACACGTGGGCGATGTGGAGGCGCCCCCCCGTCTCCGCCGCGATCGTCAGCGCGCGCGAAAGTCCCGCCACTTCGTTCGGGTCGTCGCAATGTTCGATGATGAGGAGACCGGACCGTTTCGATTCTGCCAGCGCCCGCCGGAGAAGATGGGTGTTGTGGCAGGGGCGACCGTCATCGGAGAACGCGACACACCCGGCTTGACGAAGTTCCGCGAGAGGGGCCGATTCCTTCCCTTCGAGCCCGCAAGTCACCGCTCCGACCGGATAGACCCGGCAGAGATCGACCTGACGGGCCCGATCCAGGATCCGACTCGTGATCTCCGGAGAGTCGTTGACAGGGGTCGTGTTCGCCATGCAGAGGACCGACGTGAAGCCGCCGGCGACTGCGGATAAGCTCCCCGACTCGATATCCTCTTTATCGGTCTGTCCTGGCTCCCGGAAATGAACGTGAAGGTCGACAAACCCGGGGGTTATGACCGCACCGGTCGCGTCGATCTCCCGATCGACCCGTCCGAGACATTCTCCAGGGCGAAGGATCGCGCGGACCGAGCCGTCGGAGATCCAGAGATCGAACGCTCCGTCACGCCCCTCGGCGGGGTCGATCAGACGTCCGTTCCGGATCCACAGCTCCATATCGACGGTTCTCCTTAATAAAAGGTGGTGGTTACAACCACATTCCAGGCGTGTTGGAGCGACCAGACCCCCAAGAAACGGACCGTGGGGCGCCAGGTGACACGGATCCGGATCCGCTCGGAGAAACGAGTGATCTCGATATCCCCCTCTTGAAGGTCAATCTCCATGTCATTATGGGCGGTCTCGATCAACGTCTTCCGGAGTTGGTCGTCCTCCGAACGTGCCGCGCTATACGATATCTCTTTGACGGCATCCTCGAGCTTCTGCTTGTTCCAGACGACCGGAACGTACTTGTAGCAAAGATAAAATCCCGCGATCGAGAGCACGACGAGAAAAAAACCTACGAAGTTGAAGCTGTTCGGTCCCTTCCCCATCGGTTCCTCCCCTTAATGACGGCGGGTCTCTAAAGCAAGGTTTTCCTTCGCGATCACGAGTCCACCTTGAGGATTGCGAGAAACGCCTCTTGCGGAACATCGACGTTCCCCAGCCGCTTCATCCGTTTCTTCCCTTCCTTTTGTTTTTCCAGAAGCTTCCGCTTCCGCGTGATGTCGCCGCCGTAGCATTTGGCAGTCACGTTCTTGCGCATCGCCGACATGCTCTCCCGGGCGATGATCTTGTTTCCGATCGCCGCCTGGATCGCCACCTCGTACATCTGCTTCGGGATCGCCTCCTTGAGCTTCCGGGCCAGCTCTCGGCCTCGGTAGTAGGCGTTCTCCCGGTGGATGATGATCGAGAGGGCGTCGATTTTCTTGCCGTTGATCAGGAGGTCGAGCTTGACGACGTTCGCGGGGACGAACCCCTGGAGCTCGTAGTCGAGCGAGGCGTACCCTTTCGAGCTCGATTTCAGCTTGTCGTAGAAATCGAGAACAATCTCTGCAAGCGGCAGATCGTACCGGAGGACGATGTGATTCGGGCTTGGGTACTCCATTCCGACCTGTGTCCCCCGTTTCCCTTCGCAGAGAGCCAGGATCGCCCCGACGAACTCCTGCGGCGTGTGGATCGTGGCCCGGATGATCGGTTCCGCGATCTCGTCGACCTCCTGCTCGGGAGGGAGGTGATCCGGGTTGTCGATTTCGATCGTCTTTCCGTTCAAAAGCTTCACCTCGTATGCGACCGTCGGTGCCGTCGTGATCAGGTCGACGTTGAACTCCCGCTCCAGCCGCTCCTGGATGATCTCCATGTGGAGAAGGCCCAGAAAGCCGCAGCGGAAGCCGAATCCGAGCGCCGAGGAGGTCTCCGGCTCGAACGTGAACGACGTGTCGTTGAGCCGAAGCTTCTCCAGCGCATCCCGCAGCTCCGAGTAGTTCTGCTCGGCGGTAGGGAAGATCCCGCAGAAGACGGTCGGCTTCACGATCTTGAACCCCGGAAGAGCTTCCTTTGTCGGCCGGTTCGGCTCGGTGATCGTCTCCCCGATCCGCGTCTCGGAGACCTGTTTCAAGCCCGCAGCCAGGAACCCGACTTCCCCGGCGGCGAGCTCGTCGATCGCGGTCGGTTTCGGCGTCAAGACCCCGACACGTTCCACCTCGCAATCGCGCCCGGTCGCCATGAAACGGATCTTCATTCCTTTTTTGATCGTCCCGTCGATGACGCGAACGAGTGAAATCACCCCCAGGTACGAGTCGTACCAACTGTCGAACAGAAGCGCCTTGAGCGGTTCCGAAACCGACCCCCGGGGGGGCGGGATCCGGGCCACCACTTCCTCCAACACCGCCTCGACGTTGGTCCCCTCCTTAGCGCTGATCGAGATCGTCCGAGACGTGTCGAGGCCGATCACGTCGGTGATCTCCTTCTTCACCCGCTCGACGTCGGAGTTCGGAAGGTCGATCTTGTTCAGGACCAGGATGATCTCGAGCCCCTGCTCGATCGCTTGGAAGGTGTGTGCGAGGGTCTGAGCCTGAACCCCCTGTGAGGCATCCACGAGAAGGATCGCACCCTCACAGGCCGCCAGGCTCCTCGACACCTCGTAGGAGAAGTCGACGTGCCCCGGCGTGTCGATCAGGTTGAACTGGTACTCCTGCCCGTCGGACGCGCGGTACTTGAGGCGGGCGGTCTGCGCCTTGATCGTGATCCCGCGCTCCCGCTCCAGATCCATCCCGTCGAGGTACTGCGCCTCCATGTCCCGCATCGCAACCGCCCCGGTGATCTCCAGAAAGCGGTCGGCCAGCGTCGACTTCCCGTGGTCGATGTGCGCGATAATTGAAAAGTTGCGAATGAACTGCGTCATTTGAGCTGGGCCGGGACTCTATAGCACAGAGAAGCGAAGGAATCGTGTTAGGCGATCCGGAAGTAGTCGATTGTTTTGCGAAGGCCCGCCTCTAGCGACGTCTTCGGCGACCAGCCGAGGATCTTCTTGGCCCGGGTCAGGTCGGGGCATCGGAGTTTCGGGTCCCCTTCGGGGAACGGTTCGCTGACAAAACCGCTCTTGGAGTTGCAGAGGCGGACGATCGTTTCGGCGATCTCCCGAATCGAGGTCTCGCGATCGTTTCCGAGGTTGATCGGATCGGAGGGCCGTTTGTCCACGAATCGCACCAATCCGTCTACGAGATCATCGACATAACAGAAGGACCGGGTCTGGGAGCCGTCCCCGTAGATCGTGATCGGCTCCCCTTGGAGGGCCTGGGAGATGAAGTTCGGAACCACCCGGCCGTCATTGGGACGCATTCGCGGACCGTAGGTGTTGAAGATCCGGACGATCGAGACCGGAAGCTTGTGTTTCCGGCGGTACGCCGCCGTTACCGCTTCGGAAAAGCGTTTTGATTCGTCGTAGACCGACCGGACTCCGGTCGTACTGACGTTCCCGAGATAGGTCTCTTTTTGCGGGTGCTCCTTCGGGTCGCCATACACCTCGCTGGTCGATGCCATGAAGAACCACGCCCCGTGTTTATGGGCGTACTCGATTGCATGGAAGGTCCCGAGGGAGCCGACTTTGAGGATCTCGATCGCGAGCGGCACGAAATCCCACGGGGAGGCCGGCGACGCGAAGTGAAGAACCCCGTCGACCTTTCCGACGTCGGGGATCTTCTCCGCCACGTCTCCACGGATGAATTCGAAGCGGGGCTCTTTCTTGAGCGAGTCGAGGTTGGCGAGCGTTCCCGTTGACAGGTTGTCGACGGCAATGACGTTGTTCTTGCCTCCTAAAAGGCGTTCGCAGAGATGAGATCCGATGAACCCGGCCCCGCCGGTGACGAGAAAACGGGGCATCAGAACGACATCTGGCCGGGGATCTGATTCCTGTACCGCTCGAGAATCATGTCGATTCCCTGCCGGATAAACTCGGCGACCGGCACCTTCGTCTTCTTATTGAGCAGCTTCAGCTTCTCATTCTGGTCTTCGGTGATGTACACCGTGGTAGATATCTTCTTCCGCGACATGATCAGGGTCTCAGCGTGACACTACGTGCCCATATATATGTTGTCAATTCTCTTATTCTAGCGTCGTTCGTGCTCCTCGCCTGCACAAAGCCGGCTCCGAAACCGAACCAAGGAAGCTTTTCGATCGACCCCCCCCCCGACTCGGCCTTCGCGAAGATGTCGAAAGTCCTTCAGCAGCAAGGGTTTTCGATGGATACGTTCGATTCCGCAACTCGGAGCCTGAAGACCACCTCGAAGGCGGTCGACATGGACCGACTCGCTGTAGTCTCACGTCTGAAGGACCATCGGGAACGGTACGAGCAGGAGAGGTATTCCTACCTAGTACGGGTGACCGAGGAGGGGAACGGGAGTCGTCTCGAAATTTCAGTCGAGATCAACGCCGACTACGCTAATCGACAGGATCTGCCAGACAGTTCCGGACTCGGCTCCAAACGGACACTTGCATCGACCGGCGTACTCGAACGCGAACTTTTCGGAATGTTGTAAGTATATTCATATAATTGTTTATATATTATAGTTAGTTACGTATATTACTGACAAATATATTACTTTTGTTATGATTAGTTTCGTTGCTCTTCTCTAAAACCGCCTTCGTCGGACTTCTGCTCTTTCCGGTCGTGTTCCTGAGT
Organism: Pseudomonadota bacterium; assembly: GCA_043809315.1. Classification (GTDB taxonomy): domain Bacteria; phylum Bdellovibrionota_G; class JALEGL01; order JALEGL01; family DATDPG01; genus JAZDDX01. The sequence continues at coordinate 56,460 of JAZDDX010000016.1, forward strand.
TCATCGAACGCTTCGGCCGGAGCGGTCTATTCGTACGAAGATTCGACAGGAACCGTTCGTTTCAGCGACGAACCTCCCTCCGTCGACAACTACATCGTCCGGTTGGAGAGCGAGATCGTCGCGTTCCGAACCGCGATCCGAAAATACTCCAAGGCGGAGCTTCGAGACCTGATCGCAAAGCTTTCCCAAGAACTGAACGTCGAGGCACCGCTGGTCGAGGCGGTTGTTAAGGCGGAATCGGAGTACGACGCGAGTGCCATTTCCAAGAAGGGGGCCCGCGGCCTGATGCAGTTGATGCCGGAGACCGCGCGTTCGTTCGGCGTCGTCGATCCGACCGATCCGACGGCGAACTTGACGGCGGGCATCGCGCACTTGAAGAAACTCCTGAAACGATTCGACGGAAATATCGACTTCGCGGTGGCAGCCTACAACGCAGGTGAGGGAGCGATCCGAAAACACCGCGGGGTCCCTCCCTACCCTGAAACCGTTGACTACCTCAGCAAGGTACGGAAGTATCACGCACACTTTGCCGAACTCGCCTCACGCTCCGCTTCCATTGACCCCGCTCGACCGCGAGTCGTCGCCGAATAGTCGCTCGATCTGGAACATCCCCAACGCGTTGACCGCGCTTCGGATCCTTTCGATCCCATTTTTGATCTACCTCCTCTACGAAACACCGACCACCGGAGATCGTTTTTTGGCCGCCGTTCTCTTCGGCGTCGCCTTCTGGACCGACTTTTTCGACGGAATGTTGGCCCGGCGGATGAAAAAGATCACGCGCCTGGGAAAAGTCATGGATCCGATGGCGGACAAGCTGATGGTGATCACGGCGCTGATCCTTTTGACCCATCTGAACGCCGTGAACGTCCTCGTGGTGATCCTGCTCGTCGGGCGCGAGGTGGTGGTGAACGCGCTGCGAGCCTTGGCCAGCGCCGAGGGGATCGCGATCGCTCCGTCATTTTCGGGTCGCGCCAAGGTCTTTGCGGAGGGTTTTGGCGTCGCCATCTTGCTGGCAGGTCCGGAGTATCACTGGCTCGGCCTCCCCTGGACGGCACTGGGAAAGATCCTGATCTATCTCGCCGTCGGGCTCGCCCTCTGGTCGGCCGTCGTCTACTTCCGAAACTACTCTCGCGAGACCCCGTCGGAATCGTCCGCTTCTTGATCCCCCCCGAAGCGCCTGCTAACGTCTCTGCCTGTGACGCCCGGGGAAACAGGTTCGAATCCGAGGATGGAACGAGTCCGGGACCGACTGCTCGAGTTCATGGAGTGGCTGCGGTACGAGCTGACAAAGCTCTTCCAGATCGGACGACTCAAATACGACGCCACTTCGCTCCAGCGGGAGCGGACGGCCCTCTTCCAGGAGCTTGGGATGAAGGCGGCCGAGTTGGTCAAAAGGGGGGAAGTGACGTCGGAGGAGTTGAAGCTGATCGTCGAGCGGGTCGACACGCTGACCGCGCGGATCGAGGAACGGCGGACGGAGATGGAAAAGCTCGTCCGCACGCGGACCGACGACGAGCCCCCGGTCGCCCAGAAATGACTGGTATTTTCCCGCGGTCACGGTAGAAAGCGTCGCTTTTCAGCCGGTGGGGCTGTAGCTCAGCTGGGAGAGCGCTTGAATGGCATTCAAGAGGTCGCCAGTTCGATCCTGGTCAGCTCCACCAATTCTCAAATCAATTCGGGTCCAGTCGTGTGTCCCGATTTTAGGCGTGGCCGGTGGTCGGGGAGGTCGGCTTCCCGCGCGTCTTCCCGAGGTACTCCGCCATCGGGATCTGGTGCCCCGCCTCGACCTTCTCGCGGAAATAAGGACCGGCGTTGTAAGTGCAGAACGGGTAGATCTTCCCGTCCTGCGTCGAGTAGTGGACCACGCACCGCTTCGCCCGCTCGACGTCGTAGTTGTAATGATCCATGAAATGCATCCCGGCGACGAAGACGGTCGGAAAGAGCGTCCCCTGCCAGTTTTTCGCACGCGCCACTTCCTTGCTGCGGTATCCGTCGAGGCTCTTCAGGAACCGGTCCCACGTCAGCCCCTTCGGCGCCTTTTTCGGGTTGAAATGCTTCTTGAGCGCCTGGTACGCCCGGATCTTCGTGTAGGTCTGGAACGACGTCGGTTTCGTCTTCTCCGCCAGTTTGTTCAAGTCGGTGACAAGCGCCTTGTAGTTCAGGAACTCCGTCATCGCCGTCGCTTTCTGATCTTTGTCGACGAAGAGGAACCCGCCGATCGAGCAGTGCGGATGGCTCGAGACCGTCGTCGCGTGCTTCCCGGTGAGCGCGCTCTGGAGCTTCGAAAACGGCGTGATCGAGGAGAGCGCCACCCAATCCCGGTCGACCTTCATGAGACCGTTCGTCTGGTCCTCTACGTCGTGCGCCAAGTCTCCCAGCGTGTATCTCTGGCGATCCAGCTCTTCTTTCGAGATGCGGCCGGAAAAACAAACCGGCTGGAAGCTGATCCCGGTCACCACGTCGACGTTCTCCACCGCGAACCGGACGATATCGCCGACCTGGTGGTCGTTCAGTCCCTTGAGGATCGTCGGCACCAAGACCACGCGCGCACCGTTCGCCCGCATGTTCTCGATCGCCTTCATCTTCAGTTCCATCAGCGGCGCGCCGCGGGTCTCGCGGTAGATCTCGTCGTCGAACCCGTCGAACTGCAGATAAAGCGTGTGAAGCCCCGCTTCGACCGTCTTCCGCGTGAACTCGGCGTCGGCGAAGCGGATCCCGTTCGTGGGGCACTGGATGTGCGTGAACCCCATCTCCTTCGTCTTCTTGATGATGTCGAGGACCCGCGGGTGAATCGTCGGCTCGCCGCCGGCGAACTGGACGAACTGGCACGGCACGGGGCGGAGGTCACGAAGCTTCTGGAGCATCGTCACCACTTCGTCGTAGCTTGGCTCGAGAACCATCCCGGAGACGTTCGCGTTGGCGTAGCAGACCGGGCACTTCAAATTGCAGCGATTCGTCAGATCGACCATCCCGATCGCCGTGTGGCTGACGTGCAGGTTGCACATCCCGCAATCGGTCGGACAGGTTTCCGCATTGGTGACCGGAGGGTTCGAAAAGCCGCGTTCATCCCCGAACGTCCAGCGTTCGACCTCTTTGAAGAGGTTCGCGTCCCGAAAGACGAAGAAGCTCATCGCACCATGTTCGGGGCAGACCTTGTCCATCCAGACATCGCCGTTCTTTTCGTTGAGCGTCGCCTCGATGACGCGGGAGCAGGTAGGACAGAGAGAGGTGGTCAGCTTCGGGAGGCCAGGGGTGATGGCCTTGATCGGCGAGCCGCAGTACGTGCTCAGGGTTGAAGGCTCTTCCTTCCGCCTCGAGGGGAAAAGGGTCCCGAAACTCGGCAGCTCCATAGGCAGGCCCCTATACAGCAAATCGCGTCAATTGGAAAATCGGCCTTACCAGTTGAACGAGAGCGAATTGGTGACCTTGTAGTGGCACCGGCCGTTCCGGTCGGTCCAACCGACAAGGGCTCGGATCAGCTTCTCGCTCGTCGAAAGAGCAGGATTGAGGTTGTCACAGGCCAGTTCCGGAGGGCGGTACGTTCCGGTCACGTTCCCCCCGCAATAGGTGGGGCTCCCGCCGACGGTCACGCCGGTCGTCGCAGAGGTACAGATCACGATGCTCCGGAAATAGGAGTATGGCCCGCTCCCAGCTCCCGACTCTTGTCCGATCTTGTTGAGCGGTCCGATCGTATAAACCGATCCGCCGTTCAGGCCGTTGAGGCTGGGAGCGGAAGCGTCCGTCCCCAGGGCGTTCCAGGCGACGTTCGCGAAATCCTCGATTGCCGATTGGAGCAGGGTGGCAGCCTCGTCCGACCCTTTCGCGACGCGATTCCCCTGCGCCTGCATCATCGTCATTCCCGCGAAACCGATCAGACCGACGACAAAGATGACCACGCCGACCATTACCTCGATCAGCGTAAACCCCGGATCGGAACGAGGGGGAAGGGAACGGATCATTCGGCTCCGTCCGGTCGTTTGAGAAGCGCGAGGAGTTCCTCCGCCTTCGGTTTGGCCCCCGTCGAATCGTTCCCCGCGATCACCGACCTCGCGAGCTCCTGGGCCTGCGTCACCACATTCTCCTCGGTCTCCAGGAAGTGGTTCAACGGCTCCCGCATCGGAAGGAGGTAATCGTACTTCCGGAATCGGACACGGGCGCTCCGATCCCCCTCCATCCAAGCACTCAGCACGTTCGACAACCCCTGCATCGGCCCCGCGAGCCGATGAGCCATCAGGACCCCGATGATGAAAAGAACGATCATCGCCACGAACATGAGCGGCCATTTGATCAGGATCGTGCGGTTCAACTCATCGAGCAGCCAGGGGGCCGACTCCTCCCCGAACCAATCGCTCATCGGGGGGACGAAGAGGAGGAACGCGCAGAGGATGATGAAGCCGATCGCAACGAAGACCACTTCGAGGCCGAACCAGATCTGCTGTCTGGGGTTCACAAAACTCTTACGTCTGCGCCAAATCATGCGACCTCCCTAATAAAGTTTCGTATCTACCTTCCGAAGAGAAACCAGCCGGATAATTCCAAACATTTCGGTCGGCTGAAGATCCAAAAAAGCCACTTCCACCCCCGACCCCAGCCACGAGTCTTTCAGCAAATGGAACGACATCGGCCGGAGTTCGAGAAGGTACCGGGCGGCCCCCGGACTCCCCTCCAGGTCTTTCAGGCGCCGGAGTTCGAGACGATACGGAGGGGCCGTTTCGTCGCGCGCTTCGCTCACCCGGAGAGTGATCTTCCGAGTCGTAAGCTTCGCACGAATCTCTTCCACTTGCGACCAGGCACTTTCCGCGGGAGGCAAAAGCACGGGGCCGGTCTTGCTGTAGATGAAGAGGATGATCGCAAAGAGAACGAACCCCCCCAAGATCCAGGCGACGCCGGGGATATCCCTCATCTCCCCACCTCCTCCGCGATGACGAGCCAGGGCTCGAAGAACAGCTCCCCCTCCCGGATCCACCATCTCCCCGGGCGAGGCATCGTCCCCATCCCCGAAAGCGGGAATCGGCGCCGCAAGCGGCAGTCTCCCGATTCGAAATCGAGCGCCGCGAGAACCGTATCGCGTCCCTTTTCCACGGTGCCGGCCAGACGGAACCGTTCGAATCCGGAGCCGAGCGGCTTCCGCTCGTTCACCGACCGGCGTTCGTACAGAATCTTCTGCGTTCCGCTCACCTCTTCCGCATCGAAGAAGACCGGACGGACGCCGACGACGAACGAACCCCCCGGAAAGAGCGTCGTGATCGAGTTCCCTTCGGGAGCGATCTCGACAAAAATCTGAGCTCTCCCGGCGACCACCCGCCGAACCGTGCCCGACCCCACCACGTTGTCCGAACAGACGATGACCTGCTGCCCCGCAGCGAACTCCAGCCCCGTCGGAAGCGGAAGCTGGTTCGGGGAAGGCATGGAACGTACCGTGGGAGCGGCCGCTTCGATTTCGAGAAGCCGGAAGGCCCCGGTTTTCTCGTCGGTCCCGATCGGCGAAAACCCGGCTTTGAGACAGGGGGCGGCCGAGATCTCCCATCTCCGGAGCTTGGTTTCGATCTCATCCGCCATCCGGATCCAGCTCCACTTCTTCTCGACACAATCCCTCGATGAAAGAGCGATCACTTTCTTCTGTCGGAGCGTGAAGAACGACACCGTCAGCGCAAACAAAAGGAAGGTCGCCAGAACGATCTCGAGGACCGTCAACCCCCTCTGGGTGGATCTTCTCCCCCTCATACGCAGTCGTTCAAAAGCGTAATGGAGCCGACCGGAGGTGTATAGTATTAGTAACTTTCTTCCCAGGCCGCCGTGATCAACCGTCCCGGCACACCGCCGGTTCCGGTGCCGTTTGCGTTATTGACCGCCTCAAGGCCGGCGGCCATCCCGGAGCTGCTGAACGCAACGAGTGCATTTCCTTTCACGGAAAGCTCCTTCACCGCGTCCGGCGTCTCGGAACGGAAGATGATCTTCCCCAGAAGTTGGCAGGTGCCGACCTCCCCGGTGAATGTCATGTCGGAAAAGGCCCCCATCATCAGGACCGGCCCGACCATCGTCGTCGTTCCGGACATGTCGATGCTCGTGTTGCTGGCGACCACATAAACCCCGCAGGAGTATCCCTTGATATTGATGCTGGTCGACGCCGTGTTGATGATGAAGATTTTCGGGCTGGTGCAAGGATTGTCCCCGGTGTAATTGCTCCCCGTCAAAACCTCAACCCCCGGGGCAGAGGCGCTGACCGAGGCCCACTGGTTATAAAACGTCTGCCACTGGTCACAGCCTGCTGCGGAGCCCGTACTTTGGTCCGCAATTGCGGGAGTGGCACCCCCCGACACACTGACGTTGACCGTGGAACTCCCGATGATGTCCCAGTTCGCGGTCGTTCCTGCTTCCGGGGTCGTGTTACACCCCGACCCGGTACAGCCGTAAGGGGGATACGGATAGTTCGCCCCGTCGATCGTCGCGTTCGTCCCTTTTTGGAGCGTGTCGATCGCCCCGCAGGCGAGGATTGCCGAATCGCAGCCGCCCGGAGGGGTCGGGGAGCAGTCGCTCGGGTTCGGAGGATAGGTGATCGGATTGGTCCCGTTGATCAGCTGGACATAGGTCGTGATGATGCCTTTTCCCCCCTGGTTGTTCCGGCCGGTCGAGATCACCTTGATGATCCCGTTCGTGTCGTTCAGGGGGTTGGAATCACCGTCCCGCTCGTCGTCATCCACGGTGACTTCGTACGTCCCGCCGTTGAACGGCGTCGAGGAGATCAGGTACGCCCCGTAATACGTGGTCAGGATGCTCGTGAATCCGTTTGCGGCGGATAGGGCCGGCTCCAGACGCGGCCGGGCTCTTGCCAGCCCCGCTTCGGCAATGTTGAAGATGTCGACCGTCTTCGAGTAGTTGCCGCTCACCTTGACGGCCGAGGTGGTGGTCGCCGCCCCGGTGATCAGGAAGAAGCTCATCGCCATCAGTGCGATCAGGGCGATGACGACCACAAAACCGCTTTCTCGGTACCGACGTTTCCTTTCCATACCCCCTCCTACCGGAAGTTCCGGAGTTTGAAGTCCATCTGGATCTCCTTCGTGTCCTCGGTCCCGGTGTTCGGGTTGACTCTCCCGGTTCCGGCGACCATGTGGAGGCGGACGAGACGGATGAGGCTCGGGTCGGCTGCGGTCGTGATCCAATCGGTGTGCCCTATAACCTGATAGCTCAGGTCGAACGCCCGTACGTTTTCGATCACGAGGTGGTTTCCCGCCTGGCGGCGGATCTCATCCTTGACTCCATCGGGGCTGTCCGGATTGTCGATGTACTGGTACGTGATGTTCTCGTCGCTCACGGGATCGATCGATCCGTTGCCGTTCAGGTCGGCGTAGATCTGGATCTGGTCGGACGAGGCGATGCCGATCGGGATGACCGCTCCTGCCGAGTACCCCATCGCCCCCGCCGGATTCGACCCGGCCCGGCGGATGTCCCGCCCGATGATGAAGAACGCGATTTGGGCGATCGACTCGGTGTCGGCCCGAAGCCGCTGGACCGTCGCCGTCTTCCTCGTCTTGGCCACGAACGAATAGATGCCGGCGATCACGACGGTCGAGATGAGGAGCGTGATCATCATCTCGATGAGAGAGAACGCCAGAAGGCGGATTCTATGGGGTCTTGAGTTCAATGGCCCCCCCAGGAAAAATATAGATCGATTTGGTTCTCGCGGCCCCCAATCCCGTGATGGTCACGAAAGCGGAGGAGGAACCCAGTGCATTTAGGAACATGCCCCGGGGAGTGGCGGTGATGACAATGGAAGGAAGGGCTGCAAGGTAGGTATCCGAAGGCATGTTCCGGATATCCCCGATGTCGGTCCAAGTCGCCGTATCCGTATCGTACTGTTGGATCTTCCAGGAGGTCACGTTCTGGAACGTCATCCGGTGATCGGCATTCGTTGAAAGAGCCCGGCTGCGGATCAGGATCAGATCGTCGTAAATCTGCTGGGTTCCGCGACTGATATAGTCCCCGGATTCGGTGCCCCGCAACGTCGCGATGAAGACGGTAAGGAGAACCGCCACGATCGTCAGAACGACGACCACTTCGACCAGGGTAACCCCCCGCAATCGGTTTCTTACAATCGTGCGCATCCCCTTCGAAACGAAAGTCCAAATATCTATCGTAGCACGAAGATCTTACCAAAAACATCGACGAGAGCCGGAAGAAAAGTTTACGCTTTTCGAAAGAAATGCCCAAGACGAGAGCATCGCTCCTCCTTCTCCTCCTGCCCGCAGCTGGCCTCCTCGTTCACGGCATCTCTCTGCCGAACCCGTTCTACTTCGACGATCTCTTCGTCCTCCGAGACAACGGGTGGATCTTCGGGAAAACCCCCTGGATCTGGCTGACGAACTACTTCATCGACCAGAATCATCTGTTCACCGGCTTCCGTCCCGGCCTGATGATCACCTTCTGGCTGAATCAGCTCCTCGTCGGCCCGTCCCCCGAATCGTTTCGTACCGTCAATCTAGCAATCCATATCGGCAACAGCTTCCTCCTCTTTCTCTGGCTGCGCCGCGTCCTCTCCCCGACGGGCCGCCTGATTCCGATCGCCGCCGCCCTCCTCTTCCTCGTCCATCCGATCCAGACTTTTCCGATCAATTTCATCTGGAAGCGGAGCACCCTGCTCGAAACGACGCTCCTGCTCTCGTCCTTGATTCTCCAAGCGCGAGAACGGGGGAGACCGACCTATCGGATCCGAGTCGTTTTGCTACAGACGGCAATTTTTCTGGCGGCTCTCTCGATCAAGGAATCGGCGCTCCTTTTCCCCGCGATTCTCGCGGCCGCCGATCTTTTCGTACATCGAAAACGATCGACTCTCCTCTATCTTCCCCTTCTCCTGATCGCCGTCGGTTTCTATTGGTTTCGTTTCATCGAGATCAATCGCTGGCTCGGGGAACATCGCCGGATCATCCCGAGTCCCCATTCTCTTTCCCGGGCGGAGTATATCTGGACTTCCCTCCAGACCCTCCCACGCTACTTCCTTCAATGGCCTCTCCCCGACCCGCGAATTCTCGACGACCCCTCCCCGCTCCGGGCGATCCCTTGGAACGCGGTGACGATCGATGTTTTCTTGCTCGCGCTCTCCGTTCTGGTCTCGATCCGCTGGAGGAAGATCGGTCTCGTTCCGTTTTCGATCGCTCTGTTCTGGATCCAGATCGTTCCGACGATGGTGTTTCCTCTCTATCTCGTGATGGACACGATCCGCCTTTACGTCCCGCTTCTGGGTCTCTCCTTTCTGATGACGTTCTTTCTCCTGCGGCTGGTCGATTGGATCCGGACGAGGAGAAAATTTATCCCGAGCTGGGCCGGAGCTGCGATTCTGGGGGGGCTATTTCTTTCCTACGCAGCGCACTCGGTCCTTCAGAACCTCCGATACCGCGACCCGATTTCGATCTGGCAGGACGTGGCGATCGAATATCCGGAAAGCGATCTCGCCTGGGGGGAGCTGGGGATCGCCCTGTCCGACGCCGGAGAGCATGGGAAGGCGGCGGTGGCGTTCGGTATGGCGACGCGGATCAACCCGTCGAATCTCGGGTACACGATCCTCACGCTCCACAACGCTCTAAGAAGCGGCACCTCCCCGGAGGTTGTTAAGACGTGGCTCCGCAACTTCTCGACCGTCGACGTCTCGATCCCCGACATCGTGAACCTCGGGAATCTGGCCCGGCAGTTGGGGGAACCTGCGCTGGCGAAAGAAATCTATCTGGAGGCGCTCCGGAAGAATGGGAACTACGGGCCGGCTTACCTCTATCTGGCCTCGCTGTTCGAAGTGACGGGAGAAACCGAAAAGGCGAAGCGGGCGCACGAAAACGCCGCCAGATTCATGCCGTACAGCCGGGAGGCGAAGGAAGGGGCACGCCGCAATCTTTTCCGACCTGACGCGCCATAGGAAAATTCAACACATTGATATTGTTGTTGTTTTTATGGCCTCCTTCTTGCTAAACCATAAGGGGTGATGAGCCGGAACGGTCTGCCGCTTCTTCTGGCGCTCGCGTTCCTCTGCGCAAACGGGGAGCTGTTCGCGCGAGCGAAAAGAATGAAGGGGGTTCCAAAGAGCCTGAACCGGTTGAGCATCGCCGACTCGGAACAGCGCCAGGCCAAAGAGACGATCAAGAAGTGGGCGAAAGACGAAATCTACAGGGTCAAGATCAAGGCAGAAGGTCCCGATTCTGAGGCGAGTTACAAAATCACCGCGCGCGCGAGCATTTTTTGCGACACCGGCGTGCCGGAGAAGAAGCCGGAGGAAGTGAAGAGCGAGGAGACCCGCTCGATCACCAAATTGGCGAGTCTTTCGATGGGGCAAAAGGACAAGTCGGCCATGATCGCCTTCACCGGGAAGGAGCTGATCGACGGGGTCAGCGGAGGAAAGGGATCGTTTCTCCTCGACGAAGTCGAGGGGGATTGCAGGTCGTCGAGGAACGCTGATTTCGGGATGGAGATCACGATCCGGCGAAAGGATGGGACAAAGGTCGGCTCGGGGTACTTTCTGGAAACCCACCTCGGGGAACCGGGATGGAAGAGTTTCACGAAAACCGATCCCGCCAACCGCGTCCAGTTCAAGGTCATGGCGAGAGAAGCCCGAAACGACGATAACCGCCCCCCCGCCCCTCCTCGCCGAAATTCCAAACCGCGGCGATCCGCCCGCGGAACGGGTTGACAATACAAGGCGTACGTACGAGAACGCCGCCGGCTTTCCGCCCCACAGGGGTCGCAATTGGCGATTTTTCTGCAAGGGGTTGGTTGGTAACGTATTGATATCGCAACAAAAGTTATGGCCCCTTTCTTGCTAAAATAGGGGACGTAAGGAGATCTCCGATGAACCGAAACGTACTCTCAATTCTTGTTGGCGTGGCGTTCCTGCTCCCAGGTAGCCCGGCCTGGGCTCAAAGAACCATGGAACAGGTTCAGAGAGAGCAGGATCAAGAGAGGCTCAGGAAGTTCAACGAGAAAGAGGCGCGCGAGGCGCCCGCGAAGAAGAAGAAGAAATGGGAGAACGAGCCGGCTTATAAGTTTACGGTGACCGCCAAGAGTTCGAATTCGAAGGCACGATTTCAGATCACGGCACACGCCGGCATGTACTGCTACCTGCGGTATCCGGGAAAGCCGACCGAGATCACCGGGCAAGGGATCACCCCTCAGGAGAAGAAAGGGAGTCTCTTTTCCAACGGCAAGGTTGAGATCTTGTTCACAGGCAAGCAGATGATCGATGACGTCGGAGGTAAGGATTACTATTACGATCCAGGACCCACCTGTAAGGAATTGATGGCGGACCATGGCGTCGTGATTACGATCGCCAACATGAACGATCTCGACAAGCCGGTCGCGTCGGCCTTCGTCAATTTAGGTGAATTGAATCAGCCCGAGTGGCAATCATTCAGCCGGAAAGATAAGGCCACCGGAACCCAGTTCAAGATCCGCGCATTCGATCTGAGGTAGGCAACGTCTCCCTCGCCCCATTCAAGCCCCACCCAGCGGCAATCAGCCCCCAGACCGGGTTGACAACGTATTGATTCTATGGGAATCCGCCTGGCCCTGATTTTGCTTTGATGAGGATGATTATGACGAAACGGTTTCCATGGCTTGTGATCGTACTGTTGAGCTTGACGTTCCCCGCGCTCGGCCAGAATTTCTCGGAGGCTCAGCGGGATTCGATCAAAAAGGCAAAGCGGGCTGACTTCGAAAAGATGCTGGCCGAGCAAAAGAAGATCGAAGAAAAATTCAGTAAGAAGGCTCACAAGTACTACGACGACCGTTACACCGTGCGCGTGACTGCCTCCGTTGTAAGAAACATCCCGCGGGACGACCAGCCGTTCTACAACATTTATGTCGATACGGGTGTCGTCTGCTCGACTGAAGTGCCGCCGGCCGCACGTCCGAAGAAAGATCTGGTGAGGCTCACGCCGCACAAGATGGTTCCCACCGCCGACACACCCGGAGTGAAGACGGAAGGGGATGCCAGATTCGGCTTCGCGGATCTGGACCTGAGTTTGGATCACCAGATCGAAATCAAGCTTTCGGAAGGGGATGTCCGGAACAGCACAGGAACCGACATCATGTACCCCCCGAACTACGCGCAACAACTCATTAAGAAGTTTTATCCAAAGTGCGTCAAAAAATTTACCGGCGCCAAGGGACTGGTTCCCAAGTTCGCGATTTTCGTGCGGGTGGAACGCCTCGATTCCAAGTGGAGCAACATCACTTACTTTCTGAAAGCGGTTCCCAACGCCACGGAGTGGAACCATTACACTTCCGACTTCATTCAACTGGATGAGGACGAGCCTCCCGTCGAGGTGAAATTCTCCATCGAATACCTGGGCGAAAATCTCAAGAACTAATCGGGTGACACCACACCTATTTCCGGTCCCTGCCCGGGGCGGAAATTCGTATTGTGTCCCCGGATAGACATCCGCCTCGTTCTCTCATATGAACGAGGTTCGTGACGACTCCATCCAAAGACCTCCGCGCGCGTCTGATTGACGACGAACGCGGACTCTCCAGTTACCTGACCCTCTTCCCCGAACTCGAGGAATTGCTCCGGAAGGATAACGCCCTCGGGGTCCTCTATATCAAGGGGAACCGACTGCGGAACATCGAGGAGAGATTCGGAAGCCAGCTCTTCGACCAGATCATGACGCGGATCTCGAAGGTCCTGCTCAACATGCGCGGTGTCACGGTCCGGCAGGACGACCTGATCGCGCTGACCGAAGTCGCCGGGTACTCGTTCGTCATCTTCCTCTCCGAAAGCCGCAAAGAACGGACCGGCCACATCCTCTCGAAAGACGACGTCGAGATGGTCAGCGAGCGGGTGCAGAGCTACCTCCACTCCACCCTCTTCTTCGAGCTGTACAACTACATCAAGGGACTGCCGAAGATTAACGTCGGGTACTCGTTCGTCGTCCGGAACCCGATGATCCACACCTGGCGGTCGATCTACAACCTGATCGACGAGGCCAAGGACATCGCCGATCTCCAGATGTCGCAGCTCGAGCTTAAGAACCGCGGGCGGCTCCAGAAGATCCTCCTCGAGGAGCAGGTCACGACCGTCTATCAGCCGATCGTGCGACTCAAGGACGGGGAGGTGACTGGGTACGAAGCGCTCAGCCGGGGCCCCAAAAACTCCGAGATCGAAGCTCCCATCATCCTCTTCACGCTCGCGGAGGAAACCGGGTTGGTCTTCGAACTCGACCGGCTCTGCCGTAAACGCGCGATCGTGAATGCGAAAGGGAAGGAACGCGGAAAAAAGCTGTTCGTGAATACGTTGCCGAATCTGATCTACGACCCCGACTTCGAGGCGAGCCAGTTCGCCCGGTTCCTCGAATCGAACGACATGCCGATCGACGACATCGTCTTCGAGATCACGGAGCGAAACGCGATCGACCAGTACTCGCACTTCAAGCAGGCGATCAGCTACTACACGAACGTCGGGATCGCGATCGCGATCGACGACGTCGGCGCCGGTTACTCGAGCCTCGAGGCGATCATGGAGATCAAGCCGCGGTACGTGAAGATCGACGCTTCAATCATCCGCGGGGCGAGCGCATCGACCGGAAAACGGGAGATGATCAAGGCGTTGTGCGCCCTGTCCCAGTCGATCCACGCCGAGACGATCGCCGAAGGGGTCGAGACCAAGGAAGACCTGCGGGTCATCAAAGAGCTCGGGATCAACTACGCGCAGGGGTACTACCTCGCCAAGCCGGGCCCGCCGTTCCCGAAGGTCACCGTCAAGGTCTGACGAGCGAGAGCGCCCGCGCGACCTGATCGCTGAAGATCCCGTCCACGCCCCAGTTCGCCATCCGCCGGATGTCGTCCTCTTCGTTCACCGTGTAGACACGGAGGGGGATTTTTCGCTCTTGGATTCTGCGAACCATTGCCTCATCCAAAGCCCGGATCGACAAATGGACTGCGTCCGCCCTTGCGCGCGTGATGAATTTCCCTGGGTCTTGGTTCAGGGGTCCTGCATGGAGGATGGCGGTTTCGAGTTCGGGGGCGAGTTTCTTCACACGTCGGACGGTGCGGGGTGAAAACGACGAGACAATCACACCGGCTTGAAGGTTGCGTTTCCGAACCTCCTCCACGACAATCGCTTCGATCCCGCGAATAGGGAATAAACTCACGGCATCGCGCTTGATTTCAATGTTCATCTGAACCCGTCCTCCGAGGCGGTCGAGGAGGTCGGTGAAGAGAGGAATTCGTTCGGCGCTGAACTTCGGGGAGAACCAACTGCCGGCATCGAGATCGCGAATTTCGGCAAGAGTCTTTCTCGGGATTGCACCTTTCCCGTTCGTCGTCCGGTCGAGGGTGTGATCGTGAAAGACGACGGGAACCTTATCTCGCGTGAGGGTCACGTCGAACTCGACCATCCGAGCCCCGGCAGCGATCGCCGCTTCGAACGAAGCGAAGGTGTTTTCGGGGGCGACAACCGGAAACCCGCGGTGTCCCACGACCCATGGACGATCTGCCATCGACGTTCAGTGTAGCCCGACCATCCTGACAGTCCACCTGACAGTTCCGGTGTCAGGATCGCGCGACCTGACACCATTTTCCGCACGAAACGATTGGCACGGGGGGTGCAATTAGACATTCCGAGAAGAAAATCATGAAACAAGCCTACGCAATAACCGTTCTAAGTTTGGTTCTGCTGGCATCGGCCCACCAGGGGATGGCCGGGGAAGCCGGGATAATTCCAGTTTTTAAATCAGAGGGGGTCGCATGGGCATTGGCTCTTGATCCGATTCCGGGGGATGCACTCTTCTACGCAGGGAAACCGATCCAGGGAACGATCAACTTATTGCTCGGGCTTCCCGGTGGGGCCGCGTTTTTTGCTGGCCTCGCAATGATGGCGAGCATGCCCGACCACTGCGATGACGAAGGTGACTGCCGGGGAATTCCGGCAGCATTCGTCGCTCTCGGCGGGCTTCTCTATTTCCCGATGCTGATCTGGGACGCCGCGGGTGGAATTTCGGGGGTTCAGGAACACAACCAGCAGATCCGCCGACAGAGTTCGTTCTTCGAGCGCTTCCAACCTGCGATTGCAGTTACAAACAATGGGGTGTTCGCCGGTGCGAAGATCCATTTCTAGAGAGGTGTTCGTGAGGATGATCGTGATCATCGGACTCATCGCTGGGATTCTCACTCTGACGGAAACCGTCAGGGCCCAAGAATGGGATGACGGCCTAACACTGAAATCGGTCACGTTCGCCAGAGTATTGGGGTTGGACCCGATCCCGGGGGACGCGCTTCTTTACTCGGGCCATCCGGGACAGGCCGCTGGTAGTCTTCTCATGGCCGGTGCGGGCGCCGGGTTGTTCCTCCTTGGAACTCGGTCGCACTGCAGTATCGACTACGAGGTAAAAGCAGGTTGCGGTGGTCTCGGAGCGTTCGGAGGGATGGGTCTCGGAGTTCTGATGTACCTGGGATCGCTCATCTGGGACTACGTCGGCGGCGTCGATGGAACCGAAGAATACAATGAGAAGGCGATCGCAAGACCGGTCTCTTTCTGGAGCAACGTCGAACCGACGGTGGCCGTCACAAATGATGGTGCGGTTGCGGGCGTAAGAATAAGATTCTGAGGAGAGCGCCATGAAGACAAAACTGATCGCGTTGACTCTGTTCGCAAGTCTCGTACTCGTAAACGGAACGAGTTGGGCAGGTGAGGACAATCCCCAACTTAAGTCGATGGGCGTGGCCACGGTCCTGGCCCTCGATCCAATCCCAGCGGACGCGCTCTTCTATGCCGGAAAGTCGGGTCAGGGAGTGGCAAATTTCCTAATCGGCACTCTCGGAGGCTTTCTGTTTTGGGCCGGCATGTACGACAATCTGACGATGTCCCCCGCCGAGAAGCACGACCTTAGCAGCATCGGCACCGGCGTCATGATCTCCTTCGGTGCCATATTGTACTTCCCAGCATTGCTGTGGGATGCCCTCGGAGGACTTGCCGGCACAGCTGCGCACAACCGGCGCGTTCAAGAAAGAACGCATCACTCGATTCTGGAGCGTGTTCGACCGACCCTGGCCGTAACCCAAAACGGCGCGTTTGCGGGGGCACAGATCACCTTCTAACCCCCATGATCAACTCAGCCAAAACAAGAACGGTTCTCGGCTTGATCTATCTCCTGGCCGGCGCTTTATTGGCCGCGGTCGTGACGCTCCATGCCTTCGGGACGGTTAACCAATCGTTCCACGGCATCCTGCCGTTCGAAAACGGCTACGTCGGCGCCTTCACACAGCCGAGTTGGGAAGGGGGCAAACTCGGTCTCAAATATCACGATCGGATCGACGCTCTGAAGTTGGCGCTCTCCACGCTCTCATCGGCCGACGTCTTCTCGATCTTCGTGCCCCTGGCCGCGACCGGCATCTGCTTTCTCCTGATCGGCGCCTTCGCCTTCTTCATCTACCCCGCCCCTCCCGGGATCCTGCCGTTTCTCTCGTATTGCGGTGCCGCCGGCGTTTACTTTCTGACCGCCTACGACTTTCACACGACTTATCGCTTCGTTCCGCTTCTCTTGATCACGTTCACCTTCATCCCGGCGACCGTCATCCACTTAGCTGTCGCCTTCCCCAAACCGATTGTGCAGAAAAAGGTGCAGAGACTCGCCACCCTCCTCGCCTACCTCATCTCCGTCGTCATCGGGATTCCCTATCTGTCTCTATTCCACTCCCAACCCACCCTATGGGTCCGAGCCGAATACAGCGTCGTCGCCTACCTCTCGGCCGCCTACCTCCTCTGGACCGGCGTCATGATCTACCGCGCGACGCGCGACCCGGACCAAGCAACCCGAGACCTATGCCGCCTCCTCCTGGTCCCCCTCTTGACCGCCTTCGGTCTTGTTTTCGTGGCCGGCTGGCTCGTTTTCGTCTTCAACCGCGCCATCCCCTTGAACTGGATCGCGCCGGTCTGCCTCATCTTTCCCGGCGCCATCGCCTACGCCATGCTCCGGAGGAACCTCTTCTTCGTCGACTACCTCGAAACCCAGATCCAGAAGCGGACGCAGGAACTGAACGAAGCGACCAAGCTCGCGGCGGTCGGCCTTCTCGCAGCGGGAACGGCGCACGAGATCGGAAACGCGATGAACTTGGTCTCCAGCAACGTGCCGGTCTTGCGAAAGTATGCCGATCGTCTTCTCGCTCTCGGATCACGGGCATCGGTCGAAGAAAAAGAAAAGGCCGACTTCCAGTTCGTTCAATCCGATCTCCCCGATCTTCTTTCGAATCTGGACCGCGGAGCTCAGCGCGCCATGGGGATCGCGACCGACTTGAAAACGTTCGCCCGTCCCCAGGCTAGCGAAAGGGGAGAGATCGACCTTGCCGAAGCGATCGAAGCGACCCTCCGCCTTCTGCGCACCGAACTCGGCACACGCATCGCGGTGAAGAAACAGTTTTCGCCGTCTCTTCCCAAGCCGGTCGGATTTCCGGGACAGATCCACCAGGTCGTCTTGAACCTCCTCCTGAACGCCATCCAAGCGATCGATGGAGAGGGAACGATCGAGATCGGCGTCCGCGCCGAGGGGAGACAACTGATCGCCACGATCCGCGACAGCGGCAGAGGGATCCCCCCCGAGGAGTTGAACCGGATCTTCGAGCCGTTCTTTACGACCAAGGAGAAAGGGACCGGGTTGGGGCTCTCCGTCAGCTACGGGATCATCGCCGCCCACGGCGGGAAATTATCGGTTGCGAGCGCACCGGGGCAGGGTACCATCGTGACGATGGTCCTGCCGATATGACGACACGAAAGATCCTCTACGTAGACGACGATAAAGAAAACCTCTCGACGCTCCGAAGGGTCCTCCGCGGGGAGTACGACGTCGAGACGGCAGAGAACGCCGAGCAGGGGCTTGCGACCCTCAAAAGGCTCCCATTTGCGGTCGTCGTTGCAGATCAACGAATGCCGGGGAAAACCGGCGTCGAGTTCCTCAAGGAGGCGATCGCTCTCGACCCGAACCGCGTCGGGATCCTTTTGACCGCCTACGCCGACCTGAAGCCGTTGGTGGAAGGGGTCAACTCCGGATCGATCTACCGATATCTGACAAAACCATGGCAGGAAGCAGACCTTCGAGCTGCTCTTCGCCAAGCGTTCGAGAAGTTCGATCTCGTTCAACAAAGAGACCGCCTTCTCGAAGAGTTGAAACGGACCAATCGATACTTGCGCGACGAGATCGACGGTCAGTTCGACTACTCGGCTCTTGCCGGGGCGGAGAAGGGGCTCAAGGGGGTCGTCGGAATGATCACGAAAGTCGGTCCGACGAACTCGACCGTCTTGGTCCGCGGTGAAAGCGGTTCCGGGAAAGAGCTGGTGGCGCGCGCGATCCATGCGGCGAGCTCTCGAAAAGAGAAGCCGTTCGTGCGGGTCAACTGCGGGTCGCTCGCGGAGGGGCTCCTCGAGAGCGAACTTTTCGGTCACGAAAAAGGGGCGTTCACCGGTGCGGCGGCACGTCGAATCGGCCGGTTCGAGTCTGCCGACGGCGGAACGATCTTCCTGGACGAAGTAGGGGACATCTCCCCGAAGCTTCAGGTGAGCCTCTTGCGCGTCATCCAGGAGAGAGAGTTCGAGCGGGTCGGCGGAAACGAGACGATCCGCGTCGACGTCCGGCTGATCGCGGCGACGCACCAGGATCTCGAAGGGATGGTCAAGGAGGGGAAGTTCCGCGAGGACCTCTACTACCGTCTGAACGTCTTCCCAATCACGATCCCACCTCTCCGGGATCGGCTGGAGGATCTCCCCACGCTCTGTTCGCGTCTCCTTGAGCGGGCGGCGAAGAACACCGGCGTCGCGCTCAAGAAAATCTCGCCGGAGGCGATGGCAAAGCTTGACGCGTACGACTGGCCCGGGAACGTCCGGGAACTCGAGAACGTACTGGAGCGGTCACTGATTCTCGCCGCAGGGGATACGATCGTACCTGACGATTTGGTCCTCGGCCCCGGGATCGACGAATCGATCGCGCTAACCGATGCCTCGACCTTGAGCAAGGAACAGATCTTAGAAACGATTCAGGCGTGCGGCGGGAACAAGGTGGAGGCGGCGCGAAAGCTTGGGATCAAGCGCCCGACGCTCTACTACCACCTGAAGCGACTCGGGATCTCCTAAGCGCTGCGCTCTTCGAGATAGCGAGCCGCCTCGATCGCGGCCATGCATCCCGATCCGGCCGCGGTGATCGCCTGGCGGTAGACGTGATCCTGGACATCCCCCGCCGCGAAAACCCCTTCGATGCTGGTCCCTGTTCCGCCGTTCTTTGTGACAATGTAGCCGGTCGGAGAAAGTTCGAGGTGCCCTTCAAATAGTTTCGTATTTGGCTGGTGACCGATCGCGACGAAAAGGCCGGTCGCATCGAGCTGCCGCGTCTTTCCGCTCTTCACATCCTTGAGGCGCAAGCCGGTCACGTCTTTTTCCCCCGAGATTTCGTCCACCACGGCGTTCAGGACGAGCTCGATCTTCGGGTTCTTCTTGACCCGCTCCAGCATGATGTTCGAGGCCCGGAACTGGTCTCGCCGATGGATCAGGTAGAGCTTCGACGCGAACCTCGTAAGGAAGAGCACTTCCTCCATCGCCGTATCCCCGCCGCCGACCACCGCGACGACCTGGTTCCGGAAGAACGCCCCGTCACAGGTGGCACAGACGGAAACCCCGCGCCCCATCAACCGTTGCTCCTCCGGTCGCCCCAACAGCTTCGCGGTAGCGCCGGTCGCGACGATCACCGTCTCGGTCTCGATCTTCTCGCTCCCCACCTCGATTGCGAACGGCCGTTTCTTGAAGTTCACCTTCGTAACGTCCTTGCCGACGATCCTCGTTCCGAAACGCTCCGCCTGCTTCCGGAAGAGCCCCATCAAATCGGGACCGACCACCCCATCCGGAAACCCGGGGAAGTTCTCGACCTCCGTCGTCGTCATCAGCTGCCCCCCCGCCGCAAACCCCTCGAAAAGGAGCGGGTTCAAGAGTGCTCGGGAGGTGTAAATCGCGGCGGTCAGACCGGCCGGGCCGGACCCGATAATCGTCACTTTTTCCATAGGCGGAGATAATCTAGTCACCTTGGGAGTCGTCGACAAGGGTTTCGCGAAACCGGGGCCCCATGGTATGTTGCAGTCGGTGCCGAAGGAGCAGGAAAAACGAAGAGTAGGGCCGCGGGCTCGGGTCGAGGTCGATATCGACCTCTCAGCGTTCGGCCACTACGATTTGAGCAAGCTCACCAACGTCTCGATCGGCGGCGCGTTCATCCGAACCACGGCCGTCCAGCCGATCGGAACCCGGATCGGGATGACGTTTCACCTGCCGGGAGACAGCGAGGCGATCCGGGCGGAAGGGGAAGTGGTCTGGGTCTACAACCAACCGGGAAAAGGGCGGATGAACATGACCGGGATGGGGCTCCGGTTCGTCGAGATCGACTCGAACCATCGGGAAAAGATCCGAAAGTTCGTCGAAGACGCTACGATCGACGAGCTAATCTCGTAAGCACCGGTCGATCCGCCTCCAAAAAATCATATCGATCAAATTCATCCCGAGCGACCCAGGCCAACGCTTTGTGTTCGTTGGATCGAGTGATCGCCCCACGGATCCACGAGCAATGATAAAGACACAGACGGATCGAAAGGGTCGGATAATCGTGTTCGGTTTCGCTCTCGAGTTCCCCCACGGTAATGTCAATCCCCAGCTCTTCCCGGATCTCACGTCGGAGCGCCTCTTGATCCCCCTCCCCCTCCCGGACCTTCCCGCCGGCGAACTCCCACTTTCCCGCGAACGGCCCCGTTCCGGCCCGCTGCGTGGCCAGAAACTTCCCGTCTTTTTCAATGAGCGCCCCCACGACCCGGATTTTTCTTCGCGGCTCCATTCCGTCGCCGTTTGAGATACCATCTTCTCGATGAAGCGGCCATGGATTGGAATCGCCCCGTATCTTCGGACCAAGGAAAACGGAGTTGAAACGATCGGCGCCGATCGATCGTACGTCGACGCCGTGGAGAAAGTTGGGGGGCTGGTCCTGATCCTGACACTCGACACCAAACGGATCTCCGAATACCTCCGCCTCTTGGACGGCCTTCTTCTGACCGGCGGCAAAGACATCCACCCGAAGTTCTACGGGGAGCGATTGCCCGCCGGGCCAGCCGACCTATCTCCGGATGCAAGAACTGAGTTCGAGCTTGCGATCACGAAAGAGTTCATCAACGGTCGAAAGCCGATCTTGGGAATTTGTCTCGGTTGCCAAACTCTGAATGTGGCGGCCGGAGGCACGTTGATCTTCGACCTACCCAGCCATCAGAGGACGGAACACCCGATCACAATTGCCGAGAAAAGCCTGCTCGCCGGCATCATCGGCTCCCGTCGCCCGATCGTGAACTCCCGCCATCATCAAGCGGTGAAAAAGCTGGGGCGAAAATTTATCCTCTCCGCGAAAGCGGACGACGGCGTGATCGAGGGGATCGAACTCCCCAGCCATCCGTTCGCCCTGGGGGTTCAGTGGCATCCCGAAGACGAGATGGATAAGAGTTCGAGTAAGAAACTGTTCCGGGCGTTTCTCCAAGCTTGCGGCGGTTAGACCTTCCGGGCGGACGTAAGATTCTCTGCCTTGGTTTCCAAGGCGTACGCCGACCCGCGCTTCGGCTCTTCCGCGAACTTGAGCTCCAGGAGATCCCCCCGTCGCGTCGAATTGAGCACCCCCCGTTCCCCGTCTTTTTTCCGATCGAACCGAATCGCGATCTTCCGATCGGGGGCGCAGACAATGAGGAGGTTCCCGTTCTTCGTCTCGAGCGGGTCGCTTAAGACACGGTACCGATCGGCCCGTGGAGGACCGTTCCCCTTCTGAACGACCAGGTACGAATACTTCAAAAGCCCCGAGTGATGGCCGAGCGTTCTCTCGAGCCGTCGGCGGATCGGAGGGGGGGACCATTTGACATCGAAATGGCACCAATCGCGCGGCTCCGCGTTCAACGGACAAACCCCGCCGTGGTCACAAGGGATCGGAGTCCGGATCGATCCTTTCTTCATCCACTGATCGCGGAACGCGGTCAGATCCCGGGCCGTCTTTTGTAACGCCGGGTCGATGAAGATGATCATCCCTTCGGGGGCGACGTTTTCACGAAGGATGCGATCGAAGAACTCGACCCTTTGTTCGTCCCCGATCTTGAGCGACATCTCGTTCAAGACGTTGGAAGCAAAGACGAGGTCGAAAGCCCCCTGTCGTTGGAGCGTCCCCGGCGTACGCGGGTCGAGAAAATAGGCGTGAACGGTCCGGAGCTTGGGGCTCCACTGCCAGATCTTCGCCGCGACCGGGAGGATCCTTTTCTCGCCGTCGAGAGCGGCCGCCTCGGTGATGCTGCCGCCGAACCGCTGTTGGGCCAGGGCAAGAGCCCAAAGAGAGGGAGCGGTCCCGCACCCCAAATCCAGAACGCGGACCGGTCGGTTCATCCAGAGTCCGCGGCGCTGGCACTCTTCCAGAACCGCCAGGGTCCGGGCGACGCTCGCGAGGTGGAAGTAGAGGAGGTACGCCGCCCTCCCCTCCTTCGTCGTGAAGTAATTGAGGTCGATCTCCTTGCGGTCGAGCGTGAACCCGTCGGAGATCCGGCGGGAATGGGCCGCAAACGACTTGTATAACTGGGGAGGGATACTCTCCCCTTTCCAGGTCTGTCCCCAGCTGTCCCGATAGATGAACGAGATCAGCGCGCGTTCGAGTTCTTCCCACATCCTCGCCGTGTACTACCTGAAGAAGTCGTGATAGTCATTCGCCGCTATTCGGCTCTTCCTGATAGACGGCTCGGCACTCGCATACCGGAGCCACTTCGCTTTCATCTCGAACCCGCTGACCAACAGCCGGGGGATGGCCACCGGCGCCGTCTTCGGCTTCACGACAACGCTCTTACGGCTCTTGGAAAAGGAGAAACCGGACCACATCGCGGTGGTCTTCGACTCTCCGGAACCGACCTTCCGGCACCAGGAGTTCCCGGCGTACAAAGCGACACGGGAGAAGATGCCGGACGAGATGGCGGACCAGCTCCCGTACATCCGCCGTGTCGTGGAGGCGATGCGGATTCCGTTCCTCGCGATGCCGACTTTCGAAGCGGATGACATCATCGGAACGCTGGCAAAGCAGGCCGCCCGCAAAGAGATCGAAGTCTTCATGGTCACGGGGGACAAAGACTTTCTGCAGCTCCTAGGTCCCGGCATCCGGATGTATCAGATGAAAAAAGGGGGGGAGATCGAGATTCTCCAGGAGGACGCCCCTATGAAGCGATGGGGGGTCCCCGCGAAACATGTCACCGACATTCTCGCATTGATGGGGGACTCCTCCGACAACGTCCCGGGGGTTCCGGGGATCGGCGAGAAGACCGCGATGAAGCTGATCCAGCAGTTCGGATCGGTCGAGGATCTCTACGCATCTCTCGATAAGGTCACTCCCGACAAGGTCCGCGAAAAACTCGCGGCAAACCGCGAACAGGCCGAACTCTGCAAGAGGCTTGTCACGATCCACGAGAATGTCCCGGTCCCGATCGACGTCGACGACCTCGAACTTAGGTCCCCTGACCTTCCGAGGCTGCGGGAGCTTTATCAGGAGCTCGATTTTCATTCTTTGATCGATTCCCTCGCCTCAGTCGGAGGGAAGACGACCGAAGAGAATTCGTACGTTCGAGTGGAGACGGAGAAAGATCTCGAAAAGCTGAGCCGGACTCTTCGCGGATCAAAAGAGTTCGCGTTCGACACTGAAACGACGAGCCTGAACGAACTCGACGCAAAACCTGTCGGCCTCTCCTTTTCGGCGGCCGAGGGAAAAGCGTTTTTCGTTCCGCTTCATATCTCCGGCCTCTCCCCCGCCACCGTCTGGGAACATCTGAAGCCGATCTTGGAAGATCCGAAACGGCCGAAGGGGGGACAGAACACGAAGTACGATTGCGCGGTCCTCAAGAACGTCGGAATTAACGTTCAGGGGGTATCGTTCGACACGATGGTCGAATCGTACCTCCTCGATCCGGAGGCGCGCCAGCACGGCCTCGACGCCTTGGCGCTGAGGTACCTCGGGATCCAGAAGATCCCGACCGCCGAGCTGATCGGAAAGGGGGAGAGCCAGATCTCGATGCTCGACGTCGATGTCGACCGCCTTACGCGATACGCCTGCGAGGATGCCGACGTCACCTACCGTCTCCACACCCTCTTCACGCCGCAGATCGAGCACCAAGAGTTGAAACATCTCTACCAAGAGGTCGAGCTGCCGCTCATTGAAGTACTCGGCGACATGGAAAGGACCGGGATCGCCGTCGATACCGCCAAATTGAAGGAACTCTCCATCCGATTGACCCAGCGCCTGGAAGAGCTGACACGGGAGATCCACAAGCTCGCGGGGGAGGAGTTCAACATCGCCTCTCCGAAGCAGCTCGGACCGATCCTGTTTGAAAAGCTCAAGATCCAGGAGAACTCGGGCGTACGGCGGGTGAAGAAGACGAAGACCGGATATGCGACCGACCAGGAGACGCTCGAAGCGTACATCTCCCACCCGGTCGTCGCGAAGTTGATCGAACATCGAAACCTTTCGAAGTTGCTTTCGACTTACATCGAATCGCTCCCGACGCTGATCCATCCGAAGACGGGCCGGATCCACACTTCCTTCAACCAGACGGTGACGGCGACGGGGCGTCTCTCCAGCTCCGACCCGAACCTACAAAACATCCCGATCCGGACCGACTTGGGGCGTGAAATTCGGAGGGCCTTCATCCCGGGGGAAAAGGGGTGGAAGCTTTTCTCCGCCGACTACTCGCAGATCGAGCTTCGACTCCTGGCCCATCTGGCGAAAGACAAGACGCTGATCGAGACGTTCCAGCGCGGGGACGACGTCCACCGGACGACGGCGTCGCTGATCTTCGACGTTCCGTTGAACAAAGTGACATCGGAACTGCGCAGCCGAGCGAAGGCGATCAACTTCGGCGTGATCTATGGGATGGGTCCGCAGCGCCTGGCCCGTGAGACGGGGATTTCGATGGAGGAGGCGAAGGCGTTTATCGAGGCATATTTCGAGAAGTACGCGAACGTCCGCGCCTATCTCGACAGTCAGATCGAGAAAGCTAAGGAGCGGGGGTTCGTCACGACGTTACTAGGCCGGAGGCGCGAAATCGCCGACATCCGGAGTTCGAATCCGCGCTTCGCTTCGAACGCGGAGCGGATCGCCGTCAACACGCCGATCCAGGGGAGCGCCGCCGATCTGATCAAGGTAGCAATGGTGCGGATTCACCGGAGTTTGAAAGAAAAGCCACTCCGCGCCCGGATGCTAATTCAGGTGCACGACGAGTTGGTCTTTGAGGTTCATCCAGACGACGTCTCTTCGCTGACCGCCCTGGTCCGCAAGGAGATGGAGAACGCAATCGAGCTAATCGTGCCGATCGTCGTCGACGTCGGCGTCGGCGACAACTGGGCCGATGCGCACTGAGAACCGATTCAATCCAGTCTTGTACTCTTACTGCTGAATGATGCCGCAACCGTTTTGCGCCTGAGAGCAATCCAGCGTTAACGTTGCCGGGGGCCCGGCCAAGGCTCCGCAAGAAGCAGTCTCGTTCAGCACGACGCGAACGACTTGGCCACCGCCAAATATGTTGTACGTGTAGCGCACCTGAATCGAATACCCGAGGTTGCTGTACGGACCCCCCGATAGAAGTACGCCATCTATCGTGTCGACGTGTTGGAATAAGATCGCCGCGCCACACGGATTATAGGTCGGAAGAGACCAGTGGATCATGATTTGGCAGGTACAAGAGAAACTCGCGCACTGCTGAACGCAATTATTGAAACCGAGACCTACCGGTGCGCTCGGCGCACCTGGTGTTGCGGTCGGTGTTGCAGTCGCTGTCGGGGTTACGGTCGCGGTTGCCGTCGGGGTAACCGTCGGCGTCGCCGTCGCCGTGGCGTTCGCCGTCGGAGTTGCGGTCGGTTCGGTCACGTTACTCAGCTTCTTTCCGGCGACGGGCTCCGCCCCACCGCAGGCGGTTGCTAGGAGAGCGACACAGAGTCCAAATTTCAGCCTTTTTCCAGCCATCCCCTCATTAGAGGAGCAATGGCTGTGCCAGGTTTGAATCTAATCAAAACAGTGGGTTAGCAGTCGCTCCCGTACCGATTTCAGCCAACGATGAAAAAGGTGCGTAGCTCCTAGAAGTTCCAGCTCAAGCCGACGCGGATCAGCTCCAGGCTCAGGAGGTTTGGCGTGCCGCTCCAGACGATCTGAGAGATCCCGATCTCACCGATGAGCGCCAGGTTATCCATCCCGGTCAGCGCGCGAAGATTCCACTCGGCGCCGGCGGCGAAGTTCCAGCCAAACTCGTTGCGGGGGCTCAAGTGGTAGAGAAACCGCGGAATAAAATACGGGTTCAATGTCGCTTCCGGAAAGATGAAGAGCTTCGGCCCGACCCCCAACCCCATCCGTTGGGACCCGGTGAGCCCGATGTTGAAGTTGAGGAGCATCGCCCACTGCTCCTCCATGAAGTACGAAAGATCGATCCCGACCAATGCGTCCCCGCGACCGACCGTCGGCTTCAGGCGGACCGGATCCGCGAACGAAAGACCGATCGCCCCTGCCCTCTCGATCGCCCGGGCAGAAAGAGGCTGCAACAATGTCCAACAGAGAAAAAGGCCGAGAATCCAGCGGTTTGACACCCTCACCCCCCTCACGTAATCACCTCAGGATCATGCGTGCAAGAGTTCTCGTTGCCGCCATCGTACTTCTCGGATCGCTTGCGGCCCGTGCCGGCGAAACGATCCCGAACATTCAAACCGGGTATGAGAACGGCTTCTTCCTAAAGACCGACGATGACCGATTCCGCTTCAAGTTCGGAAGCCGCGTCGTTTTTGGCTTCAGCGAGGGGATCCTTTCCACCGCGCTGAACTACGGGAAGTTCGACGCTCTCTATGCGAAGTTCTTCGCCGGGGGAAATGCCTTCGGTGCGGACCTCCAGTACTACTTCGAGGCCGCCGCCGCTTCCAACCCGCGCCCGATCGGCCCGGTCCCGAACCCAGCTTCCAACGCCGGGACGTTCGTCCTCGACGATTATTTCGTCCGGTACCTTCACGGCGACATGATCTTGAAGCTCGGCCGGTTCAAGGTTCCGTTCGGCCGGGGATGGACCGTTTTGGATTCGAGCCTCGAGTTCGTAAACCGCTCGGGAGCGGTTCAGGCGTTCACGTTCGGCCGCGACCTCGGCGTCGCCTTCACCTGGGAACGCCCGGCGTTCGCGGCCACCGCAGGGATCTTCAACGGCGGGAGAGACACGAAACTGGGAGTCGGATACGACGTATTTGCCTTCACGCCGGCCACTCCCCCCGCTGCGACGGTGGGCGGAAACGGTTTTCTCTACGTCGCCCGCGTCGTCGCCATGCCGTTCGGCCCGGCCGGTAATACGGAAGGGGATGTTGAGGATAGCGAAGGATCGCGACTGGATCTCGGAGCCGGAGCGGTTCTCGACCACCGGAGGGATGCCGACTTCAACTGGGATGGTGTTCTCGACGATACGAAGGTGAGCGTTCTGACTGCCGCGACCGACATCACCTGGAAGCGGGAGGGGAAATCGGTTCAAGGAGAATTTTTCTATCGGAAGATCTACGCGGCCGCGACCCCGGAAACGACGGGGATGGGATTCTATCTGCAGCCGGGGTATTTCCTGGTCCCTAGGAAACTGGAGCTGGCCGGAAGGCTCGGTTGGCTCGATCCCGACCTCGACAAACCGGGAGACCGGATCTGGGAGGCAGCCGGCGCGTTGAACCTTCACTTTTCGGGCGATCACCGGTACAAGACTCAGCTCCAGTACGCCTGGAAGCGATTTGACGACAGGGTGGCGGGCCCGAAGGACGACCACTTCATTGATTTGGTATTTCAACTCACGATCTAGGGGGCGGAAATGGCGATGTTGAACGGAAAGGTCGGGGTCATCACGGGGGGTGCTCGCGGAATCGGGCGCTCGATCGCTGAGGCATTCGTCCGAGAGAAGGCGAAGGTGGCGCTCATCGACATGAACGAGAAGGATCTCGCCGACGCAGCCGCCCTGCTGCGCGAACAGGGGGGCGAGGTCATGACCGTCGTCGCCAACGTCACGAAGGCGGACGACGTCGACCGCTTCGTCGACGAGGTGACGAAAAAGTTCGGGACGATCGACATCCTCGTCAACAACGCCGGAATCACACGGGACGGGCTTCTGTTCCGGATGTCGGAGGAGAACTTCGATTCCGTCATCGCCGTAAATCTGAAAGGGGTATTCCTCTGCGGGCGCGCTTGCGCCAAGGTGATGTTCAAGAAGAAGTACGGGAAGATCGTGAATATCTCTTCGATCGCACGGCACGGGAATTTCGGCCAGTCGAACTACAGCGCGACGAAGGCCGGGGTGGTCGGGATGACGAAGACTTGGGCGCAGGAGCTTTCACGCTACAATATCAACGTCAACGCCGTCGCCCCGGGGTTCATCGCCACCGAAATGACGGCGGCGATCCCCGCCGACGTTCGCGAGACGATGGTCAAACAGATCCCGCTCGGACGGCCGGGGGAAGCGAAAGAGGTGGCGGAGTTGGTCACCTTCCTGTCGTCGGATGCGGCGGCATACATTCAAGGGGAGGTCGTCGGGATCAACGGCGGCCTTCATATGTAAGAACGGAAAAGGAGAAATCGCGTGAACTATAAAGTGAAAGAGATCAACCTGGCGCCGCAGGGGCTGAACAAGATCGCTTGGGCGGAGAGCCGGATGCCGGTCCTGATGGCGCTTCGGAAAAAGTACAAGACCTCGAAACCGTTCAAAGGAATCAAGATCGCGGGATGCCTCCATGTTACGAAAGAGACGGCCGTGCTGGTCGAAACACTCGTGGCCGCCGGCGCGGAAGTGGCCTGGAGCGGCTGCAACCCGCTCTCGACCCAGGATGACGTCGCCGCAGCCCTCGCGTCGAAAGGGATTTCGATTTACGCCTGGTACGGAATGTCGACCGAGGAGTTCTATCAGTCGATCGATGACGTGCTCCGCTTTCAGCCTCACCTGACGCTGGATGACGGAGCGGATCTCATCTTCTCGGTCCACAAGCGGCATCCGGAGCTAGCTGCAACTGTAATCGGAGGTACTGAAGAGACCACGACCGGCGTCCACCGCCTGCGGGCGATGGCGGCCGACAACGCCCTCAAGTACCCGGTCTTCGCGGTGAACGATTCCGAGACCAAGTGCGAATTCGATAACGTCTACGGCACCGGCCAGTCTTCGCTCGACGGGATCTTGCGAGCAACCAGCATCCTTCTCGCGGGACGGAACTTCGTCGTGGCCGGTTACGGCCACTGCGGCCGTGGCGTGGCGATGCGCGCCAAGGGGATGGGAGCGAATACGATCGCGACCGAGATCGACGCCGTGGCGTCGCTCCGGGCTACCCTCGAGGGGCACCGGGTCATGACGATGGATGAGGCGGCGTCGCTGGGCGACATCTTCATCACCGCAACGGGAATGATCGACGTCATCACGAAGAAGCATTTCGAGAAGATGAAGGACGGCGCGGTCGTCTGCAACACCGGCCACTACGACTGTGAGATCAACATCAAGGATCTCGAGAGCCTCGCGGCCGAGGTGAAAGAGATCCGGCCCCACAACCAGGAGTACCGCCTCAAAAACGGAAAACGGATCTACCTTCTGGCGCAGGGACGGCTGGTCAACCTCGTAGCGGCGGAAGGGCATCCGTCCGAAGTCATGGACATGTCGTTCGCGAACCAGTTCCTGGCTCTCCTCCACCTGGCGCGCGAGGGGAAGAAAATGGAACGAAAGGTTTACGTCCTACCGAAGGAATTGGACCAGGAGATCGCGGGACTCAAGCTGGAGACCCTGGGGATCCGAATCGACAAGCTGACCCCCGAGCAGGAGAAGTACAGCTCGAACTACGCGGCCGGAACCTGATCGCGGTACCACTCGAAACAGAAACGGAGACCATCCGCGAGTGTCGTCGTCGGTTTCCATCCGAGCTGCTTGGCCGCCAGGCCAACATCCGCCAGGGAGTGCCGGATATCCCCCGCCCGGGCTGGTTCGTGTTTCGAACCGGTCTTCGCCCCCGTGAGTTTCTGGATGACCGCGGCCAGCTCGTTGATGGTAATCTTCTTCCCTCCGGCGATGTTGAACACTTCTCCCGCCGCATTCTCCAGAACGGATGCTTTGAGATTCGCGCTCACCACATCGGTCACGAACGTGAAATCGCGGGTCTGCTCCCCGTCGCCGTAGATCACCGGGGCTCTCCCCCGTAGAAACGCATCGAAGAATTTGGGGACGACCGCCGCGTACTGGGATTCCGGGTCCTGCCTCGGCCCATAGACGTTGAAGTACCGGAGCGAAACCGTCCGCATTCCGTACGAGACAGCGAACGATCGGCAGTACGATTCCTGCCCCATCTTCGTCGCCGCATAGGGGGAAAACGGGTTCGGCGGCATATTTTCCCGCTTCGGAAGCTCGGGGGTATCGCCGTAGGCCGATGAAGAAGCTGCGTTCACGAAGCTCTTTACCTTCGCGTCGCGCGCCGCGATCAACATTTGAAGCGTGCCGGTTGCATTCGCATGGTGAGAAGCCATCGGGTGCTCGACCGACCGGGGGACCGACCCGATCGCCGCCTGATGAAAGACGAAATCGACGTCGCGGACCGCTTCCGCCGCCGCCTTGGGATCGGCGACATCCCCCTCGATGAAGCGGACCCTCGCTACATCATCCCCCAGGTTCTCCATTTTGCCGCTGGAAAGATCGTCCAGGATCACCACCTCGTCCCCGCGCATCAACAAGGCCTCGACGATATGGGATCCAATGAATCCCGCTCCTCCGGTAACCAAACATTTCATCGGGTGCCACCATATCACCAGATTGACAGACCGAAAACGGTGGGTATGATCCGCGCCCCAATGCCCTCTGCGAAACAGATCAAGGTCGGGATGACCATTATGTTCGAAGGGGAGCTCTGGCGCGTTCTCACCAAGGACATCATCGCCCCCGGAAACTGGCGGGCATTCGTCCAGGCAAAGCTCCGGAATGTCCTTCGCGGCACCCAGAAGGAGCACCGTTTCTCGGCCGACGAGGAGATCGAGCGCGCGATCCTCGACAAGCGCCCGATGGACTACCTCTACCACGACGGAAGCGTTTATCATTTCATGGATCCGACCACCTTCGAGCAGATCCAGCTTTCCGACGACATGATCGGCGATGCGGCGAAATATCTGATCCCCAACAGCCAGATCTTTGTCGAGTCGTACGATGACAAACCGATCGGGGTCGAACTCCCCCCGACGATCAAGCTGAAGGTTAAAGAGACGGAGCAGCGTCTCAAGACCGCGACGGTCACGAATACCTACAAGCAGGCGACGCTCGAGAGCGGCCTGATCGTCCAGGTCCCCCCGTTTATCACAGAAGGGGAGCTGGTCGAGATCGATACCGTCACCGGCGAGTACCTCGGGCGAGCGAAGTAACACCCAAGTCTTTTCTTGAGCGAACTTGTTCACGTGCTACCCTTACGCTCGTGATGAATTTCTCCTGTCCCTTGATTTCGACGGTAATTGCCGTTGTCCTGACCTCCTCCGCCTTTGCCCAGGGTGGAGATGTCTGTTGCGTCCTCGGGAAAAAGATCGGCGAAAGCGCATCGACGACGGCCGTCCCCCGTTCCCCCTCTCAATGCGTTGCCGGAACCGTCGAGGACGGACAGACGGTCTGTCTCGCCAAGAGTGACCCGAACAATGACTGTCCGATGCTCGGAGAAAAAGAGCGTTGTTCGATCTGCGGTTTCTTCTGGGCCGGCAAAGACTGTCTCTCCTCGGACCCGGTCAAGAAGGCGAAAGAAGAGTTGAAGAAGGAAGAGGAAAAGAAGAAAAAAGGGACTCCCAAGCCCGAAGTGAACCTCCCCTAGACCCTCGAAACCTGAAAAATTAATGCGAGCAGGTCTGTAAGCCGAGTCCTGTCCCCGGCTTGCGCCGGGTGACGATCATTCCTCTAGGCGGCCGGTTACCCGGCCGCTCCAGCAGCCTACCCGGGGACGTAACGAGAAAGGGCTTGCTCTAGTCCCCCTATTTGGCCTTGCTCCGGAAGGGGTTTACCGCACGGCCGCTCTCACGGCTCTCGTGGGGGAGCTCTTACCTCCCCGTTTCACCCTTGCCTGATCCCTATGAATCTCCGGAGAAATTCAGAGGGCCATCGGCGGTCTGCTCTCTGTTGCACTTTCCGACGCTCGCGCGCCCTGGACGTTATCCAGCTTCCTGCCCTTTGGGAGCTCGGACTTTCCTCCCCGGGGTTTGCACCCCGCGGCGACCGCCCGACCTGCTCGCGTGAGGGTACGTACCACATGCGCTTCCCCGCCACCAGAGTCCGGGAACCTGACTTCTACCCCTCAATTTGTTAATGAAAGGCCATGGACGGGACCCGGAACCGTTGGCTTGCCTCCTTCCTTTCGCTCGTCTTCCTTGGCTTAGGACAGATTTACTGCGGCCGGCTTCGACGCGGTTTGATCTTCGTGCTGATCGAAACACTTGCACTCTTGATTTGTCGGGTTTCCGTGCGCGCCGTCTCCACGGCAGCTTTCCTAAACCTGTTCTATTTGGCAGTCGTCTTGGGTATTGCCACACGGCTGGTCTGTGCCCTGGATGGATTTCTCCTCGCCCGGCAGACTGGATCCGGTTTTCAACCTCAATGGTTTAATCGAATTCGGTATTACTTTCTCTTTATTGTGTTGTTACTGGTTGCCAACCAACTCCTAGTTGTTTACCCAGCACTGAAAACGTACTGGATACCGACAACCACCATGGCGCCCGCGATTCTCCCCGGCGACTGGATTCTCGCGGATGCCCGGCACGACATCAGAGACGTGCCAGGGTCCATTCACAGAGGAGATGTCGTGACGTTTCCACGGGGAGCTGACAATCCCAAAATATTTGTCAAGCGCGTCGTGGGTCTTCCGGGAGATAATATTACGATCGACGGGACTTCGGTGAGGGTGAACGGACGCGAACTCCAGCACCCCATTGAGAAGAGGGGAAAACAATCATTCATGATTGACTCCCTTGCGCCGTATCAATTCTTTCGAGAGCGGGGGGACAGAGTAACTTACGAGGTCGTATGGTCCACAAAGCTCCGTGCGGAAAGGAAGGAGTTTACCGTTAAGCCACAAGCCGTTTTTCTCATGGGAGACGATCGCAGCAACTCGGTGGACTCTCGAATCTTCGGCGATGTTCCGATCGCCGATCTCCTCGCACGTGTGCGGGTGATCTTTTTTTCCTGGAGTGACGGCGGTATTCGCTGGAATCGGATCGGGACACCCCTCGATGAGTAGTGCTTAGCAGCTAGGATACACGACTGGACCCGAACTAATTCCGATACAGTCGTGTGTCCCCAATTTAGACCGGCTGATCCAGCGCCTGGTTGGCCAGCTCGTCGGCGCGGTCGTTCTCGTCGCGGGGGATGTGGTTGATCGTGAACGCCTGGAACTGTTTCGACAGCTCCTGCGCCTCCGCCCAGAGGTTCTTCAGAAACGCGTCGCGGATCTGGTACTGCCCGGTCATCTGCCGGACCATCAGCTGCGAGTCGGCGCGGATCTCCACCCCCTCGAACTGCTTCTCTTTGGCGAGTTTGAGCGCCTCCACCATCGCGGTGTACTCTGCCCGATTGTTGGTCGTCCGTCCGAGCGGCCGGGAGATCGTCGCCAACTCAGCTCCGGCCGGGTCCTGCAACGAAACGCCGATCCCCGCCGCCCCCGGATTTCCCCGGGAAGCCCCATCCACATAGATCACGCAAGTTCTCATAAATCTCCCTCTTAAGCCGTCTTGGTCCCGGTCGCGTACAACAGCCGCTGACAGTTCGGACATTGATATATTCCTGCCCCGCGGCGGAGGATTTCGTTCTCCATCTGCGGCGGAACGTTCATGAAACACCCCTGACATGCCCCGGCGATCACCGCGACGAGAGCGTCCTTGTATTTGCGCTCCCGGATCATCCGGTACTTCGAGAGAAGACCGCGGTCGATCCCCCCCTCCAACGTCTTCCGTTCCTGCTCCTTGGCGTGCAGCAGGCTATCGAACTCCACCTTCTTCGTCGCCGCATCCGACATCGTGCCGTCCAACGTCGCCCGGAGTGCCGCCAGATCCGCCTCCAGCTGCGTGGACAAGGTCACCAACCGGTCGATCTCGGCGTTCCGCTGCGCGATCTGCTCCTGCAGCTCCGTATTCGATCGTTCCGTGGTCTCGATCTCCCGTCGCATCGCCTGATACTCGTAGTTCGTCTTGATCTCGTTGATCCGCATCTTGCTCTTCTTGAGGCGGATCTCCTCCAAACGGAGCGTCTCCTGGAAATCGGACCGCTCTTTTTCGAACGCCGCAAGCTGCGTTTTCGCCGTATCGAGCTGTTTTTTCTTCTCGTCGTACTCCCCCTGCGCCCTCGCCTGGCGCTGCGGGGCCTCCAGCGCCCCGGTACGGAGACCGTCCACCTCTCCATCCAATCTCTGCAACGTCAACAACTGTTCGATCATGTCTGCCACATCATTTCCCCACTTCTAGTGGGCCCTCCTGGATTCGAACCAGGGACCTGCCGGTTATGAGCCGGTGGCTCTTACCGCTGAGCTAAGGGCCCGTTATTAGTTATCGATAAATGTCTTCAACCTCTTTGCACGACTCGGATGCCGCAGTTTACGGAGCGCCTTTGCCTCGATCTGGCGGATCCGTTCCCGCGTGACATCGAAGTCCTGCCCTACCTCCTCCAGCGTATGGTCCGACTTCTCGCCGATCCCGAACCTCATCCGGAGGACTTTTTCCTCCCTCGGGGTCAGCGTCGCCAGGACCTTGCGGGTCTGCTCCGACAGGTTCATGCCGATCACGGCATCCTGCGGGTTGACCGCGTTCTTATCCTCGATGAAATCCCCCAGATGCGAATCCTCTTCCTCGCCGATCGGTGTTTCGAGCGAGATCGGCTCCTTCGCGATCTTCAGGACCTTCCGGACCTTGTCGAGCGGGAGCTCCATCTTCGCCCCGATCTCCTCCGGCGTCGGCTCCCGGCCGAGCTCCTGGACGAGATACCGCGAAGTCCGCACCAGCTTGTTGATCGTCTCGATCATGTGGACCGGGATCCGGATGGTGCGGGCCTGGTCAGCGATCGCACGCGTGATCGCCTGGCGGATCCACCAGGTGGCGTACGTCGAGAATTTGTATCCCCGGCGGTATTCGAACTTGTCGACCGCCTTCATGAGACCGATGTTCCCTTCCTGGATCAGGTCGAGGAACTGGAGCCCACGGTTCGTGTATTTCTTCGCGATCGAGACGACGAGACGGAGGTTCGCCTCGACCAGTTCGGTCTTCGCCTTTTCCGCCATCTCCTCGCCGTGTGCGAGACGCCGGTAGGTGTCCTTGAGATGCGCCATCGACATCCCGGCCTCTTCCTCAATCTTGTGGATTCGCTTTTCGGCCCCCTTGACCATCTTCTCGATCTCGACCAACTCCTCGAGCGAGACGGTCTTCAGTCTCTTCGCGACCCGGCGGGACTCCACGCGACCTTTCTTCACGTCCCGGAAGAGCACCCGGAGTTCCTTCATCTCCTTGTCGGTCTTCGACTCGGCTTCCGCGAACGTCGTCTCGGCCCGCTCGATCTTCAGGATCATGCTCTTCAGACGCGAGACGATCCGGTTGATCCATTTGCGGTTCAGGTTGATCTCTTTGAGCGTCTCGAACATCCGCTTGTGGTTCCGTTCGAGCTTCTCGTTGATCTGACGTTTCTTGAGGTTCGACTTCGTGACGAGCCTCCGGTTGTCTACGAGCGAGATATTTTCCCGCGCCAAACGTCGGATCTTCTCGACCAGCTTGAGAACCGTTTCCGTTGTCCCCTTCTCATCGAAGCTCTCGTCGTCCTCCTCGATCCCGCGGATCAGGTCTTTGATCCGGATCGTCCCCTTCTTGAGCTTCTCCCCGATCGTCAGGATCTCTTTGACCCCGATCGGCGAACGCATCAGGACCTCGAGGACCTCGTTCTCCCCCTCCTCGATCCGCTTGGCGATCTCGACTTCCCCTTCACGGGTCAGAAGCGCCACGGAACCCATCCGCTTCAGGTACATCCGGACCGGATCGTTGGAGCGCGCCAGCTTGGCCTCTTTCCCGTCGGCCTCTTCGGCTTCCTCTCCCTGCTCGACTTTCAGACGGTCGCGGAGCGCGCGTCCTTCCTTGTCGTTGTCGACGATCGCGATGTCCATCTCGCCGAACATGATCATGATGTCGTCGAGCTGATCGCTGGAGATGATGTCGCTCGGGAGGACTTCGTTCACCTCCTCGAACGTCAGGTATCCCTTCTCTTTCCCGGTGTCGATCAGGCCTTTTACGATATCGAGGTCTTTTTCGTCCTTCATGCTCGTCTCCCCTGCTCCCGCAAATCTTTCCGCTTCAATTCCTGCACCCGCACCGACAACGCCCGAACCCCTTCCAGGTCCCCCGCCGTCTCCGCCGATGCCACAGCCTTGGTAAGTCTCGAAATCTCTCGTCCCCGCAATTTCTTGAGGCAATCGTCCCAGATCTGCTCCCATGCACCTGCGTAGTCGGTCACCGGGTCCATGAACACTTTCGTCAAAAGCGGGCGCGAGCCTTCGTCGTACCAGGCGTCGACAAACGACGACGCCGACGAATCCTCGCTGCTCAAAACCTCGATCTTCTCGAGCCAACCTTTTGCCGCCGTCGCAGTCTGCTCGGATGAGAAGAGCGACAACACTTCGCCGTTCGCGAGGCGTTCGCGAATCTGCGGAACCTCGGCTGCCAATCGGAGAAGCGCCAGCTCCTCCGGCGGAATCTTATCGGCGGCACGGGCCGGGGGGCCGGCCGCGGGAACCGAGCGAAGTGAAACAAATGCGCGCGCCGGTTTTTCCCCACGCAGGACTGTCTTTTCGAGCCCCGTCAGCTTGGACGCCTCCTCGAGAATCGCTTCGCGCAGGTAGAGGTTCGAAGTCCCCTTCACCAGCTCAACGAGCTCCTCGATCGTGACCGCCTTCTTCGTGACGTCCGATTCGTTCCGATAGAACTCGCGAACGACGAACGGAAGAATCGCCTCCGCTTCGGTGACCAGCTTCACGAACGCCTCTTTCCCCTTCTGCTGGACGAACGTGTCGGGATCGAACCCGTCGGGAAGAAGTGCCGCCCTCGCCCGCAACCCCTCCGAAAGAAGCGGGCGCATCGAGCGTCGGGAAGCGGTCCGGCCGGCGGTGTCGCCGTCGAAGATCACCACGACCTCGTCGGCATATTTCTTGAGCAGCTTTGCATGTGTTTCCGTGAGGGCCGTTCCGGAAGTCGCGACCGTATTCCGGATCCCCGCTTCAAACAACGTCACTTGATCGAGATACCCTTCGACGACGAGAATCGTCTTCTCCCGCCGGATCGTCTCGTCCGCTTCGTGAAGTCCGAAGAGCAGACGTCCCTTGTCGAAAACCGGCGTCTGAGGCGTGTTGAGATATTTCGGACTCCCGTCCCCCAGAATCCGCCCGCCGAACCCGACGGTCTCCCCATCGGGATCTTGGATGGGGAAAAGAAGGCGCGAACGGAACAGATCGTAATGCCCGCCATCCCGCTTGCGGCCGATCAGCCCCGCGCGGACCGCGTCGGCAAGGGGCTGGCCGTCCCGTTCGATCGCACGAACGAGTGTGTCCCACCCTTCGGGGGCGTACCCAATCTTGAGACGCTTGGCGCATTCCATGGAAAGGCCACGCTTTTCCGCATAAGCCCGAGCCCCTTTTGCAACATCAGATTCCATGAACGCCTGGTGATACCGATCGCGGGCGTAGGCGAGAATCTTGAAGATCTTCTTCTTCTCTTCCTTCCGTGCCTCGATCTCCTTCGCTTCCTTCTGATATTGGGCGAGATCGACCCCGGCCAATGCGGCCAGACGCTCCAACGCTTCGGGAAACGTCAGGCGATGGTATTTCATGATGAAATTGAAAACCGTTCCCCCTTCGCCGCACCCGAAGCAGTGGAACAATTGTTTGGTTTCGCTGACGGTGAACGACGGGGATTTTTCGTGATGGAACGGGCAGAGCCCCGCGAAGTTCCGGCCCGACTTTTTCAGCGGAACGACCTCGCCGATGATACGGACCAGATCGACTCGGCTGCGGATCTCGTCAATGACTTCGCTCGGTACCAAAC
This sequence comes from Pseudomonadota bacterium, assembly GCA_043809315.1. Taxonomy (GTDB): domain Bacteria; phylum Bdellovibrionota_G; class JALEGL01; order JALEGL01; family DATDPG01; genus JAZDDX01. The sequence continues at coordinate 94,556 of JAZDDX010000016.1, forward strand.
AACCACCTTCGTACCTGCGAGTCGGAAGGATGATGAAACCGCCGACTCAGTACTGTTCGCGGCTTGAGGCTCTCTTCACAGATCGTTTTCTCGCCAGGAGGGACTTCTTTTTTCGACGCACACTCGGCTTCTCGTAATGCTCCCGCCGGCGAACCTCGGCCAAGATTCCGGACCGTTCGCACAGCTTTTTGAACCGCCGTAACGCGTTCTCGAAAGACTCACCCTCTCTGACTCGGACAACCGCCATCTTTCCTTCACTCTCGCGGTAAAAGTTTAATCTTCTCGGTTACTTAACCACTCCCCGAAAAGCGGCGTAATTAACACCAGTTTTGGGGTTTCGTCAAGCGTTCAAGTATCTTTTCTGGGGACACAATACGGATTTCGAAGAAATCCGTATTGTGTCCCCCGATTAAACGGACTTGCGAAGAGCGTCGACCATATCGTCACGCTCCCAGCTAAAGCCGTCCTTGCCACGCCCGAAATGCCCGTAGGACGCGGTCTTCCGGTAGATCGGCCGGAGAAGGTTCAGCTTGTCGATGAGCCCCTTCGGCTTGAGCGGGAAGACCTCATGTACGGCCGCAACGAGCTTCTCGTCCGACACCTTCGAGGTCCCGAACGAATCGACCATGAGCGACACCGGCTCGGCGACACCGATCGCGTAGGCGATCTGGACTTCACACCGCTCGGCCAAGCCAGCCGCAACGATGTTCCGCGCAATGTATCGGGCCATGTACGAAGCGCTCCGGTCGACCTTGGACGGATCCTTGCCGGAAAACGCCCCGCCGCCGTGCCGCCCCCACCCGCCGTACGTGTCAACGATGATCTTCCGCCCCGTCAGGCCGCAATCCCCCATCGGCCCGCCGACCGCGAACCGCCCGGTCGGGTTGACAAGATACTTGGTCTTCGAATCGAGCATCTCTTTCGGGAGCGACTTGCGGATAACCTCTTCCGTCAGTCCTTCCTTGATCTGCTCGTACGTCACTTCCGGCATGTGCTGCGCGGAGAGAACGACCGTGTCGATCCGGACCGGTTTGTTGTCGACGTAGTCGACCGTCACCTGCCCTTTGCCATCGGGGCGAAGCCACTTGAGCTTCCCGTTCCGGCGGACCTCCGCCAACTTCCGCATCATCGCGTGCGCGTAGTAAATCGGAGAGGGCATGTATTCGTCGTTCTCGTTGCAGGCGTACCCGAACATCATCCCCTGGTCGCCGGCCCCCTGCTCCTTGAAGAGCCCCTGCCCCTCGGTCACCCCTTGCGAAATGTCGGGGCTCTGACGACCGATCGAGACCTCGATCGTCGATCGTTTCGCGTCGAAGCCGATCGACGGATCGGTGTACCCGATCTCGGAGATCGTGTTACGGGCCACTTCCTCGTAGTTGACCGACGCATTCGTGGTCACCTCGCCGGCCATGTGAACGAACCCGGGGCCGACCATCACTTCACACGCGACCCGCCCCTTCGGATCTTTCGTCAGGATGGCGTCCAGAACGGCATCGGAGATCTGATCGCAGACCTTGTCCGGATGCCCTTCGGCGACCGACTCGGACGTGAACGAATATTTTCCTTTTCCCATCGAATTCTCCTTGGAACGGTTTCGGTTCTGCTTCTTGGGTCTCAAAGGTCGAAAGCTCTACCACCCCCCCTTTTCGGGCGTCAAGCCCAAAGGCCGGGGAGGTGCTTCCGGTAGCAGGCGGTCAGATAGGCCCGGATCTCCTCGGTGTCGTCCATCCGGCAGACGTCGTTCACCCATTTCTTCGCGTCCGCCATCGTCGTCTCGCGGATGATCTGTTTCACCTTCGGGATGGACGCCGCGTTGACCGAGAGAAAGTTGAACTCCATCCCGACCAGGAGCGGGATGAAGAACGGCTCGCTCGCCATCTCGCCGCAGACCCCGACCTCGATCGCCGACTTGTGCCCCAGATCGGCCACCCGCCGGAGCAACTGAATGAACGCCCCGTGAAGCGGCGTGTACAGATCGGCCACCAGCTCGTTCCCGCGATCAACCGCCATCGTGTACTGGATCAGGTCATTCGTCCCGATCGAGAGGAAGTCGACCTCCGCCGCGAACTGGTTCGCGCTGAGCGCTGCCGACGGGATCTCGATCATCGTCCCGGTCCGGATCTCCCGATCAAACGGGATCTTCTGAGCTTCGAGTTCCCCTTTGAGATCCCGGAGGATCTGATTCGCCTTCCGGACCTCCTCGACGGTCGAAACCATCGGATAGAGAATCGCGGCCTTGCCAAAGGCGCTGGCGCGGAGGATGGCGCGAAGCTGGGTCCGGAGAACCTCCTCGGCTTGAAGCAGGAAACGGATCCCGCGAAGCCCGAGAGCCGGGTTCCGGTCCGAACGGAACCCCGTCGGGGGACCGACCAGCGAGTCCCCGGCAACGTCGAGAACCCGGATGACGGTCTCCCGGGGCTTTAATGCCGAGACGATCTCCTTGTAACTCTCGAACTGTTCCTCCTCCGTCACCGGAAGGGTCTTTCCGAGGAATGCGTATTCGGTCCGCAGGAGTCCCACCCCTTCGGCTCCGTTTTCGAGAACCGCCTCCACCTCTTCCGCAAGATCGATGTTCGCCAGCAGGTGGACCTCGTACAGATCTTTCGTCTCCGCCTTGTGGTGGCGGTTCTTGAGAAGCTCTTTCCGGGCGGAGAGGTACTGCTTCTGCTTCGCTTCGTACGCGGTCCACACCTCCGGCTCGGGCCGGACGATCACGACCCCGTCAGTGCCATCGACGATGATCCGTTCGCCGTTCTGCACCTCGAACGAGACCATCCCGCTTCCGACCACCATCGGAATCCCGAAGGAGCGGGCGATGATCGAAATATGGGAAGTCCTCCCTCCCCCGTCCATCGTGACACCGGAAAGACTCTCCCGGTTGATCTTCAGGAGATCGGCCGGGGATATTTCGTGGGCCACCAGAACGGTTTTCCGGTGGATCGAGACAAAACCCTGCTCCTTCGTACCGACCAAAAGACGGAGGAGGCGCTCTTCCGCGTATTCGATGTCGCTCCGCCGGTCGCGGAAATATTCGTCGTCGATCCGGTCGAACAGCTTCTTGAACTGCTCGATCGATTTTTGCACCGCCCACTCGGCATTGATCCCCTCCGCTTGGATCATCTCCCGCGTATCGTCGGTCAGACTCCGATCCTCGAGCATCAAAATCTGCGCATCGATCAGGTAGACATGATCCTCTCCCTGTTCGTCGCTCACTTTCTTCCGGAGCTGCTTCAGCTGATCGCGGGCGCTTTGGAGAGCCGAATTGAACCGCGCGATTTCGAACGCCACCTCGTCGCGGTCGACCGACCGCCGAGCGATCACGACCTTCCCGCGATCGAGTTGGTGCGCGTACCCCAGCGCCACACCGGGGGAAGCTGCCAATCCGCGGAAGGTGAGGCTCTTCCCCTTCATGTCGCTTCCTCGCGGAAACCGCTGGAGATCAGTTGCACAATCGCCGCCGCGGCCGCTTCCTGATCGACCCCCGCAGCTTCGATCCGGATCAGGGTCCCTTTTCTCGCCCCCAGCGCGAGCAATCCCATGATGCTCTTCGCGTTGGCGGAAAGACCGTCCGCCGACAGAATGATTTCGGAGGAAAAACTCCCGGCCATTTTGACCAGGGCGGTCGCCGAACGGGTGTGCAAGCCGAGATCGTTCACGATCACGGCTTCGGCGTAGTGAGGTTTTCCGCTCATCCAAGGCCCCGCTGAATATGGTCCCGCCCGTATTTCTCGAGTAACGCCGCCAGCTCCGGGAGCGGATGCTCGGCGGCGATCTGGACCGCTTTCATCACCAGCGGCAAGTTGATCCCGCCGATCACCTCGACGTTCCGTTCCCTGCGGAGCGAACACGCGACATTGAACGGGGTTCCCCCCGGAATTTCGGTCAAGATCAGGACCCCCCCCCCTTGATCGATCGCATCCACCGCCTTCCGGACTTTGGCGGACGCCTCCTCCCAATGATCCTCCCGCCGGATCGCCAGCGACTTGAACGTCGCCGGTTTCCCGAGGAGTTCCGTGATCAGCGTCGAAACGCTCGTTGCAAGCCCACCCGTCGAGACCAGAAGGATTCCGACCGGTTTCATCCCCGCTCCAGATCCCGATGAATGATTCGGGGGGAGTATCCGAGCCCCTTTAACTCCTTCGCGAGCTGCGTCGCCATCACCACCGACCGATGGCGCCCCCCGGTGCAACCGACCGCCACGTGCAGATAGCTCTTCCCTTCCCGTTCATAGCGGGGAATCACGAACTCCAGCATCCGCTTCATCTCCCCGACCATCTCGCCCGCATCGGGCTGGGAAAGAACGAAATCGATCACGTCGGGATCGGTGCCGCTCTTGGTCTTGAGATCGGCCTTGAAAAACGGGTTCGCGAGGAACCGGACATCGAAGACGAGGTCGGACTGCGTCGGTAACCCGTGTTTGTATCCAAAGGATGTCAACGTGATCGTCATCGTCTTTTCGGTCGGAGCAGCGCCATATCGCTCGGTCAGAGTCCGTCGAAGATCGGCCGACGAAAACTCGCTCGTATCGAGAACGGCGTCGGCACTCTTCCGGACGACAGCAAGCAACTTCCGCTCCTCGGCGATCCCGTCCGTCGGCGATCCCGAAGGAGAGAGCGGATGCCGGTGGCGGGTCTCGCTGAAACGACGGACCAGAACCTCGTCCGACGCCTCCAGGAAAAGCAACTCGACGTGGAATCCATCTTTGACCGCCTTCTTGAAGATCTGCGGAAGATCCCCGATGTTGCGACGGTCCCGCGCGTCGATCACGAGCGCCAGCTTTGTGATTTCGCTGCCGAACTGCCCCGTCAACGCGAGAAGTTGAGGCAGGATCGAGACGGGAAGGTTGTCGATGCAGTAGTACCCGAGATCCTCGAGCGTCTTGACCGCGGAGGATTTCCCGGAACCGGAATACCCGGAGATTACGAGGGCCCGCAAAGTTTCTCCCGGTGTTTCCGCTCGAACTCGAGGGCCGAATCTTTTCCGCCCCAGCGCAGGATCTGATTCCGCGCCGCAACCTCGACGATCGTGGTCAGGTTTCTCCCCTTCCAAGACGGAACCCGGATATGCGGAACATCCCTCCCTTGGATCTGCTTCTCACGGATTTCGATCCCGAGCCGATCGATGTTGTTCTTCACCTCCAGGGGAACCAGTTCGAGGATCATGTCGACCTTCTTGAAGTCGCGAACCGCCGCCGCCCCGTACAGATCCTGGACGTTTAAAATCCCCAGCCCCCGCACTTCAATAAAGTAACGCGAGATCTCCGGCGCGAACCCGATCAGGTCCCCCGCCGCGTCTTTCCGAATGACGACCAGATCATCCGCCACCAGACGATGATTCCGCGCGATCAGGTCAAGCGCACACTCGCTCTTCCCCACCCCGCTCGGTCCCATAATGAGCACGCCGACACCGTAGACGTCCATCAGGACGCCGTGAACGGACACGGTCCCTTTAGTACTGGGCGTCTTTCTCGGCGATCGCTTCATAAACCCGTCGGCCAGATTCCGCAGTAAAGAGATGTTCGCGAAAGGTGGTGTCGTGGAGAAACTTCGAGATGCGGGCCAAAACTTTGAGGTGGACCTCGTTCGCTCCGACCGGACCGATGATGAGAAAGATTAGGTGAACCGGCTTTCCGTCGATCGCATCGAACGAGATGCCGGTCTTGCTGCGGCCGAAGACGGCGATCTGTTGGATGGCTTTCGGGTGTTTGGCGTGTGGGATCGCGATCCCGCTCCCGATCCCGGTCGAACTCAACCGCTCCCGCTCCATTACGAGCGAAAAAAGATCCTCCTCGCCGAGATCCGGGTAGATTTTCGAAATCCCCGCGATCATCTCCCGCAGGGCCTCTTCCTTGGTCCCGGCGTTGAGGTCGGGGAAGATCAGCGGCTCCCGCATGATCTCCTTGAGCTTCACGGCTGAGTAATTACACGAAATGCGGATGGGACACCATGAGAATGGTGTCCCAGAACCCTATGGTGTCACCCACCTACTTCAGTGCGGATACCGTTCCGGGGCTTGATGATCTTGTCGTGGTGCCGCTTGAGTACCTTCTCCACCTTGTCGGCCGCCCCTGTGATCGACTTGTACATGTCCTCGCTGGAAACCTTGCCGGTGGCCCGGACCCCTTTCGCGGTGAAAACGACCTCGGCGATTTGCATGTATTTTTCCACGGTCAGGATGACGTGAGCTTCTTTGGCCGATTCAAAGTACCGGTCGAGCCGTTCCAGATGCTCGTTGACGAAGTCTTTGAGGGCCGAGCTGCTGTCCATGTGCCGAAACGTGATCGTGGTCTTCATGCGCTGCCTCCCGATTAAAAGAGTCGCTTCCGTTTGGAAGACGACAGGATTCCAAGCATTTCGCGGTATTTCGCGACGGTCCGTCGCGCGATATCGATGTTGTTCTGTCGAAGTAGTTCCACCACCTCCTGGTCGCTGTATGGCTTCCGGCCATCCTCCCCCGTGATGATCTCCCGGATCCGCTCCTTGACCGCTTCCGACGCCACGTCCGCCCCCTCGACCCTCCGGATGCTCGAGTTGAAAAAGAATTTCAACTCAAAGATCCCCTGCGGGGTATGGACGTATTTGTTCGACGTGACCCGGCTGACTGTCGACTCGTGCATCCCGATGTCCTCAGCGACGTCCCGCAAGACCATGGGATGGAGATACGTGATCCCACGGTCGAGAAAGTCCTTCTGCATCTTCACGATCGACTCGGTCACTTTGTAGATCGTCCTCTGCCGCTGATGGATCGAACGAATCAGCCAGACCGCGGAGCGGAGCCGGTCGTTGATGTACTCCTTCGTAAGTCCCGTCGATTTGTTTCCACGCAGAACGCTTTGGTAGAGGTTCGAGATCCGGAGTTTCGGGAGTCCGTCCTCGTTCTGAACGATCATGTACTCGTCTTTGACCTTATAGACGTAAATGTCGGGGGTGATGTACTGGGCGCTCTCATCGTAGAACTGGCGCCCCGGTTTCGGTTCCAGCGCGGAGACCGCTTTGACTGCAACGATCACGGTCTCCATATCCGAATCGGTCGCTTTGGCGATCGCCGGATAGTTCTTCCGTTCCAGATCGCTCAAATGATCTTGGATGATCCTTCGCACGAGAGAGTCATTGGGGAGCTGCTTCGTCTGGATCAGGAGACATTCCCGCAGGTCGCGGGCGCCGACGCCGATCGGGTCGAGTTCCTGGATCCGCGCCAGAACATGCTCCACCTCGTCTTCGGTACAACGAAGCTTAGAGGCCAGCTCCTCCGCCGTCGCCCGGAGATACCCGTCCTCATCGAGGTTCCCGAGGATCACCTCGGCGACTTTCTGTTCCCGTTCGTCGAAGCGGGAGAGCTTGACCTGCCAGAGGAGGTGTTCGGTCAGCGTGTCGGAACGGGTGAGAGATGATTCGAAGCTCGGAAGGTCCGGGTCAACGTCACGGTAGGTGTTGTCCCCGACCGCGCGGTACGGCTGGCTGTTGAGGTAGTTCTCCCAATTGATGTCGTCCGTCCCCTCCCCTTTGGCCGGATTCACCTCCTGAGTCTTCTCCTCTTTCGCCTTGGCCTTCTTCTGCTCGTCTTCCTCCTCCTTCTCGACCTCCTCGCTTCCATCCAGCCCTTCCTCGAGAACCGGGTTCTCGAGCATCTCCGTCATGCAGTGCTCGGCCAATTCGAGACGATTCAGTTGCAGCAGCTTGATCGCTTGCTGCAACTGCGGCGTCATTACGAGTTGTTGGCTTAGGCGGAGACTCTGTTTGAGTTCAAGAGCCATCGAGGGAGAGGACAAGAATACCATCCCCACTCTGGCCCTGTCTATGCATGCGGCGTACCGAGCGCGAATTACTCTTTAATTTCAACGCGCTACGTTGGCACGGATCTGGAATACAAATCACGCAAGGGCGGAACGCAACGATCTCAAACCATTCGCCAACGTCCGGGTCGAGTCTTCGACGGCGCTCGGTTCGTACCCGCAATGGGCCATGCAATCGACACATTTCGGGTTCCCACTCGCCCGGTCGTATTTCGTCCAATCGGTCTTCTCCAGAAGCTCTTTGAACGTCGGAAGATGACCGTCGGCGAACAGATAACAGGGCTGTTGCCATCCGAAGATCGAATAGTTCGGATTTCCCCACGGCGTGCATTCGTACTCGATCTTCCCTTGCAGAAAATCCAGATAGAACGGCGAGTGGTTCATCTTCCAGCGGCTCTTCCGCTCGCGGCCGATTTCGAAAATCCGCTGGAAAAGCCCGGTCGTTTTTGCCCGTTTCAAGAAGTGGTCCTGATCCGGGGCTTTCTCGTACGAAAAACCTGGGGCGACCGTCATCCCGTCGACGTTGAGAGAGGTGACGGTATCGAAGAAATCGGCGATCTCGGTCGACTCCTCACCGTCGAAGATCGTCGTGTTCGTCGTCACGCGGAATCCCTTGCCCTTGGCTAGCTTGATGGCAGCGACCGCTTTTTCGAAAACTCCTTCGCGACAGACCAGTTCGTCGTGTCGTTTTTTGAGTCCGTCGAGATGGACGTTGAACGTGAGGTATACCGACGGCGTGAATCTCGGGAGGTTCCTCTCGAGAAGGATCGCGTTGGTGCAGAGGTAGACGAACTTTTTCCGAAAAACCAGCCCGTTCACGATCTCGGCGATCTGCGGATGGATCAGAGGCTCCCCCCCGGCGACGGAAACGACCGGGGCACCGCATTCTTCCGCCGCTCGGAAACATTCCTCCGGCGAGAGCGTCTTCTTCAGAATCTCTTCGGGGAATTGGATCTTCCCGCACCCGACGCACTCCAGGTTGCAGCGATAGAGAGGCTCCAGCATCAGGACGAGCGGAAACTGTTTTCGCCCCAGAAGCTTCTGCTTCATGACGTAGCCGCCGACGCGCGCGACCTGTTTGAGCGGGACACCCATGGGGCGCCTTCGTAGCACGGGGGGGCTGGAATCTCAATGGGTTAGCTTCTTCTTGGCCGGCATTCTTTTTGCTATTTACTCCCCCATGAGGCGTTTTCTGTTCCTTTTGCTCCTGGCGCTCCCCCTCCCTCTGCAGGCCCAGTTCTTGGCCGTAGAGGTTTCTGGCCCGCCGCTCAAATACACGAAAGGGGAGATCCGCCGTCTCGTGGCCCAAGCGGTTCGGGAGATCGAGCCAGAGATGCCCTGGGAACTGGCGGATACTCAGGAGTGGTCCGACTATATGAACTTTTCGCACTTCGTGCCGCTTTCATGTGACGGGGAAGATGCGAAGCTCGACTTCGCCTGGGTTGCCGACGAAAATCCGCGCCGCGCTCTCCCCATGGGGGAGGTGATCGAAACCGGGAAGTTCCGTTTTTGGTGGCAGTATTGCAACTACTACGCCGACAATCCGGGCTTCAGCTGTTTGGATGAGATCCACGCCACCGTCTTCCACGAGGCGATCCATTACCGGCAGAAGAAGCGGTTGGGACTGAATGCGATCCAGCTTTGGGGGAGTTGTAGCCACTACCAGTGCCGGGAGGTGGAGGCGTATCTGACCGAGATCCGCGCGGGGACGATCCCGGAGGAAGCTCTTCCGTACGGCGCTCCGAGACTGAAGTTCTACGTCAGTGGGTGCGAGAATTCTTATTTCAAGGTCGGATTCAAGAAGCAGTTAACCGCTCTGAAAGAGATCCTCCGATCCCTCCCGCCCATACCGACCGAATAACACTCCTTAGGCATATCAGCGGGTTGCCGGCTGGCATTGACTAAAAAATCTTTTTCATGAAAAATCATTGATTATGAAGACGACGTCTCTCTCCACGGTGATCGGAGCCCCGGTCAAAAGCGCGGTGGTCGAATTCTGCCGCCGGAAGGGACTGAAGTTGCGACATTTCATCGAGGAGGCCCTTCTGGAGCGGTTGGAAGACGAACTTGATTTAGAGACTTTTCGGGCACGGAAGAACGAGGAGACGGTCTCGTTCGAAGAGGTCCTCCGAAGCCGAAAGAAGTAGCCTCTCCCCGCCATGCTCTATCGAGTCGAGTTCACGAAGTCGGCCCGGAAGGAGTTCGATGGATTACCCAAGACCGTTCAGGACCGGGTCATCGACGCAAGTCATCTCCTCGCCCAAAACCCGTACACCGAGCTGCTGAAGATTCGAAAGATCCGGGGAGGGGAACACCTCTACCGGGTCCGTTTGGGTGACTACCGACTCCTCTACGAGATTCGAAAGGAGGTTCTCTTGATTCTCGTGATCAAGATCGGACACCGGTCCGGCGTTTATCGATTCCTCAAGTGAGTGCCGCCCGGATGAACTCCCGGAAGAGCGGGTGCGGAGCCATCGGCTTCGACTGGAACTCCGGATGGTATTGGCACCCAAGAAACCACGGGTGCCCTTTCAGCTCCACCACCTCCACCAACTTCCCGTCCGGGGAAAGACCGGTCTGCAAGAGACCCATCTCCGTATACTTCGCGCGGTACTCGTTGTTGAACTCGTACCGGTGCCGATGCCGCTCGCTGATCTCCTCACTTTTGTATGCGGCGCGCGCGAGGCTCGAATCCGCAAGCTTGCACAGGTACGACCCGAGACGCATCGTCGCCCCTTTCATCTCGATCCCGCGCTGGTGCTCCATCAGATCGATCACCGGGTGCTTCGTCTTCTCGTCGAACTCCGAGGAGTTCGCTGCTTCCAGTCCGCAGACGTTCCGGCCGAACTCGATCACCGCAATTTGCATCCCGAGGCAGATCCCGAAGAACGGGACCTTCTTCTCGCGGGCGTAGCAAGCCACCTGCACCTTTCCCTCGATCCCACGGGTTCCGAACCCGCCGGGGACGAGGATTCCATTCACGCTGTCCAGCGAGATCCCGATCCCGTTCTTTTCGATCTCCTCCGAGTCGACGTACCGGATGTTCACCTTCGCATCGTTTGCAACCCCGCCATGGACCAGGGCGGCATGCAAACTCTTGTACGAATCGATCAGGTTCACGTACTTCCCGACGACCGCGATCGTCACTTCCGTCTTCGGGTTCTTCACCTTCTCGACGAGCTTCTCCCAATCCGAAAGATCGGGACTCCGCGTCCACATGTTCAGGTACTCGACGATCTTGTCGTCCATCCCCTCTTTGTGGAACAGAACGGGGACTTCGTAGATCGATTCGACATCTTTCGCCGTGATGACGGCATCCCCGGTCAGGTTGCAGAAAAGACCGATCTTCTTCTTCATCGCCTGAGGAATGTCTCGGTCGGTCCGGCAGAGAAGGATGTCCGGCTGGATGCCGATCTGCTGGCATGCCTTGACCGAGTGTTGCGTCGGCTTCGTTTTGAGTTCCCCCGCGGTCTTGATGTACGGAACGAGCGTCAGGTGAACGTATAGAACGCTCTGGCGCCCCTCCTCGCCACGGAACTGGCGGATCGCCTCCAGGAACGGGAGAGACTCGATGTCCCCCACCGTCCCCCCGACCTCCACGATCGCGACGTCGTGCCCCTCCGCATTCGCCCGGATCCAGGCCTTGATCTCGTCGGTGATGTGCGGAATCACCTGGACCGTGGCCCCCAGATAGTCTCCCCGGCGTTCTTTCGTAATGACGGCATCGTAAATTTGGCCCGTCGTGAAGTTGCTCTTCCGCGTGATCTTGGAACGGGTGAACCGCTCGTAATGGCCCAGGTCGAGGTCGGTCTCGGCGCCATCTGCGGTGACGAAGACCTCGCCGTGCTGGAACGGCGACATCGTCCCCGGATCGACGTTGATGTAAGGATCGAGCTTCTGGTGCGTGATGTTAAGCCCGCGGGCCTCCAGCAGGGCTCCGATCGAGGAGGCTGCGATCCCCTTCCCCAAGGAGGAAACGACTCCGCCGGTCACGAAGATGTATTTGCACTGCTTCATTCACCCCTCCTGGCTGATTTTGGGCAGAAAAAAAGGGGCAGAAGCCCCTTTCTTCCCGAAACAATTCGGAAGTTTCGTTTAGCGCTTCGAGTACTGGAAACGCTTTCTGGCTCCCGGCTGTCCATACTTCTTGCGTTCTTTTTTCCTCGCGTCTCTCGTCAAAAGCCCGGCCGCCTTCAGTTTCCCGCGGCATTCCGGATCGGCCTTGCAGAGCGCGCGGGCCACGCCGTGGCGGACCGCATCGGCCTGCCCGTTGATCCCGCCGCCGGCCACCCGGGCGAACACATCGTATTTTCCCGTCGTCCCGGACGCCTCGAACGCCGTCGCGACGACCGCCTGCAAATTCCGGGTCGGGAAGTACTCCTCGACCGCTCTCTCGTTGATCGACATCGTGCCGGTCCCCGGGTTCATGTAGATCCGGGCGACGGCGGTTTTCCGTTTTCCTGTCGAAGTGAATTTATAAAAAGCTTTTGGCATTTCGTTTACGCGCTCACGTTCATCGGTTTGGGCTGCTGCGCCTCATGCGGGTGGGACGGGCCCCGGTAGACCTTCAGTTTCCCGATCACATCCCGGCCGAGTGGCCCTTTGGGGAGCATTCCCCAGACCGCCAGGCGAAACATCTCTTCCACATCGGTGTCGATCATCTGTTTTGCCGTCTTGGTCACGACGCCGCCGCGGTATCCGGTGTGATGACGGTACAGTTTCTTGTTCAGCTTGTCTCCCGTCAGGGCGACTTTCTCCGCGTTGACGACAATCACGAAATCACCGCCATCGACATGGGGGGTGAACGTCGGTTTGTCTTTCCCGCGCAGCACGATCGCGATCTGGGAGCACAGCCGGCCCAGAACCTGGCCGGTAGCGTCCACAACGCGCCAATTTCGTTGCGCTTCTTCCTTCTTTTGCATGTACGTCTTCGTCGGCATTTGATCCTCGAAAAAACGGGCTCTTCTAATAGGTTAGCTACCCTATGTCAAGCACCGTCTTGCCGCACTTGATCACGCTCTTGGGGAGGCTCGCACCATAGTGATACGGGATCTCTTCAGGGGTCTCTGCATCCCAGATCGCAAGATCGGCCAACATCCCGGGACGGATCGCCCCGCGGTCGGTCAAGCCGAGCGCCTGGGCAGCATTTACAGTCACCCCCCTCCAAATCTCGTCGATCGTCATCTTCATTTCGGAAGCCGCAAACGACATCATGAGCGGAAGATTCTCGGAATACGACGTCCCCGGATTGCAATCGGTCGAAAGGGCCACCTTCACTCCGGCATCGAGCAGCTTCCGTGCCGGCGGGTAGTTGTTCTTTCCGAGTGAAAAGACCGCGCCGGGAAGCAATACAGCCACCGTCCCGCTCTTCGCGAGTGCCCGGATCCCTTTCGTGCTCACGTTCTCGAGATGATCGGCCGAAAGAGCCTCGAACTCTGCCGCCAGCTCCGCCCCGCCCCCCGCGGAAAGTTGGTCGGCATGGAGTTTCACCTGGAGCCCGAGCTTCTTCGCAGCCTTGAAGATCGTCCGGGTCTCCTCGACCGTGAACGCCCCTTTGTCACAGAAGACATCGCAGATCCCCGAGAGCTTCTGCATCGAAACCTGCGGCAACATCTCTTCACAAACCAGCTTCACGTAAGCATCCCGCCGCTTCCGGTACTCCCGCGGAACGGCATGTGCCCCCAGGAACGTCGGGATGACGTCGATCGTGTGCCGGATCTCCTGGATCAGGCAAAGCATCCGCATCTCCCCCAACGCCGAAAGACCGTACCCGCTCTTCACCTCGATCGTCGTCACGCCGAACTTCAGGAATCGATCCAGACGGCGGCGCGTCTCGTCCAGCACCTGACCGTCAGCCGCCTCGTCGGTCGCCTCCGTCGTCCGCTGGATCCCGCCCCCCCGCTTCGCGATTTCCTCGTATGACTCGCCGGATAGGCGCGCGAAGAACTCGTCGGCGCGCTGGCCCGCGAACAGGGCGTGTGTGTGACAGTCGATCAATCCCGGGGTGAGAAGCTTCCCCCCCGCATCGACCTCTGTCCCCTCGGAATGCTGCGACCGGTGTTTCTTTCGGTGCCCGACCCAGAGGATCTCCCGCCCGGCGATCGCCACGACGGCGTCGGAGACGATCCCCATCGCCCCCCCCCCTTTCTTGGGGTCGAACGTGAGGCAGTTCCCGATGTTCGTGATGAGAAGAGTCGGCTGTTTCGGATCGGTCATCGCGCGAGATCCACATTCTTCGTTTTCGCCGTCGACAACGCCTCTTCGTACCCGGCGTCGGCGTGACGGATGACCCCGAGAGCGGGGTCGGTCGTCAGAACCCGCTCAAGACGTTTCGCCATCGACGGAGTTCCGTCCGCCACCGCGACCATACCCGCATGGATCGAGTATCCGATCCCGACCCCGCCCCCGTGATGGACCGAAACCCACGAAGCACCGCTCGCAACGTTCGCCATTGCATTCAGGATCGGCCAGTCGGCGATCGCATCACTCCCGTCCTTCATCCCTTCCGTCTCCCGGTTGGGCGAAGCGACCGAACCGCAGTCGAGGTGATCTCGGCCAATCACGATCGGTGCCGCAACCTCTTTCTTCGCCACCAGTTCGTTGAAGCAAGCTCCCGCCTTGGCCCGATCGCCGTACCCGAGCCAGCAGATCCGGGCCGGAAGCCCCTGGAACTTCACCCGTTCCGTCGCAAGGCGGATCCAGCGGGCCAACCCCTCGTCCTCCGGGAAGAGATCCAGAATCGCACGGTCGGTTCGCGCGAGATCGGCCGGATCCCCCGAGAGAACCGCCCAGCGAAACGGCCCCTTCCCCTCGCAGAAGAGCGGGCGGATATAGGCCGGGACAAAGCCGGGGAAGTCGAACGCGTTTTCGACGCCGGCGATCTGCGCCTGCGCACGGATGTTGTTCCCGTAATCGAAAACGTGCGAACCCTTTTTCTTCATCTCCAGCATCGCCCGGACCTGGACCGCCATCGATTCCTGGGCACGACGCACATATTCTTTCGGACTCTTCCGACGAAGTTCCGCCGCTTCCGCAAGCGTCAGTTTCTGCGGGATATATCCGTCGAGAGGGTCGTGGGCCGACGTTTGATCGGTCACGAGGTCGGGGGTGATCCCGCGTCGAACCAGCTCCGCGTACAGATCGGCGGCATTCGCTTCCACCGCGATCGAAAGAGGGCGTTTCTCCTTCCGGGCTTTCTCCGCACGAGCAAGAGCATCCTCGAGGGAGTCGGCTCGCTCGTCGAGGTAGCCCGTCTTGAGCCTTCGTTCGATCCGAATCGGATCGATCTCGACGCCGAGAAAGACGCCGCCGTTCATCGTGACGGCGAGAGGCTGGGCTCCCCCCATCCCTCCCAGTCCTCCGGAGAGGATAAGTTTCCCCGAAAGATCGGAACGAAAATGTTTTTTGGCCGCAGCGGCAAACGTCTCGTACGTCCCCTGGAGGATCCCTTGTGTCCCGATGTAGATCCAGCTCCCCGCCGTCATCTGGCCGTACATCGTGAGTCCCATCGCCTCGAGCTTCCAGAACTCCTCCCAGGTCGCCCATTTCGGAACGAGCATCGAGTTCGAGATCAGAACGCGAGGAGACTCCGGCGTCGTCCGGACGATCCCGACGGCGCGCCCCGATTGGACCAGAAGGGTCTCGTCGTTTTCGAGCCTTCGGAGAGCGGCGACGATCCGATCGAAATCAGGCCAGCTCCGAGCAGCCTTCCCGGTCCCGCCGTAGACGATCAACTCCTCCGGCTTCTCCGCCACCTCGGGATCGAGGTTGTTTTGGAGCATCCGAAGCGCCGCCTCTTGGTGCCACCCCTTGCAGCTCAGTGACGTACCTCGGGGTGCTCGAACTGTACGTGCCATCTCCGTTTCCTTTCTACGAACCGTTGCACGAGAGCGAACCGATAAAGTCGGTCACCGCTCCGCCCCTTCCGGTTCCGATCGCGACGACGGTCCCCGCCGCCGGGAGCTTCACCCCTTTCGATCCGAGGTCGAAGCTTAAGGACCCTGAAACCGTCCCGTTCGCCGGGATCGTGAGAGATCCGAACTGCGCCTCCAGTTGGATCGAATCGAGCGCGAAATCGGTTTTCGCCCCATCCGCTCCGGTGAAGAAGACCTCCAGCGACACGAGAGACATGGAGTGCCCCGAGATCTCCGCGATCGTCGCCGTACTGGTGCAGATACCCGACGCGACCGTCGCGGGGTTCGGGGAGAACGTGACCGACGAGATCCCCGAAGCCGAAGTTCCTTTTCCACAGGAGGCTGCGCCGGAAGCGGCAAGAAGAATCCAAATGGCGCCACGGCCTCGCATGCAAACGGCCTTATACCATTACGCTTGACACCTCCAAAGCGTGCCTCCTAACATGCGCCCCGGCTTCAGCACTGGGGCGAATCAGGAAATGACGAAAGCGGAGTTCATTGAGCGGGTATTCAGGGACAATCGTCCGCGGAGGATTCCACGTGTGGCGATCGCCGAGATGGTGGAAGCCGCGTTCGAACTGATCGCCAAGGGGGTCAAGCGGGACGGGAAGTTCACTTATCCGGGATTCGGGGCCTTCCTGCTTAGGAAGCGGAACGCCCGGGCCGGGCGGAACCCGAAGACCGGTGAACCTCTCACGATTCCGGCCAACCAGACCGCTTCGTTCCGTGCGGCTCCGAAATTGAGACAGTCCCTTCGTTGAGCCGCTTCTCCCGGTGTGCTAGCCTCACCGGGACCCGATGATCGAGCTTTCCCTCTTCAAAATGGACGAGGAAGTCATGAAGTACTTCCTCAACAAAGAGACCACCACGATCGGGCGCGCCAGCACCAACGACATCTGCCTGCCCGACCCCGCGATCTCCCGGACCCACTTCGTGATCCTGCGCGCGGAAGAACGGTACGTCGCCACCGACCAGTCGACGAACGGGACGTTCGTGAACGAACAACGGATCTCCAGCCACGAACTCAAGATCAACGACGTGATCCGCGTTGGGACCTGGACGATCCGGTTCGGATCGGCCAAGTCCGAGGAGGCGGAAGCTACCGACGTGGGGTTCCGCGATCCGACCCGCGTCCTCTCCTACCGCCCGGACCGGAGCGAGTTGGTCTGCGAGCGGGGGATGATCGAACTCCAGACCACCCCCAAGAAGACGATCGCGATCACGAGATCGATGACGACGATCGGAAAAGCGAAATCGAACCACATCGTCCTCGGCGATGACTTCGCTTCGAACTACCATTGCCGGATCGACAACCGGAAGGGGACCTATTTCCTGAAAGATCTCCAGAGCACGAACGGAACCAAATTGAACGGACAGAAGATCATCGAAGCCGCGCTGGCGTTCAATTCGGTGATCGAGATCGGGCGAACGCGCCTCCGCTTCTTCTCCGCCGAAGAGGTCCAAACACTGGAACCGGCCCGGGAGGCTGATTTCGAAGGGATGCATTCCGATCATCCGAGAATGCGCGAGATCTTCGCCCTGATCCGGCGGATCGCCCCGTCGGACGCCACGGCTTTGATCCAGGGGGAGTCCGGAACCGGGAAAGAACTTGTAGCGCGGGCGATCCACAACGCAAGCGGCCGAGACAAGAGAAAGTTCGTCGCCATCAACTGCAGCGCCATCTCGAAAGATCTGATCGAGAGCGAGCTGTTCGGGCACGAGAAGGGGGCGTTCACCTCGGCCCACCAGCAACGCCACGGGGTCTTCGAACAGGCGAACGGCGGTACCCTCCTACTGGACGAGATCGGCGAGATGCCGCTCGATCTCCAGCCGAAACTGCTGCGCACACTCGAAACCGGAGAGATCAAGCGGGTCGGCGGCACGACGCTGATCCATGTCGATGTCCGGATCGTGGCCGCAACCAACAAAGACCTCTCCGCGGAGGTCCGGAAGGGGCGGTTCCGGGAGGATCTCTTCTTCCGCCTGTTCGTGGTACCGATCCAGGTGCCGCCGCTTCGCGAGCGGCCACGGGACATCCCTCTCCTGGTCGAGTCATTCCTCGAACAGGAGTTGGCGAAGCAAAAAGGGAAGCAGGTCCGGAAGATCGACCCGCAGGCGATGGATCTCCTGATGGATTACACCTGGCCGGGGAACGTGCGCGAACTCAAGAACGTGATCAGCCGCGCGGTCCTCGACTGCCGCACCGAAACGATCGGTGCGGGGGACCTGCAGTTCGCCCCGGCGGGAACGCGGGAACGGACCGCGTACGAATACGACGGCACGCAGAACGAGCCTCAGACCTTCACGAAGACGCTCCGGGACGTCGAGAAGGATCGGATTCTCCAGGAACTCGAACGACAGAACTGGAACAAAAAAGCGACCGCCCGGACCTTAGGGATCGCGAAGTCGACCCTACACGAGAAGCTCAAGCGCTACGGGATCACGGACAAAGAAGAAGACTAGCTTCGCTATTTGTTCAACGATTGTTTGAGCGCCGCCGAGGGACGGAACAGGACACTCTTCGACGCCGCGAAGACGGTCTCCTGACCGGTCTGCGGGTTCCGCCCTTTCCGCTCTTTTCTCTTGCGGACGAGGAACGTGCCGAATCCGGGATAGGAGAAACGTCGGCCACGGCGGATCGCCAGCGCGAGGTTGTCGAACATGCTTTCCACCAGGTCGGAGGCGGCGGCCTTCGAAAGATTCCTGCGTTTGCAGCTCACCACCAGTTTCTCGACCAAATCCTGTTTCGTCATGACCCTCGCGCCGTATATCGGAGGGTCGCCGGGGGTGTCAAGGCGTTGGACCGGGACTCGGCCTGGTGTATGATACCGGCGATGCGAATCGACCGCCGCTCCATCGCCCTGGTTCTTTCCCTTTCCCTCCTCCCCGCCTGCGCCTCCAAGAACTTCCGCGAACCGGAAGCGAGCGGAGATACGGAAACCTCCGTCGCCCGTACGTTCCAGCGCAGCTACACCGACGTCTGGAACGCCGCCATCGGCGCCTTGGGGGAGAAGAAATACGCGATCGCCACCTCGAAGCGTGAAGGGGGCGTTCTCATCACCGACTGGATTTCCGGGAAATCAGACCGACTCTTCTCCGGGTATGGCGACACGCGGATTCCCTATTCGGTCCGCTTCCGGATGACGCTCAAACTGACCCCGACCCGGGACGGCGTCCGCGTCGCGGTCCGGAACGAGGAGCAGTACCTTTCGGACGTGATTACGGCGGGAACCGACTTCACCGGATCGCTCTACCAGTGGATCGGCACACAGAGTTCGGGCGCGAAGGAGAGTTCGCTCCTCGCGAGCCTGGCGGAATCGATTTCAGCGTCCAGCCCGAGGGAAAAGAAATAACGGCCCCGGCGACGGAAAACCCGCGGTTCGGGAAGTACTCGCTCCTCGCGAAGCTCGGCTCCGGCGGGATGGCTGAAGTCTTCAAGGCCTCCCTCATCAACAAGCCCGACTACATCATCGCGATCAAACGGATTCTCCCCCAGTTCTCCCGGCACCGGGAGCTGGTGAACATGCTGGTGGCGGAAGCGGGGCTCACGACCGGCCTCGCTCACCCCAACATCGTCCCGATTCTCGATTTCGGAGCGGTCGGCGACATCTACTTCATCGCCATGGAGTACATCCACGGCAAGGACTTGAAGTCGATCATCATCCGCCTCAAAACGAGAAAGGCGGAGTTCCCGATCCCGCTCGCGATCCACGTGATGACCCAAGTCCTGCGGGGCCTCGATTACGCCCATCACAAGTGCGACAAGTACGGAAAGGCGCTGCAACTCGTTCACCGCGACATCTCGCCGCAAAACGTGATGATCTCGTTCACCGGAACGATCAAGATCCTCGACTTCGGGATCGCGAAGGCGGGCACCCGCTCCCGTGACACCGAGAGCGGGATCCTGAAGGGGAAGTTCTCCTACATGTCCCCCGAGCAGGCGTACGGGGAGAACGTCGACCCGCGCACCGACGTCTTCGCGGCCGGGATCGTCCTCTGGGAGCTCCTGACCCTCAAGTACTGCTTCGACGGGGAAACCGATCTCGATTTACTCCGGAACGTGCGGGCCGCGCGCGTACGCAATCCATCCTCGGTCAACAAGAAGGTGCCGCCCGAGCTTTCGGAGATCGTCTTGAAGGCGCTCGAGCGGAAGCCGAGAAAACGGTATTCCAGCGCCGGCGAATTCGCCGACGCTCTCGAGACCTATCAGAAGGATCGCTTCGGAGTTCTGACCGAGGCCGACACCGCGGCCTTTCTTCGGAGCCTGTACGACGTATCCCTTCATGAGGTCGAGACCCCCGCAGTCGCTTACCGCGTTCCCGATCCTCCTTCGGGAGAGCAGGCGATCTCGGCCTCCTTCCGGGCCCCATGGGTCCGTAGGGCCCCGGAGTGGCTCGCACAGATCCCGAAATCGGTTTTCGTCATTCTGGCCGTCATCTTGTTGTTCCGGATCGTTTCGCCGGGGAAGATCTTTCTCCGGTACGACCGGACCGTGGTGAACATGGCCGCCCGCTTCCACGCCTGGCGCCGATCGAACACCGCCGCCCCTCCCGAAGCCCCCCCCTCGTCGGGGGCTTCCGGTAGCCAGCCTTTCTACACGGTCCAGATCGCCCCCGGCGCCCAGCGGATCCTGGACGACCTCCCGTTCGAAACGTTCGAACGGCTGCGGGATTTCATCACCGACCTCTCGGCCGACCCGAGGCCGCGCGGAGTACGGGCGATTCCGGAACGCCCCTCCTCGTTCGGCGTACCGATTTCAGGATTCCGGATTGTTTATCAGATGAACGATCTTCCGCGGACCATCACGGTCGAGCAGGTTCAAAAAACGGCCCCGTGAAGATCAGTGGAGGGGGTGCGCCTCTCCCCATTTCGACCAGTGCTCGACACATTTCTCGCTCTGCGCGTCCGGACCGGCGAGAGCCGCGTCCGGTGAGAGCTTGGTGAGCGCACCGCAAGCGCGGAGTCGTATTTCGAGTTCACTTTCACGAAGAACGGCCAACAACGCGGAAACCGCCTTCTTGTCGCCGATCGAGCCAAGCGCATCGACGATCCGGCCGCGGATCCAGAGGCTCCGCCCCCGGTAGAAGTTTCGAGGGGCACCGAGCTCTTTGACGAGATCCGGGATCGAATCCCCGTCTTTCAACGCTTCGAGGGAATCAACTGCCTTGCATCGGACGACCATCGCCCGGTCGGAAAGAGCCGGCCGGAGCAGTGCGGCCACCGAGGAGTCCCCCCGCGACGTCAGCGCCTGAATCGCCGCCATTCGGATCAGGAATAGAGAGTCGGTCATCCCTTTCTCGAGTGCTTCCCGCGCCGTTTTGGTCCCGAGGCGGCCGAGCGCGATCCCGACGATCCATCTCGCCTGCCAGGAAGCGGAGGCGTCCTGGAACAGGGAGACGAGCGGGGGGACGGCGGGGGTCCCAAGATCGACGATCTCGGACAGCTGTTCCGGGTAGTCACTTCCGGACGGAACGGTGGCGAGGATCGCGCGGATCTTTCCCGCGAGGTCGACTGCCGGAGCCGGTTTTTCCGTGCGCTCCGGTTCCGCGGTACTCGGAACCGCCGTCGGCGTCCCGGCATCGATCATCGTCTCGGGATCGCCGAAGCGGAGCGGCGCCTCTTCGACCGCGAGCGCCGAAAAAGAAACGAGGAGGGCCACTTGAAAAACCGCTCTCTTCCCTCTAAGGTCCATCGCCATGATCAAGCTCCTTCTGGCACGGCCGCGCGGGTTCTGCGCCGGCGTCGTGCGCGCCATCGACACCGTCGAGCTGGCGCTCAAACATTTCGGGACGCCATTGTACGTCCGGAAGGAGATCGTGCACAACCAGGCTGTGGTGCAGGAGTTTCGCAAACGGGGGGTGCAGTTCATCGACGAGCTGAACGAGGCTCCCAAGGGGAGCCGCGTGATCTTCAGCGCCCACGGGGTATCTCCCGCGGTCCGGGAGGAGGCGGAGCTGCGCAACCTGAACGTCATCGACGCCACCTGCCCTCTCGTGACCAAAGTCCATGCGGAGGTTCATCGCTTCCGCAAGAACGGGTACTCCATCATCCTGGTCGGACACGAGGAGCACGAAGAGGTCCAAGGAACGATGGGGGAAGCCCCCGAGGCGATTCGAGTGGTCGGTTCCGTCGAGGATGTCGAAAAGGTGACGGTTCCCAATCCGTCGAGAGTGGTCGCACTGACACAGACCACGCTCTCGGTCGACGAGACCCGCGACATCATCGACGCCCTCCGGAAGAAGTTCCCGAAGCTCGAATGTCCGGCCAAAGAGGATATCTGTTATGCGACCCAGAACCGGCAGGACGCAGTCAAGATCCTGGTCGGGAAAGGGATCGATCTTCTCCTCGTCGTCGGATCGAAAAACAGCTCGAACTCGAAGCGACTCTGCGAGGTGGCGCGCGCCTTGGGGGTCGAAGCGCACCTGATCGACCGTGCGTCCGAGATCGAAAAGAAGTGGCTCGCCGGAAAAACGAAACTGGGTTTGACGGCGGGGGCCTCGGCCCCGGAATACCTGGTTGCCGATGTCGTTCGATACCTGGAATCGGCCGGCGCGGTGACGGAAGAGCTGGATCTGGTCGAGGAGCACGTGAGCTTCGCGCTTCCGGTCGAGATGAGCGAGATGCTCAACATCCCGCGATAGATTTCGAAACAGCACAAAAGAAAAGAGGCCTCTTCAAGAAGGCCCCTTTTCTCTCAGCTTCTGCCTAGCAATAATCTTTAGCTTCAGCCCAGGACTGCCCTTCCCCCCGGAGGCAGTTTCTGCTGGGGGCTCCTGAAAGTCTCTCTCCCGTCCAAGAGCCCCCTGCTTCCCCGTTATGCGCGATTTAAACAGCAGGGTTCGTGCCAAATATTGCGAAAATCAGATCCGAATCATATCAAGCACTTTCGACGCAGGTTCCCAAACCCTGGTGATCTTTAGACACCAAAATAGGAAAAAACTGGAGTCAAAATGGCTTGTTCGAGGTCAAAATGACCCCACTTTTCGGAGGACACAATCCGCATTTCTCCCTACTGGACAGGAGGACCCAGAATGTTACATTGCGTCATCGTGCCCCACAAAGCCATTCGTCTCGCGGCCATCTTCGGATGCATCTTGCTTTTGACGACCTCTTCCTTCGCCCAACGAAAGGGGAAGAAGTCGTCGGACAAGCCTTTGGAATTTTCCTCCTGCGATCTCGTCGTCGATCGGTCGGTATACGCGGAATGGGGAGTCAATGCGGTTCATGGCGGCGCCTTCTACAGCGACACGAAACTTCTCAGTTACGCCAAAGTGGACAAACCGGGTGGAGAATTTCAGATCGTGCCCCGCATGCCGACCTTGGAAGAAGTTGAGATCGGCACCATCGTTCTCGGCTCCACATCCCCTCTGGCTTCTAGGAACCCGAAGCAGGGTTGCTGGACAAAGGTCACCGGGAAAGCTCCGCTCAACATCTCGGACATTTCGGTTGTCCACCTTCAATACGCTTTGCCGAAGGTCCCCGCTCTTCTCGAGCTCTACACGACCCCCAAACAACTCTTCTTCGTCGAGCACGGAGGAACGTTTTCGTTCGAGTCGGCAGAGAACCTTCAATCCACGAGAGATCGGCTGTTCGGTCCGAAGGAATTGTTGGAGCTTAAGAAGACAGACCAGGTGTCCGCCGCGCCCGCCCGCCTCTGGGCCTTGTATACCGAGATCGGGAACTATTACGTCAGCGCCTCGGGCAACGGATTCGTTCTTGTGAAAGACTGATTGCTTCGACCGTCGGGCCCTTGATCCGGCCGAGCGAACCGCGATCGTCGCCAGCGTCCGCGCGGCAACGGGCCTCCCCTCTATTGGTTAAAAGCTGGACAACCGGACCGAGAATACTACGATGCGTCATATCTATGACGTCCAAACGACGCTGTCTCGTCCTCTTCGCCCTTTTCTTCCTTTCCTCGGTTCCGACCGTCTCGGCCGAATCGTGGAAAGCGGTGACCCAAAAGATCCAACACGCGGGGATCCAGGCAATTGAGGAGCAGTACGCGTCGATGCCGCCGTTCTACAAGTACTTCGATTACCCCGTCTGTAAGGAGATCCTCGACCGCCGCGCCGCCGAGGATGCCGACCGCCGTGCCTACGGCGCCGAGTACGGCCTGAAGCCGCTCAAGAGGATCTCGGGAGGAAAAGCGGAAGAGGAGTTCGAGATCCACCATCGGGTCAAGAAGGAGTGCTCTCCGGCGGGCGACGTTCCTTGTTTCGCGAGCAACACGAAAATCGTGAAGCTCGACCGCACGCCGACCGGTGACCGCGTGATCGAAACCGAGATCGCCGCGCTTCGAAAAGGGGACTACGTCCTCGGTTCCACCGCCGATCAAGCTCGCGAGGAGCGGTACCAGGTCCGCGCCTGCTGGACGCAGGTCACCGAAGCGCCGTACGAAGGGGAAATGAAGGAGGGGGATTCGTACTTGACGATCATGTATCGAAGAGAGGGAGAACTCCTGGCCGACAAACAGACGTTGGACGTCACGACCCACCATCGCGTGCGGGCCACCTATTGGGGGGGACGGATGCTCTGGATCGACGCCATCCGCTTGGTCCGCGGCTACCGCATCTACGGAGCCGACGGGACGTTCGTTCTCGAGGCCAAGCCGAAATTACACAAGGTCGGGGGAGAGAAACAGACCGTCACGAACCTCCAGACCGAAACCGGGAACTACTTCATCGGGCCGAAGGGGAGCGCCATCCTCGCCCACAATGAAGGAGTCTGCACGTAGCTTTACAGTCCTCTGAACGCCGCACCGAGATCGGCCACGAGATCCTCGTGGTGTTCGATCCCGACCGACAGGCGGATAAAGCCGTCGGTAATCCCGAGCTTCGTTCGCACATCGGCCGGCAGGCTCGCGTGCGTCATGATCGCCGGGTGCTCGATCAGGGACTCCACGCCACCCAAACTCTCCGCGAGCGTGAAGACTTGGAGCGCCGACAGGAAACGCTTCGTTTCGGCCAGCGACGCCTTGAGATAGACGCTCACCATCCCGCCGAAGTCGCGCATCTGTTTCTTCGCGAGCGCGTGCTGCGGATGGGACGGATCGCCGGGATAGATCACGCGATCCACTTTCGGCTGCTTTTGCAGGAACTCCACCACCTTCTTGGCGTTCGCGCAGTGCCGGTCCATCCGGACCGCGAGCGTCTTTAAGCCCCGCAACGTCAGCCACGAATCGATCGGTCCCGGCGTCGCCCCGATCGATTTCTGCAGGAACTTCACCTGGTCGAACAGCTCTTTCGTTTTGAGGATCACCGCCCCGCCGACCACGTCCGAGTGCCCGCCGATATACTTCGTCGTCGAGTGCACGACGACGTCGGCGCCGAGCGCCAGCGGGTTCTGCAAGTACGGCGTCGCGAACGTGTTGTCGACCACCGTCAGGATCTTTCGTTTCGAAGCCTTCGCCGCGATCGCCTCGATGTCGATCAGCTTGAGTAACGGGTTCGTCGGCGTCTCGATCCAGACCATTTTCGTAGCCGGTGTCATCGCCTCGTCCAGGGCGGACGGGTCCGTGAGGTCGACGAACGTGAACGAAAAACCGCGCGACGCGAGAACCTGCGAAAACAGACGATACGTTCCGCCATAAACATCGTCGCAACAGACGACATGGCTCCCCTCGGGCAGAACGTGCGCCAACGTCGCCATCCCACCGAGACCGGAGGAGAAGGCCAGGCCGTACTCCGACCCCTCCAGCGAAGCGAGACAATCCTCCAAGGCCTTGCGCGTCGGGTTGTCGGCACGGGAGTAGTCGTACCCCTTATGTACCCCGGGCTCGGGCTGCGCGTACGTGCTGGTCTGGTAGATCGGCGTGATCACGGCGCCGGTCGCCGGGTCGGGCGCCTGCCCGACATGGATCGCCTTCGTCTCAAAGCGGGATTTCTCGTTCATTTCCCCTCCACCTCAAAGCCGTTCGTCCGCATCCATTCGTCGTTGTACATCTTCGAGAGGTATTTGGACCCGCCGTCGGGCAAGAGAATCAGGAACGTCTTCGGTTCTTTCAAGGTTTTCGCGAACTTGAGCGCCCCCGCCACGGCGCCGCCACAGGAACCGCCGGCAAAGATCCCCTCCTCCTTCGTAAGTCTCCGCCCGTAGGTGAAACACTCCTGATCGGTCACCTGGACCATCTCGTCGATGATCTTGAAATCGAGGCATTTGGGCAGGAAGTCCTCACCGAACCCCTCGACCTTGTAGCTGGTCAGGAGTTTCGGCGCTTTCCCGGTTTTGAAATACTCGTAGAAGATCGAACCGACCGGATCGATGCCGAGCGTCTTGAGCTTCGGGTTCTTTTCCTTCAGGAATTTCGAGATCCCGCTGATCGTCCCGCCGGTCCCGGCCGCGATGACCAGCCAATCGAACTCGGAGCCCATCTGCTCCCAGATCTCCGGCCCGGTCGAAAGATAGTGCGCCTTCGGGTTGGACGGGTTGTCGTACTGGTTGATGTGGAACGAGTTCGGAGTCTCCTTCTCCAGGCGTTTCGCCACGGAATAATAGCTGCGGGGATCGTCCGGTTCGACCGCCGTCGGCGTCGAGATCACCTTCGCCCCGAACGCCTCGAGCGCCCGCACCTTCTCATCGGAGATCTTGTCCGGCATGACGAAGATGCACGTAAAACCCCGCACCGCAGCCACCATGGCGAGCCCCATTCCGGTGTTCCCGGACGTCGTCTCGATGATCGTCCCGCCGGGTTTGAGTTTCCCGGAAGCAACCGCATCGTCCACCAACTGGATCCCGATCCGGTCTTTCACCGACCCACCCGGGTTCATGAACTCGAGCTTGACGTAGAACTTATGCGGAAGATCTTTTCCGATCGAGTTCAAACGCACGATCGGCGTCCTCCCGACACATTCGAGGATATTCCCGTAGACGTTTTTCATGGCGCGAGGCTTATATCCGAAAACGGATGGAGGTCCCAGAGATTGGGGGTGTATCCGGTGACTGCGGGGGAGATGAGAATCGGAATCGTCGCATAGAAGAGCGGAACGATTCCACCGTCCCGAAGGATCGTCGACTCGGCCCTGCGGATGAACCCGCGCGCCGTATTCCATTCGACCGATTGTTCGACTTCTTTGAGCAATTGGTCGAACTCCCGACTGGAAAAGCCGCCCGCGGTACTGCGCCCGGTCCGGAACGCTTCCAGAAAGCCGAACGGCCGGTCGGGGGTCACCGCCAAGTCGTCCAGCGCCATCGTGTACTCCCCGGCGGAAACGAGTCGCACGAATTCGTCCGGGGATTTCTGCGTGACAACGATCCCCTCGATCCCTAAATTCCGTTTGAGCATCGTCTCGACCGTGAGAGCGATCTTCCGCTTCTGCTCGCTCTCAGGATGAATGAGTGTCAGAAGCGGGAACGGCTTGCACGCACCCTCCGTCTTTTTCTTCCCGCAGTACCCGAGGTCACGGATCATCTTCTGCGCCGAAAGCACGCTCAAGAGATAGCCGCGCGGCGGCTCGTACCCGCGGATTCCGGAAGGGATAAGGGAGAAGGCGGGGGATTCCCCCGAAAGGCCAATGGAGCTCAAGAGAAGCGGCCGATCGATCGCCATCGCCATCGCTTGCCTTAAGCCCACCTGGGAGAGCGGGGCCTTCGCGGCGTTGAGGCGCAAGAAGACGGTCCGCAGGTCCGGTTCGTAGAGAAGGTCGCTCCGCCCTGCCAGTCGCGGAACCTTGTTCGACGGGACACCGAAATCCCTAAGCCCAAACTGATCGACCGATCCGTTCGTGTACAGCTCCACACCGGAGGAGCCGTTCTCCACCCACGTGACGCGGACTTCGTCGATCCGGATCGAGGCGGCCAGGCGGTGGTGCGGATTCTTCGCGAGAACCATCCCGCGCTCGTCCATCGACACCGGCACGAACGGGCCGTTCCCGACCCAGTTCTCCGGTTTCGCCCAACCGTTCTTGTTCCGCTCGATCGCCCGCCGGTCGACCGGGCCGGTTCCCGGCTCGGAGAAAAGATCGAGGAAGAGAGAGGACGGGCGCTTGAGCTCCAAAACAAGCGTCGTTTCGTCCTTCGCGTCGATCCCGACCTGGGAGGGAGCCAGCAGCATCCCCTCCCGCATCTCCTCCCCCCCTTTGACGAGGGTCAAACGATCGCTCAGCCAACCGTGCTGGCTCGGCTGCAGGAGGCGACGGAGGGAGTAGGCGTAATCCTCGGCGGTCACCTTCTTTCCGTTCGACCAGAAGAGATCGTTCCGAAGGTAGAACGTGATCTTGTGGCCGTCCGGAGAGAACGTGGTCCTCTCGGCCGCAGCCGGCTCCAGAGTTCCGTTCTCCGGATTCCGCTTGAGCAACGGCTCAACGAGGCTCGAAGCGATGGCCAGCTCCGATGTGGAATCGGCAGTCGCCGGGTCGAGGGTGTCGATCGGACCGGCCAGAGCGATCCGGAAGACCCGCTTCGGCGGCTCGCCGTTCGCAACGGAAGCAAGGCAAAGAAAGGCCGCTAGGAGGCCAGATAGTTCTGAGCGAGCGATTCGACCGCCTTTCTCGCCCGCAGGACCCTCGGTGCGTCCTGTTCGAGGATCGCGAGCAGGTATTCGTAATGCTGATCCGAGATCTTGTTGAACTGCGCCTCGGGGGTCTCGGACGTCAATACCAACGCGTGCCAGTAGACTTCCTGATCGATCGAGATCTCCTGCCCCGGCAGCTCCAACGCCGCACGGTAGAGGAACTCGATCCCCTCGAACGGGCAGGGTTGGACCACCAGCTTCACGTGGGACGCTTCCCCCAGCCGCTCGATCTCGCGGCGCTTCCGTTCCAGGTCTCCCGATTGGATGAAGAGAACGATGCTGTATCGGTTGGTCGTATCCGCGAATGCGTCGAAGTTCACGATCTCCCCCGCACGATCCCCGAAGCATACTGCTCCGGATTGAGGATGTCGCGCGCCGTTTGACAGACGCTGTCGGCTGTCACGCTCTCGATCCGACTTTCGTATTCCGCGATCCCTTCCGGTCCCCTCCCCGCGATGATGTGATGGAGGTAAGCATACGCCACCGGCAAATTCCCCTGGAGCGACATGGCGTGGCTGCCGATGCAGTACGCCTTGGCGGCCTTCAGCTCGTCCTCCGGCACCCGTCGCTCGCGAACGTTCATCAGCTCCGACAGGAGCCGCGCCCGCGCCTCGTTCTCCTTCTCGCGGGAGGTGGCGATGTAGGTGAAGAATGCCCCGCCTCGAAGGAGTGAGATGTTGAACGCCGTCGCCGTGTAGACCAACGGGGCCTCCTCTCGCAGTGCCCGGAAGAAGCGCCCTCCCATTCCGGCCAGGACGTTCCGGAGCACCTCGAGAGCGAAATACCGGTCGTCGCGAATCGGGACGCCGGCGAACCCGAGTGCTACGCCGGTCTGTTGCCGTTCCCTCTCTTCCACCGCCTCGCGGACTCCACGGGCCGGCACCACCGGATAGAGCTGCGCCTTCGGCTCGTCGTCCCGATCCCCCGAAACGCCGAACTTTTCCCGAACAACCGAGACCGCTCGATTCCGATCAATGTCCCCCGCGACCGTCACCACCATCTTCCGCCACTGGAACGCCTCGGAATACCAGTCGGTCAAGTCGGATCGGGTGATCCGGCCGATCGACTCCTCGGTCCCGTTCCGAGGGAGGCCGTACGGGTGGAGGCCGAACATCGAGCGATAAAACAGTTCGATCGGGTACCGGAACATGTCGTCCCGGCTCCGGCGGACCGCGGCCGTGATGGTCTGCCGTTCCTTCTCGACCTCGGTATCGGGGAACGCGGGACGAGTGACGACGTCGCTTAGGAGGTCGAGTCCTTTGTCGAAGTCGCGGGAGAGGAGGCTCATCGAATAGCCGAACAGGTCGGCCGTCGACTCGACCGCAATCGAGCTTCCGAGCGATTCCATCTCGAAGGCAATTTCGTCGGCCGAACGATGTTCCGTCCCTTTGAGCGTCGAGCGGAGCATGAACTGCGTGACGCCGCAGTTCCCCTCCGTCTCGTCCAGACGCCCTCCCGGGAAGTAAACCGCGGCGGAGACGAGCGGAAGCGCCGGATTGTGGAGATGAAGAAGCGTGGCCCCCCCGAGATCGATCGTCTCGAGGCTCTGCGTGAGCGGCCGGGTGTCGAACGAAGAGAAGACGAACGGAGGAACGGCCGGGATCTCCGGAGCGGGGGCGGCTGTCTCTTTCTCCCATCGCCTCCCGACCCTCTTTTCGAGACTCTCCAGACGCGCCTCGATCGGCGCCCCCTCCCCGAGGCGGTTCGGGACGTACTCGATCAGGCTCATGTTCGGGAAGGTGAAATACTTCTCGAGAACCCGGAGAATGTCGGACGAGGTCACGCTCCGCATCCGGTTCACGTATTCGAGAACCTGCTCGTACCCGCCGAGATCCTCGAAGAAGGCGAGGCCGTACGCCTGCCCCATCACGTCCTCTTTCTCGGAGAAGAAGTTCACCTCGACGACGCTCCGGATCTTCGCGATTTCCTCCGCCGTCGGGGGATCTTTCCGGATCCGGTCCAACTCGACCCAGATCTCCTCCTCGCAGAGTGGGAGGTTCTCCGGTTTCAGATCGGCCTCGATCGCCAGGAACCCGACATCGCGCGATGTGTAGAGCGAAACACCGACCGCGTCGACGATCCCCTTCTCCTCTTTGATGGAACGGTAGAGACGGGAACTCCGTCCCCGTCCGAGAAGGATCGAGAGAGCGATCGTCGCGTAGTAGTCCGGATGATTCGTCGGAGGGACGTGAAACCCCATCTTGAGAAGGGGCTGGACGATATCCCCGTTCAGACGGACCATCTTAGGAGCGGCCTGCAAAGGCTCCTCCGGGGAACGGTTCCGTTCGACCTCACGGGCCGGCATCTCCCCGTACCGCCGTTCGATCTCGGGGAAAAGCGCACCGGGTTCGAAATCCCCCGCCACGACGAGGATGATGTTCCCGGGGGCGTAGTACCGTTCGTAGTACCCGACGACGTCGTCCCGCGTGAGCTTTCGGATGTTCTCCTCTTTCCCCATCCGCCAGCGCCGGATCCTGTGTTTCTCGAACGCCAGCTCCAGGAGCTTTTCCCAGGCGAACGGGTTCGGGCTGTCGTACTTCCGCTTCAGCTCCTCGATGACGACCTCTTTCTCCTTGTCGAGTTCGCCGGCATCGAACAACGGATGCATGAGAGCGTCGGCCTGGATGTCGATCGCAGGGACGAGGTTCTTGGAGGGAAGAACCGTATAGTAATAGGTGTGGTCGTAGATCGTGGCGGCGTTCAGATACCCGCCGAGGAGCTTCGTCTGGCGTGCGATCTCGCTCCCCGCGCGCGTCGGCGTCCCCTTGAAGAACATATGCTCGATCACGTGGGAGATCCCGACGTTCTCGTCCGGCTCGTCGAAGTACCCCGCCCGGACCCAGGTCAGGGCGCAGGCGAGAGGGAGCCGGTGGTCGGGACACAGCAGGACCGTCAATCCGTTCGAAAGCTTTCTTCGCTCGACCCCTTTCAAACGGATGTCATCCTATCTTGTCTTTCGACGAAGAGAAGCCGAAATCGCGGAGATGCTCGCTCCACTCGTCTTCCGTCGCACGAACGCGAGGGTCGGACCATCGAAAAATCAGAAGAGTGATCGGCAGGAGGTAGAGAAAGATCCCGGCGATCAGGAGCCCGCGTTCCCCGATCCAGCCGGTCATGAAAAGGTTGAACGCGAGAACGCCGAAGTAGAGTCCCAAACCGTAGAGTCCTTGGAACGGGAGGATTCGGATTCCGGAATCGCGAAACCCCGCTCCCAACCAGTTCCCTTCGATCCGTTGGTAGATCCAGGTTGCGACGAAGCCGACCAACCCCCAGCCGAGAGCGTTCGAAAGAGGGACGCCGAAGTAGGCCCCCGGTTTGTCATAGAAATAGATCCTCCCCAGGAACCACCGATCTCCGCGCAGTGCCACGGGGTCGATCACGAAGTCGATCAGCATCATGAAGAGCGCGGTCAGAACGAGCGTCTTCCAACTCCTTCGGATCGCGAACGTGTCGGCGATCTGAACGTCGCGGCGGCTGACCTTGAGCGGGGAGAGAAAAAACAGAGCGGTCGAAAACGAAGCGAAGAGAAGGAACGTGAACGAGAGGGAATCCATGAACGGGACATTCGAGAGGAACAGCTCCTCTCCCCGCGTGCTCTCGGTGTAATGATAGAGGCCGTACGGAAATCCGGTCCGGGTCGAACAGATCTCCGACAGGAAGGCGACGACCCAAGTACCGAACATGAATACGAGCGTCCGGCGGAGTCCAATCGAAACGATGGCGGCGAAAAGAAACGCTCCCATGAAGACGAAGACGTACGGCCGCAAGGCGACCGTCTTGAGGAAAAGGACGGGGATTTCCATCTCGGTCTTCATGTTAGACACCTTCGTCGGAATCCGCTACATCGCCGGACATGCAAGGGCTTCACCAGGCGTTGGGGGTCAAGGACGTCATCTACGCCCTGACGCTGGAGATCGTCTTCCTCGGGGCCTGCGCGGTTTTCATCGGCCTGGGATGGTCCGAACTCAAGAAAGGGAAGGACCGGACCCGATGCTGGTTCCTGATCGGCATGGGAGGTATGTTGGCCCTCGTCAGTCTCTATGTTACCCGACTTCTGATTCGAGGTTGACTCCATGGCACGCGCGAAAACCGACATGAAGTTCGAAACCGCGATGAAAGAGCTCGGGGAGATCGTTGCGAAGCTCGAATCCCCCGAACTCCCTCTCGAGGAGTCGATCTCTCTTTTCGAACAAGGAACCGTCCTTTCCAAGATCTGCGCCCGGAAGCTCTCGGAAGCGGAGAAAAAGATCGAGCAGCTCCTCAAGGAGCTCTCGAAGGAGACCTCTGATGCCGACGCTTGAGGATCTCGATCGTTTCCGCGTGACGGTCGAAAAGGCTCTCGAAGATTATTTCGCCAAGAGCCTCCCCGCCCCGCGTCTGTCCGAATCAATGAAATACAGCCTGAATGCCGGGGGGAAACGGATCCGCCCGGCCCTGGTATTTGCCGCCTGCACGGCCGCCGGAGGAAAGACCGAGGATGCCGTACCGGCCGCCTGCGCGCTCGAAATGATTCACACCTATTCCCTCATTCACGACGATCTCCCGGCGATGGACGACGACGACCTGAGGAGAGGGAAGCCGACGAACCACAAGATTTTCGGCGACGCCCTCGCGATCCTGGCCGGAGACGGGCTCCTCACCGAAGCGTTCTCCTGCCTTTCCGACCCGAACTGGAAGATCCCCGCCGATCGGAAGATCGAGATCGTCCGGATCATCGCCGACGGTGCGGGCGCGAACGGCATGGTAGCGGGTCAGGTGCTCGACCTCGAAGCCGAGGGGAAGGGCTGCGACGAACGGACGATCGAGAAGATCCACAAGCACAAGACCGGGAAACTCCTGATCGCGTCGGTCCTAGCCGGCGGCAAGGCGGGGGGGGGCCGCCGGGGAGAGGTTCGAGCAACTGCGGAAATATGCCGAGGCGATCGGCCTCGCGTTTCAGATCGCGGACGACATCCTCGATCTGACGGCGACGACCGAACAGCTCGGAAAAGATTCGAAGAGCGATCTGAAGAAAGGAAAAGCGACCTACCCTTCCCTCCTCGGGCTCGAAGCTTCGAAAGCGCGCGCAAAAGGGCTTCTGGACGAAGCTCTTCGCGCGATCGCTCCGTTCGGGCCCAAAGGGGAGATGCTCTCCTTCATTGCCCGGTACATCGTCGAACGGCGGGCGTGACCAAGAAACGTCTGGACCAACTCGTTCTCGAGGCGGGGCTCGCCGACACCCGATCCAAAGCCCGCGCTCTGATTCTCGCGGGAGAAATCCTGGTAGATGGCATTGCTGCCACAAAAGCCGGCATGCTCATTTCCGGGGACACACGACTGAACCTCAATCACCCAGGCCCCAGATACGTCAGCCGCGGCGGGATTAAACTGGCCGGCGCGCTCGATCATTTCGGAATCGACCCGACCGGCTGGACCTGCCTTGACGTCGGCGCCTCGACCGGCGGATTCAGCGACTGCTTGCTCCAACGTGGAGCAGCCAAGATCTTCGCCATCGATGTCGGCAGAGGGCAGCTCGACCCGAAGATCCGGAATGATCCCCGCGTTTCCTGGAAAGAGTCGTTCCATGCGAACGATCTGACGCCGGCGACGTTCCCCTCCCCCGTTGATCTCGCGGTGGTCGACGTGTCGTTCATCTCGCTCGAAAAAGTGCTTCCGTTCGTCCTCCCGTGCATCAAGGCCGGTGGATTTCTCCTGGCGCTCATCAAACCGCAGTTCGAAGCTTCCCCGAAAGAGGTCGGCAAAGGGGGGGTGATCCGGGATGAGAAGAAGCGGCAGGAGATCGTCGAACGGGTCACGAACTACGCACGAGAGACTCTCCATCTTCAAAAAGTTCAAACGGTCGATTCATCTCTTCCGGGACCGAAGGGAAACCGGGAGGTTTTCGTTCTCGGAAGACTGGCCGAATAACGGCGTAAATCAGCATAGTTGCCGAAAATCGGCTCAGAAGTTGACGCCAAACTCCATGTAGACTATAATAATTTCAATCACTTAGCAGACTTGCGATCTTGGCACGGAAGTTGGGATAGATGGGCGTGTGCAAATGTCATCTCGGAAGGAGAATGTCATGTTTCGGAAGCCTCTCGCCGTCACTTTGACCCTTTGGCTCGGTCTGGCCTTCACGCTTGGAGCCTGCGCAAAGCAGACGCCGACCACGACAGTGCCCCCCGCAAATAACACCGATATCAACAAAGCCAAAGAGCTGGCCTGTGCCCAAACGGGAGATACCTGGGACGCCATTCTTCAGATCTGTAAAAACAAGGCAAGCACCCTCCCCCCTATTCCGACACAGAACCCCGCATCCTGCGCGGCTACGAATACCTGCGGCACCCCGACCCCCCCTCCAGGCCAGGATCTTCACTGGACGATTTACAACCCTTGGACGTGGGTTGCCGGCGCAGTAGGCGCGTACGGGCTCTGGTTTCTGGTCCGCGGCGCGTTTCTCCACGGAGGGTGGAGCGCCGATCCGTTCCGGTTCGATTCCGATCAGTCCACCACGGCAGGCAGCGGCATTCAATCGACACAGAACTTTGTCACGTTCAGCGACTATGAGGCAGGTTCCGGGGTGTTCCTGACAAAACCGATCGACGGAATGACCAATCAGGGCAAGTTCTACATGGCGGCGCATGTTCGATCGAAAGATGCGATCGTAATCGGGACCCAGACCATGGGGAAAGAATCCTCGGTCTGTCTGAACGGTAAGTTCACTACGGGATCGGTCACGAGCGGGGTCAATAAAGTACCCTTCCAGTACCAGATCGCTCAACCCAACTTGGGGCAGGAACGGATCTTCACCAACATTACGGATGTAACGGCTCTCTGCAAAGGGTTTGAGGGGGCATGGATCACCTGGCAAGAGTCAACGGGTAAATACTATATGCTCGCGGTGAACCCGATCGCTTTGGGGTTCAAACCAACCACCGAGACCAACTGGGCGGACCCCTATGTTGCAGACGGGATGTTCGCGTTCAGCGACCTGACTGCGGCAAGCGCAAGCTTCGCGTTGGAGAACGTGACCGACCCCACTCAAAGAACAGCCTCTTTCACGATCTCGAACGGAACTGAGGTGCCCAACCTCGCGACAGTTGTTTCCGACTATGTTTCGGTGTCTAACGCGTTGATGGGACTTTTCTTGTCGGTCAACATGGCCTCTGTCGGCGGCAATACTGACCCGCCCACCAGGTACTTAAATGCATTAAAGGTCAAGAAAGTGTTCAAGATGGCCGGCGCGACCGTACCTGAGCTTACTACCGGACCGGCCGCGGCCGTGGCAACGGACTGGTCGAACTAGAGATCCTTCGTCGTCAGGCCGTACGTCTCGCTCCGGTTCTTATCCCCGAAGATCCCACGGGATCGCGTAATCACGCTCTGAAATCTGCTCGATCTCTTCGACGGGGGCCACGATCAGCCCCTTCGCGATCCGCGCGCCCGGGAACGCCTCTCGAAACGACTGGATCCCGCGCGCGTCCCTCTTCGTCAGGTTCCGCTTTCCCTTCACTTCAATCGGATAGAGCGTTCCGTCCCGTTCCAGGACAAGATCCACTTCCGCCCCCCCGTGGGACCGCCAGTGATACAGGTGCGGCGGAGTCCTCATCACCCCGCAGAGCTTCCGGACCTCGCCAAACACGGCGCTCTCGAACACCGAACCCCAGGCCGGATGACTCTCCAGCGCCAGGGGGGATGAAATCGCGAGCGCATGACAGACCAGTCCGGTGTCCGCGAAGTGTCCCTTCGGGGTGCCGCTCACTCGCTTGATGCTGTTCCGAGAATAAGCGGGCAGCTCGAACCATTGAAACGTTGCCGTAAGAATCGCGAGCCACCGTTGAGCCGTCTGCGGCGTCACCCCGATCTCGCGCCCCAACTCGCTGTAATTGATCTCTTGCGCCGTCAGCGCCGCGACAAGGCGGACAAAACGAAGAAATAGACCGAGATTCGAGATGTCCGCCATCTGCCGCACATCCCGTTCGATGTAGGTTCTTTCGTACCCCTTCCAGAAATCGGGAACCGACCCCACGGACGAAAGATGCGCCTCCGGAAGCCAGCCTTTCCAGAGCTGCGCATACAGCTTCACACCGTGACGCCGGAACTCCTTCCGCCGCCGGAGAAACCGTTCTGGGTTCGAAAGCCACCGATCGAGCCACGACGTCCCGACCCCTGCCGAACCGATCTCCCCGAGCGAGAAACCTTCCAGATCGATGAAACCCACCCGCCCGGCGAGACTTTCAGCCAGCGCTTTCATGACATTCCACTGCTGTGAGCCGGTCAGGAAGTACTGCCCTCTGCGACCCTTTCGATCCACTCTGCGCTTCAGCGCGGCGACCAGTTGCGGAATGTACTGGATCTCATCCAGGATCAGAGGAGTCCCATGGCTCTCCAGAAACAGTTCCGGATCCTCTCGGGCTCGCCCGACATCGATCAACGGATCGAATACGACCTGCTCGGCGCGGTCCCCAAAGGTCTTCGCGAGAAGCGTGCTCTTTCCCACTTGCCGGGCTCCGGTAACGGCAACGACGGGAAAAGAGCGGGATAGTCGCACGAGGCGGGCTGCGATCGTTCGCGGGATGTACATACCTCGATTTTTAATGATCTAATCATCAAAAATCAAGGTAAAAAATTCCTTGACTTTACAGATCCTTCGTCGTCAGGCCGTACTTCTTGAGCAACCGCTGCACCGATTTGCGGTCGATGCCGGCCTGCTTGGCGGCCTTTGAGATGTTCATGTTGTTGCGGCGTAATACTTCAACGAGATAGTCCTTCTCGAACCCCTCGATCCATTTCTCTTTCGCCTCCTTGAATGGCAGCGCGCCGTCCATCGACGGGTGGGCCTGCGTCACGATCGAGCGCTCCTGGATGTAATCGGGAAGGTTGATCACGTCGATTTCCTGCCCCTCGCAGAAGCTGAACGCCCGGTCGATCGCGTTCTTGAGTTCCCGCACGTTCCCCGGCCACTGGTACTCCTGCAAGAGCCTCGACGCGTCCGGCGAAATCCCGGTGATGTGCTTCGCCGCATCGGCCGTCTTCTGCGCCATCTCGAAGAAGTGGTTCACCAAGAGCGGGATGTCGTCCAACCGCTTCCTAAGGGCCGGAACATAGAGCTGCACCACCGAAACACGGAAGAAGAGATCCTCGCGGAACCTCCCCTTCTTCACCTCATCTTTGAGATTCCGGTTCGTCGCCGCCACTACGCGCACGTCGACTTTGCGCGGCCGGTCCGCCCCGACCCGCTTCACTTCCCCGGTCTCCAGAGCCCGAAGCAGCTTCGGCTGAAGGTCGAGGGAAAGCTCGCCGATCTCGTCCAGGAAGATCGTCCCGTTGTCCGCCAGCTCGAACGCCCCCTGCCGCGTCGTCGTCGCACCGGTGAACGACCCCCGTTCGTGCCCGAACAGCTCGCTCTCGATCAGGTTCTCCGCCACCGCTCCGCAATCAAAGACTA
Organism: Pseudomonadota bacterium; assembly: GCA_043809315.1. Lineage (GTDB taxonomy): Bacteria > Bdellovibrionota_G > JALEGL01 > JALEGL01 > DATDPG01 > JAZDDX01. The sequence continues at coordinate 132,199 of JAZDDX010000016.1, forward strand.
TGAACGGGTTCCGCGCCCGCTTCGAGTGCTGGTGGAGCGCCTTCGCTACCAATTCTTTGCCGGTCCCCGTTTCGCCGACCACCACCACCGTCACGTTCGTCGGCGCGATCTTCTCGAGAACGCCGAATATCTTCCGCATCTCGAGCGACCGCCCGATCAGATCCCCGAACCGCGTTTTTTTCGACGGGTAGATCTCGAGCTGCTCATCCTGCGGGATGAACTTGATCCGGGTTTTGCCGATCTTGATGATCGAGTTGGCGCTCAAAAACGCCTCTTTGACCTTGAGACCTCCCACGAATGTCCCGTTCGTGGAGCCGAGGTCGCGGATCAGGTACCCCTCTTTCGTCTTCACGATCTCCGCGTGGTTCCGGGAGACCGTCTCGTCCTTGATCTGGAGGTCGCACCCTTCCGACGTCCCGATCGAGATCGTCCCCTTGTCGACCGTGAATTCCCGGGCTCCGCCGTCCCCCTCGACGATCGAGATCTTGCTCTTCGGCAGAAGCAGGGTGGTCGGTTGTTCGCTGGCGTGGATGACTTTCGTTTCGGCTCGGGTCACAGTTTGACCATGATACCGGGACTCCCCGGCACCGATCAACCGTTTTCTGCGGAATTCCTGTCGCAGTTTAAGGGGGAGTCCACAGAGCGTGAAAACGCTCCGCCATCAGGGAAAGAAGGATGTCGTCGCGGAGTGACTTCGCGACCCCCTCCATCCGCTCGAAGCGGATCCCGAACCCCGATTTCCCGCCATGGAAAAAATTATCCCGCATCCGGACGACGCGACCCACGACCGGGGCCGAAACGGTCCCGTTCGAGAGGGTGAACTGAAACGGCGTGCCGATCGGCAAGACATTCTGACTTTCAATGTAGGCGCCGTAACGGGAGAGGTCGGTGATGAAACCGAAGTTCATCCCTTCCTTATCGACCGTCACGATCCCGAGGTGTGAGGGGAAGCGTCGCGCCGAACGACGCTCACGGATCTCCATTCGTCCTCCCGCCACCACACCTGCTCCTTACCACAGGTGACGGGTAGCGTCATCCGGAATTCTTGCTTGACACCGCCGGTTTGAAAACGTCCCACGTCTTCAGGTATTCCACCGCCCGCCGCAACTGGATGTCGCTGTCGACGGCGGTCTCTCCCCGCTTTGCCTGCAGTTTCTTCGTGTCCGGCTTCTTCGCGACCGCCGGCGCCTCGATATGCCCCTTGAGATCCCGTTCACGGAGGGTTCCGGTGTCGGCCATGGGGGGTGGGACCTCGGAGACCTCGATGTCGGGGGTGATCCCCTGCGCCTGGATCGAGCGGCCGTTCGGCGTGTAATAGCGCGCGATCGTCACCTTGAGCGCGCTCCCGTCCTCGAGATCGATGATCGTCTGCACCGATCCCTTGCCGAACGTCTGATCTCCCAGGATCACGGAGCGTTTGTGATCCTGCAGCGCCCCGGCTACGATCTCGGAGGCCGATGCGCTCCCCACGTTGACCAACGTGATCATCGGAACCGGCTTCCAGGTCCCCTCCTTGTGCGCCATCTTCACCTCCTGGAACGCCCCTTTCCTTCCCATCGTCGAGACGATCACGCCGGACTCGAGGAAAACGTCCGCCACGCGGATCGCCTGCTCGAGAAGCCCCCCCGGATTGTTCCGGAGATCGAGGATGATCCCCTTGAGTTCCTTCTTCCCCGTTTCTTTCTCGATCCTTTCCAGATGCCTGGTCAGCTCCCGGTCGGTCTTTTCCTGGAAACTCTTGATCCGGAGGTACCCGTACCCCGGCTCCAGAAGCTCGGAGGAGACTGACTTGATCCCGATCTTCTCCCGCGTGAGCGTCACCTCGTATGCCTCGGTCGCATCCTTATGCTGGAGCTGGATCGTCACCTTGGAGCCTTGCGGTCCTTTCAGTTTCTTGACCGCTTCCAGAAGGAACATCCCTTTGGTCGGCGTCCCGTTGATCTTCAAGATCGTGTCCCCCGCCTTGATCCCGGCACGGTCGGCCGGAGAATCCTCGATCGGCGCCACGATGGTGAGCGCCTCGTTCTTCACCGACAGCTCGATCCCGACCCCTTCGAACTCCCCCGACGTGTCCTCCTTGAGCTCCCGGTAGAGGTTCGGGGGCATGTACATCGTGTGCGGATCGAGGGAGGAGACCATCCCCCGGATCCCGTTGTCGATCAGCTCTTCGTCGCTGACGTCTTCGATGTAGTTCGTATCGATGTAACTTAACACCTTCGCGAAGACCTCGAGCTTCCGGTAGACCTTCGCATCGGCGGCCCGGGCGAGCCCCGGAGCCGCAAGCGTCAAGACCGCGATCCCGATCCAGAATCGTTTCGATTTCATCGTTCCTCTCCCTTTCTCACGAACTTCCCCTTCCGAACCACGGCCACGGGTCTTCGGAGATCCCTTTTTTGCGAAGCTCGAAGTAAAGATACGACCCCTTCAGCGACCCGGTGTCCCCGACCTGGCCGACCGTCTCCCCCGCCGCCACCTTCTCCCCGACCCCCTTCTCGGTCGTCGAGAGGTGGGCGTACAGCGTGAAGTACCCGCCTCCGTGATCGAGGATCAGAACCTTACCATACCCGACGAACCACCCGGCGTAGACCACCTTCCCGTCGAATACCGCCCGGACCTCCGACCCCTCCCGCGCGCGGAGATCGATCCCTTTGTTGTACATCCGGATCTTGAGTCTCCCGTCGGTGTACGGCCCGTACGACCGTTCCAGCACACCACGGACCGGCAGCGAAAGCCTACCGCGCATCCGGGCGAAGAGAGAATCCCCCTCGCTTTCACCCCCGCGCAGCGCCTCGATCAGTTTCTGCAAATCCCTCGACGCCTGCGTGAGCTCCCGCACGCTCTGCTCGTAGTACTCGCGTTGCGTCCGGACCAGCGAGAGGAGCTTGCTGCGCGCCTCCCTCTCCCGACTCAAGTCTCTCCGTCCCGCATCCAGGTCGGCGAGAACCTTCAGATGTTTCTTCTGGCTTAAGGTGAGCGACGCGCGCCGGCCGAGAAGTTCCTCCGCCTTCCGCTGGTACTCCTGGATCGCGATACGGTCGGAATCGATCCAGTGCCGCACGAGCCACCATCGCTCCCGAAACTCGTTCGGGGAGCGGGACGAAAGGACCACGCGGACCAGAGAGGGTTTCTTTCGCACGTACATGCTCCGCAGGCGGTGGCGGAGCTGGGATTTTCCCGACTCGATCGATTGTTCCAACTTGGCGATCGCGCTCTCGGTCGTCCCGATCCTCTCCGCCGTCTCCCGTCTCTCTTTCTCCAGGCGGACGATCTGGTCGTTCAGCCGCTCGATCCGGGAGGAGAAGATCCCCAATTCGGTGTGAAGCGATCGTTCGCGGACGGAAAGGGTCTTGAGCTGCCCGCGTTGCTCCCCGATTTTCTGTTGATACGTTCGGAGGTTCTTCTGCTTCTCGTCGAGCACCCGATCGGCCTGGACCGGCAAAGCCCAGAGAAAGAGCATCGCCGCGACCCACCCCCGTTTCATGACCGGAGAAATTTCCCCACGGCGAGCGCGCTCCCGACGAAACCTAAGAGAACTCCCGCCAGAATCGCGACTCCTTGCGCCGACAGCGAAAGAAAACGGAAATCGACCGGAAGCAGCCCATCGAAATGCATCGTCGCGTACTGCTTCCCGTATTCGAACCCGAGACGGACGGCGGCGGTGGCGAGAAGCGCCCCCATCCCCCCTTGGAACATCCCCTCGATCAGAAATGGGGCGCGGATCGTCCGATCGGTCGCCCCAACGAGGCTTAGAATCTCGATCTCATCCCGCTTCGCATGAACCAGGATCCGGATCGTGTTGAACACGACGAAAACGGCCGCCGACCCAAGCGCCAAAGCGACGATGACGAAAAGGGTGTCGACGAAACCCAGAAGTCGGATCCATTGGACGAGCCATTCCCCCCCTTCTTCGACACCGTCGACCTGCGGGAGGGCCGACACGCGGCCGGTGAACTCCCGGAGCGCCTGGGTGTCCCGGAATCGCGGATCGATCTCGATTCGGAGCGAGGCCGGAAAGGGATTCTCGCCCAACGTCGAGACCGCCGACGCGAGATCCGGGTTCGCCTCGAGAAACCGTTTCCGCGCCTCGGACGAAGAGCGGAAGTCGCAGGCTCGCACGAACGATGCCCGGCAGGCGGTCCTCTCCATCTCCTCCCGTCCCACCGCTTCCCCCCCGTCCTTCAGATACACCGTCATCTCCGTCTGCCCTCGCGTCCCGAGGAAAAGGCCGCGGACGTTCCAGAACAGGAGAAACCCTCCCTCGAAGACCAGGAAGACGGTGGCGATCGTCGAGATCGTGAGCAGATGCAGCTTCCAGCCGCTCCGAAGGTTCCGCAGGGCCGTGGAGATCGCGTATCCGGTCACGCGGGCCGAACGGGGGATCAAACGACCCTCCCTTCCTTGAGAGCGATTTCTTGCTTCGCCATGTGCGCCACGAGGCGTCGGTCGTGGGTGGCGAGAACAATCGTCGTGCCGCGGAGGTTGATGTCGCGGAGAAGTTCGAGGATCTCGAGCGTGAGATCGGGGTCGAGGTTCCCGGTCGGTTCGTCGGCCAGCAGGATCTTCGGGTCGTTCACGAGGGCCCGCGCGATCGCGACTCGTTGTTGTTCGCCGCCCGAAAGACGAAGCGGAAGTGAATCGGCTCTCTTCTCAAGACCGACCAGCCGGAGCATCATCGACACCCGCCGATCGATCTGTGCCGCCGGCTTCCCCAAAACCTGGAGACTCACTGCCACGTTTTGAGAGACGGTGCGCCACGGGATCAGCTTAAAATCCTGGAAGACGACGCCGATCGAACGGCGGAGACGGGCGATCGGGTTCCGGCGCAGCCGGGAGATATTCCGGCCGTCGACCAGGATCTGCCCCTCGGAGGCGCGCTCGGCTGCGAAAATCAGCCTGAGCAAGGTCGTTTTCCCGGCACCGCTCGGCCCGGTCAAACAGACAAAATCCCCTTTTTCGATCCGGATGTTGATGTCGGAGAGAGCGGCGGCGTCGCGCTGGTACCACTTATAGACGTGGAACATCTGGATCATGACGGCTCCGGCTCCTCCGTTGCAAGGAACTCGAGGATCATTTCATCGAGCGTCTTCTCCGTGGCCCCGGTCGTATCGAGCGTCCGGGCCGGCGCCCCGGGCTTCCGGTACGGCCGGTCCGCCACTTTGGGAGGGGGCACGACCGCGCGGGGCTCCGCGGCTTTCGGCTTCGGCGGGAGGAGCGCATCCGGCGGGACGATCGAAACGGTCGGCTGATTCAGGCGTTTCTGCACCCCGGGCAGGCGGCCGTGGACGAGATCCTTCATCATCTCTTTGTGCTGCTCCTGCATGATCGCGAGGACGATCTCCCGCAAAGAAGGTTTGATAATAAACTTCTGATAGTTCGACCTGCGCGCGGCGAGAACGTTCCCCCCGGCAAAGACGTGCGTCACGACCACCGGGTTGTCGACCCCGCCGTCCTCGGTCTGGATGTGGAATACGACCCCTTCGTGGCGAAGGTTGTGGTTGTACCCCGGGAGCACGCGGTCATCGTAACATTCATTGCGGAGAAAGGGGACGGATCCGGCGTAGTTACTCGCAGCCGCTTGAACCGATGTGACCCGCGATCGTGTGCGAGCAAAGTCCCGCGTGGTGCGAAAGGGCGGACTTGAACCCCCACGACCTTGCGGCCACTAGACCCTGAATCTAGCGTCCAGCACCATTTCATTGCGGAGGACGGGGACCGAAGCGAACAAAACTACTTATGGAATGAGCCTCGAACGGAAAGTTTGAGAACCGCGACGTCGGTTTCAACTGAGGTAAGACGCTGTTCGAAATTTTCGTACCCTCCGACGGGAGGGGTGAGCTGCTCCAGGACAAGCCCAATCTGACTTCGAAGCTCCTCATGAAGAACTCCCATGTACCGTTTGGCATCCTCGTACCGCTGCTCGATCTTCTGTTCGAGCTTATTCTCAAGTCTCGCAAGCGAGTCATTAAGTATACGGGTGGTCACCGGAGCTTCGTCGGAACATGGAAAAGTCATCGTTCGAGTTTCGTCTACCATTTGTTTTCTCCTTGAGGCAAGCGGAAGCAGAAAATGTGCCAAGCCAAGCGCCTTTTCAATCGACTTGAGACCTTCTCCGAGACCGAAAATCGGATGCCGGTTCGGAAATCGACCGTCAGGGATGGGGGATCGGAAACAGGCGGCGGATATCGACATGCCCCCAGAGCGTCTCGCGGTCGGCCCCGTCGATCAGGATCTTGAGGGCAGTCACTCCGGGGATGTTCCGTCCGACCGACACGAGAAGCGCTTCAATCGCCAGGGTCTCCATCTCCACGCCGACCGGTCCGGCGTCGATCTCATCCGCCGAAAAATCGAGGAAGAGATCCCCCCGTTCGTCGAAAAAGACGGCCCGCGGGTGAAGATCGGCGGGCAGTGCGGGAACCGCAGATTCCCCCGGAGATCGCCCGAGCGCTGCAAGAATCGTCCCGACCCATTCCACAGACCGGGCGCGTCGGTCCGGCAAGCTGAGGGAATAATCGACGAGCCCTTTCAGATCGCGCCGAGGGTACGACAGAATTACGGACACCTCTGCCAAAGGGGACGGAAGGACGGAAACCGGTGACGGTGCGGGTCTCGAGACGGCGCCCCATCTCTCCTGGCGCCATTTCCAGGCCGTAACGACCGTCGCAATGACAGCGGCCAAACAAAAAACCTTCAAGAGACCTTTTGACACGGGTCCCCCGTTTGGTACCGTCTCGACGCTTTTCCTCCCATGAAACTCAACATCTTCAGACTCATCGTCGAGGCCGGGATCGTCGTCAAGTTTGTCCTCCTTCTCTTGGGGGCATTCTCCGTGATCTCGTGGGGAATCATTTTCCTCAAGGTCCGGACGCTCCGGCGCGCGAGGGACAATTCCGAGCGGTTCCTGGAGTTCTTCTGGTCGCAGCGGAACATGGAGAACGCATTCAAGAAGGCGGAGGAGTTCGACATCTGCCCGGTGGCGGCGGTCTTCCGGCGCGGCTACGCAGAGCTCACGAAGGTGAGGGAGGCGGCTCAGAAGTCGGGCGAAGGAACGAAGGAGGATATCCCGGGGATTCTCGACAACGTCGAGCGTGCGTTACGCCGGAGCGCTACGACACAGCTCACCTCCCTGGAGCGGCGGGTTCCCTTCCTCGCCACGACCGGAAGCTCGGCGCCGTTCATCGGCCTCTTCGGGACGGTCTGGGGGATCATGGGCGCCTTTTTGAACATCGGGGCCAGCGGGGCGACGAACCTCGCCGTCGTGGCCCCCGGTATCTCCGAGGCTCTCATTGCAACCGCCGTCGGCCTCTTCGCCGCCATCCCCGCGGTCATCGGCTACAACTATTGCGTGAGCCAGATCCGCGTCGTCCAGCGCGAGATGGAGAACTTCTCGAACGATTTCTTGAACGTCATCAAACGCCAGCTCGGAACGAGTTAGATCGGAATGGCGTTCACTCCCCAGGCCTCCGACAGCGGGATGATGTCCGAGATCAACGTCACCCCGTTCGTCGACGTGATGCTCGTTCTTCTCGTAATCTTCATGGTGACGGCGCCGCTCATCCAAAAGGAGGTCGATATCGATCTCCCGGAAACCCGGGCCGTTCAAACGGTCTCGGTCAAAGAAACGGATGTGGTCCTCACGATCAACAAACAGCGCCAGGTCTTTCTCGCGAAGACGCCGATCGGCGTCTCGGATCTGACGCCGAAACTCCGTGAGATATTCCGGACGAAGGTGCGGAAGGAGATCTTCCTTCGCGCCGACAAAGGGATTCCCTACGGCTTCGTGATCAAGGTGATGGCGTTGGTGAAAAACGCCGGCATCGACCGGATGGGGATGATCACGGAGAGCGAAACGGAGCCTTCTTCGTAGTAGAATCCAACCGTGGTCGACGTCGAACAGCTCCAGTTCCGTCGGATGTTGGCGGCTTCGACCGCCTTCCACACGGTGATCCTCGGAACGGTTCTGGTCACGACGTCGTATTCTCCCCGCCATTATGTAGATGTCGGATCGAAGGGGCCGATCAATGTCATGTGGGCCTCGACTGTCCACCTTCCGGCCGAAACCGCCCCCAACAAACTCCCCGGACCGGCCGTCGCCCTTCCGTCGGAAGTCCTTCCGGCTCCGCCACAGCCAAAGTACGTGATGCCGGAGGATCTCCAGAAGATGGATCGGTCCAAGATCGAGGAGGCGCGGCGAAAAGCGATGACAGAGGCCGTGGCCTCGGTGCGGCGGACGATCGACGACCGCCCGATTCCGAGGGCGGACAACTACCCGTCGAAGTGGACGCGAAATGCGGAGGAGGGACTTCCAAGCGGCCCCGGGGGGCTCGCAGGAGTTCTGGGAGGGAGTCCGGTTTTCACCGAATACAAAGATCGGATCCGGCAGATCATCATCCGGAACTGGATCTGGATCCAGCAACGGGGAGCCATGAAGACCGAGGTGATCTTCACGATCGATGAGCAGGGGAATATTTCCAATCTGTCGGTCTCGAAAAGCTCGGGAGACCCGTCGTTCGACGCCTCGGCATTGCGGGCGGTCCGAAAATCGTCCCCCCTCCCGGCCCCTCCCGACGAAATTGCCCAAAGTCTGATAAAAGAGGGATTGGGTTTGATCTTCGACCCGAACCAGAAATGAAAAAAGCTCTTTGGATCCTGATCTTCCTGTCGGTTCTTGCGCCGGAGTTCGCGCAGGCGCGTGTCTACATCGACATCAATCAGGTTTCAACTGATTCGTTTCCGATCGCGGTGGTCCCGCCCTATCGCGTTCGCGGAGACGAGGACCGGGCGCTCCTGAACGATGACTTCGCGAAGACCGTACGGAACGATCTCGAGCTGATGGGGGTCTTCCGGCGGATCGAGCCGAAGGCGTTCATCGAGAGCCCGACGAAACAGGGGCTGACCCCGGCCGAAATCGATTTCGCCAGTTGGGCGCTTCTCGACGCCCTGGCCCTTGTGAAAGGGTGGTATCGGGTCGACGGGAAGAAACTCACGATCGAAGCTCACCTGTACGACGTCCTCTCGAAGACGGAGCTAGTGGCGAAAAGATACGACTCGACCGTCGACCGGGCGGTCGCGATCGGCCACCGGTTCGCGAACGAAATCATGCAGATCTTGACCGGCGAATCGGGGCTCTTCGACACTAAGATCGCCTTCGTCTGCCAGCCGAAAGGGCCGAAGGAGCTCTGCGTGACCGATTTCGACGGATCGAACGTGCGACAACTCACGCGCTACGGATCGATCGTCCTTTCCCCCGCGTGGGAGCTCGACGGGAAAACGATCTTTTTCACGTCGTTCGCGGGAGCGAAGGTGCCGCAGCTCTTCCGGGTCGGCTCGGACGGTTCGGGCGTGCCGAGCAAGCTCGCCTCGCTCCCGGGACTTACGATCGGGCTCTCGATCGATCCGACCGAGCCTCTCCTCGCCACCACGCTCACGAAAGACGGGAACCCGGAAATCTATCTCCTGACCCTGGCCGGAACGTTGAAGCAACGTCTCACCACGAACAACGACATCGACGTGAGCGCTTCGTTCTCTCCGGACGGAAAACACCTGACGTTCGTCTCGAACCGCGACGGATCCCCGCAGGTCTACAAGATGGACCGGAACGGGGAGAACGTGCAGCGACTGACGTTCAAGGGGGCCAACAACACGGCGCCGGCCTGGTCCCCCCGCGGGGACAAGATCGCTTTCGCGGGGCTCGACACCGACGGGGAGTTCGACATCTTCACGATGAACATCGACGGCTCCGGTATGATGAGGCTCACGTACGACACGAGGGACAATCAGGAGCCGAAGTGGGCTCCGGGGGGTCAGTTGATCACCTTCGCCTCGAAACGGACCGGCCATTACCAAATCTGGTCGATGCGCCCCGACGGGACGAAACAAATGCAATTGACTCGCGAGCCGTGGGATCACACGATGCCGGTTTGGGGGCCGAGAACCGTCAAGTGACCTACAAACGACGCCGGATCGCTTCCATCGACCTGGGAAGCAACTCATTTCTCCTTCTGGCCGCGGAACGGGGGGAGGACGGTCTTTTCACCGTTCTGGCCGACGAAAGCGAAACGCCGAGAATCAGCGAGGGGCTCCGGGCGACCCGGACAATCTCCCCGGAAGCGGTCCAGCGGGCCGTCGCAGCGCTCACGAAGCTTTCGACCCGGGCCAAGGAGATCGGCGCCACGGAGATCTTCGCCACCGCCACCGCCGCGGTTCGCGAAGCGTCGAACCGGGACGACGTGATCCGTGTTTTCTCGGAGGCGGCCGGCGTGCCGCTCGAGGTGCTCCCTCCCGCGGAGGAGGCCCGCCTCTCCTATCTTTCGGTCACGATGGAGCTGCCGCACAACGAGCGGACGATGGTGGTCGACATCGGCGGCGGTTCGACCGAGATCACCTGGGGAATCGGCCACCGCTTCGACGGCGCGAGAAGCTTGAACCTCGGGACGGTGAAACTCCTTGAAAAACACCTCACGATGGAGTGCCCCACCGCCATCGAACTCGACGCCGCCCGGGATGAAATCGACGCCGCCCTGGCGCGGATCACCCCGCTCGGCACCCTCGATCATTATTATGGAACCGCGGGGAGTTTCACGCACCTTGCCTCCCTCGAACTCGGGTTGGAGCGGTACTCATCGCAAGGTGTCGCCGGACATATCCTGACGCGGGAACGTGTGGAGGAGTGGGTGAACAAGATCGCGTCGACCCCGTTCGAAGGGCGAAAGTTACTTCCGGGGGCCGATCCGCGACGGATCGATGTCCTCCTCTCCGGGACGCTGATTGTCGAGAGATTGTTCGAAAAATTCAAGAACCGGTCATTCCAGGTCTTCGATCGCGGGGTCCGGTTCGGAAAGGCGTACGACGTCCTTCGGGGGTTCGCCCCCCCGATTCACTTCGCCTGAGCCGTCGACTTTTCAGGTAAACTATGGCATTAGGCCCCCCCATGTCTCTGGAGACAGTACCGCGCGGTTATTTCTGGCTGAAAACGAAGCTGGCGGCCAAGTATTACCGGAACCTCCTCCTTCACCGGCCGGTCTCCATCAATCTGGAGGTCACGAAGCGGTGCAACGCCCGTTGCGACTTCTGCGACTACTGGAAGACGAAGAAGGAAGAGGTGATCGACGACTACGGCCCGATCGTCAAGAAGATTGATCCGATGATGGTCACGATCACGGGGGGGGAGCCGTTGCTCCGCCTCGATCTTCCCGACGTCCTTCGGAAGATCAAGAAGGCGGTGCCGGTCAGTTACATGGCGATGATTACCAACGCCTCGCTGCTGACGCCGGAAAAGGCGAAGGAACCGCACGAGGCGGGGCTCGACCAGATCTCGATCTCCCTCGATTTTCTGGACGAACGGCATGACAAGAGCCGCGGCCTCCCGTTCCTCTGGAAACATATTTCGACGATCGTTCCCCAACTTCCTGCGATCGGGTTCGACGCCGTGAACCTGAACTGGATCGTCATGGAACAGAACTTCGATCAGACGTTGGCTCTGGCGGAGAAGGCCCGCGAGTGGGGGGTCACGGCCACCTATACCGCGTATTGCGACCTGAAATCGATGAACGACGGGCATTTCCTCTCGGAGAAGAACCTCGAGAAGTTCCCGTCGGTGATCAAAGAAATCTTCCACTTTAAACGCAACTTCAAAACGATCCGCTCCTCCGACTTCTTCCTGGAACGAATGCCGGGGTATTACCGACACGATCGGATCGACGGATGCCCGGCAGGTCTACGGTGGATTCAGATCACGCCGGAAGGGTGGTTCAAACCCTGTTCGGAACTCCCCCCGGTCGTCCATTGGACGGAGTATGATCACCGGAAGAGTTTTGAGCCGCAGGAATGCACTCTTTGCTGGTACAGCTGCCGGGGCGAAGCGCAAACGCCGATCGGCCCCAAACGAATCCGCGAGTTCTTGTAGCGATGTCACTCCGGACGATCCTCCTTGTCCTGACAGGATCCGTCTGTGCCTGCGCGAACCATTGCCCAAACACCGGGTTCACGTTGATCTGCGCCCAGGGAGGTTCGGGAATCGCCAAGATCGACACGTCGGCCTCCGAGCGAAAGTTCCTGCTCATCCCGTTTTCGGCACCGTCTCAGGAATCGGACAGCGCCCTCCCCTACGATCTCCAGATCGACACGACTTCGAAGACGGCGGCCGTTTCCTCCCCGCGACTCACGGTTTCGCCTCCTTCGACTCTCTCGGAAAAGATCGTGGCACGAATTCAAGCCGAGAGCCGCCGCCGAGCGGTCGATCAAATTTCCATCGAAAAAGCCGTCCGCAGTTTCCGTTCGGATCCAGCCCCGTTCCGGCGGCTCCTCTCCCCCCGCGCCGCCTCGACGGCCCCACGCGACGTTACCACGACAATCTCGATCTTCTCGCCGTTCGACGGCGAGGAGGGAACGAAGCTGACCGGGAACCTTCGGGTCAAGTCGGCGCACACGGCGATCTATGTCGACTCCCGCGTCGACCTCACGGTGGCGGACGCCGACGTCAAAGCGATGATGCAGGGGTTCGACAACATCACACTCCCCCGTCTCCACGTCCTGTTCGGGGCTGAGTCCGACGTCGACGGGAACGGAGTCGTGAACGTCTTCCTCGCGGCGCCTGAGAAGGTCGGCTCGAACGTGATCGGCTTTTTCCGTCCCACCGATCTTCTTCCGGACGGAACCGTTTCGGGAGTGCGAAGCAACGTGATGGAAATCGTCTACGTCCGGACCCCGGGGGCCGGCTTCGATTTCTCGCTGGCGCAAGCCACGCTGGCGCACGAGATATTTCACCTGATCAACTTCGCTCAGAAAAGCTTGCCGCTGTTCCGGGCGAGTGTGGGGACCCTCGCCTTCACCGAGGCGATCTTCTTGAACGAAGGACAGGCGCACCTGGCGGAGGATCTGACCGGCTGGGGGGTCGGCACTCCCGATTTGATCAAGATCTATCTCAAGTGCATCGGGCTGACTTCTCTCGCGGGGGGAGGAACGACGACGTCGGATGATGCGACCTGCCGGATCGCCGCGGCGGGAAGCGACAGCATCCCGAGGCGGGGGGCCGCGATGCTCCTTCTTCTTTACATGTTCCAGCAGTTGGGCGGTGCCACGTTCAGCACCACCACGGTGGACGACATCCAGGGGGATGGGATCAAATTCCTTAAAAAGCTCAGTAGCACGACGTCGATCGGGCTGGCCAACCTCGAGGAGTCGAGCAACCGGACGTTCTTCTTCTGGTACGCCGACTTCGCCGGGGTTCTGGCTCTCGACAACACGAACGGATCGACCGATCCCCGGTATCACCTCGTCTCGCCGGAACTCGATCCGTTCACGAACTTCTACCGATACATCCGCCTCCGTTCCTCGCGCGTCGTGGACGGAAACACGGTGACTTGGGAAGGCCCTCTCCCGTCGCACGAGATCACCGCCGGCGCCGACACGAAACTCAGCGATTCTCTCTTCGTCACCGGCTTGCAGGCGACGGTCTTGACCGTCCCGGCGAACCTCCAGGCACAGATCACCGCGAGCGCGAATTCCCATCTGGCCCTCGGCCTCGCGATCGTTCCGATGCCGTAACCTGGGTTGTCAGCGGAAGGTTCCGCTGGAAGCTCCCCCGTTGCTATGTGTCTGTATTTACAAAACAAATACTTGGCCCACCCCTTGCGTACTCAGATGTCCGTATGCGGGGAAAGGAAGGCCAAACGATGAATACAACGAAGATGGCGTTTTCTTTGATCGCGATTCTGTCACTCGCTGCGTGCGCCGAACTCAAGAAAGCGGAGGAAGATCTGAACCGTCTCGCGAATTCGGGGATGGTGCCGATCGCGAAGACGGATCAGGATTCGACGACGGACGCCACAGGATCGACAGGTTCATCTCAAGGGGGCGGCGGGGATTCATCCAGTAACACCGGATCGAATCTCGTGGGAGCCGATGAAACGTTCGTCGTGACGATCGGCAAGGACGACAACAAAATCGCGGCCGAGAGCGACAACATGATCGTGACCGGGGACGACAACATGATCGTGATTGGAACAGATGGCAGTTTCGCGGCGGAAGGCGGTTTCGTGCCGGGAGGCGACAACCTAGTCGTGATCTCGACTGATGTTCCCATCTCTCCTAACCACGCTGTCTGTCATGAGTTTGCTGAACACGCAAAAGCATCCTTGTACCGACTGGCGAACGGTAGAGAGATGGTCATAATCTCCGTAGACAAGAGTGTTCTCACGAAGATTGATGGTTTCGGTTACTTATTGCGACGAAACGGTCTTCCAGTTGGATCTGACTGCGCCGCGTACCAGGGTGCAAACAACTGTAGTGAACTGTTCTACGGACTGAACCCGGATCGAGAAACGGCGATAAGATCTATTGCCCCAGCGTTTGAAACCAGCCTGAGTTTCGAGAACCGCCTCACGCGTCAGCCCGGCGATATACTGGAGATCACACCCCGCTACAAACTCGGAACGGACTGCAACCCTGGGCCTGACCCTGGCGATGTTTCCACGCAGTCGTAGGGCAGAACAGATCCGATGCCGTAACCCTGCGTACCACGCGCCCCACCTGAGCAGATCTTCGCCCCAAATTGACACGTATGCGTCAAAACCACGCTTCTAACTATCTAACATTACTTGATAAATTCAACAGAAACGCGGTGCGTCGGTGGTACGCGCCTTGCGAAGATAGATAAGCAAGGAGTTACAAATGAACGAAACGCCGAAACGAACCTCGTTCCTAAAAGAGATCGAACTCGCCCTTTTCGACTGCCGCCATCAGATCCGCCAAGCGGTTCGGCAATACGAGAGAGATGTCGAGTCGGCTCTTCGCGATCTCCGGACCGAATTGAGTCAGACTAGGAACGCCGCGTAATCGCTTCTTTCGCACGGTTCCACAGATCGTCCAGTTCGCGATCGCTCAAACCCTTCAACTCGATCCCGTTCTTTCGCGCCTCTTCCTCCATCCAACGGAACCTCGTTTCGAACTTCCCTGTCGACAGCCGCAAGCTCGACTCCGCGTCGACCCCCAGGTGACGAGCCAGACTCGTCAGGGCAAAGAGAAGATCTCCGAACTCTTCCTCCACACGTTTCGGATCCCCCTCCACTTCCGATAACTCGTCCAACTCCTCGTTGATCTTCGCGCGGACCTCTTCCGCCTTCTTCCAATCGAACCCGACGCTCGCCGCCTTCTCCCCGACCCGGGAAGCCCGGAGCAGCGCCGGCAGAGTCCCCGGGATCCCATCGAGCAGATGCTCCCTCCCCTCCTTCTCCTTGATCTTTGACCATTTCTTCAAAACCTGATCCGCGGTCGAGGCCTCATCCCCCTCGTCTTTCCGGAAGACGTGCGGGTGCCGCCGAACCAGCTTGTCGTGAATCGCCCCGATCACCCCGTCGATGTCGAACGTCCCCACTTCCGACGCCATCTGCGCGTGAAAGACGACCTGGAGAAGGAGGTCCCCCAGCTCGTCCCGAAGTCCGGGCCAGTCTTTCCGATCGATCGCGTCGACCACCTCGTACGCCTCCTCGATCGCGTACGGCCGGATCGACTCGTGCGTCTGCTCCCGGTCCCAGGGGCATCCCCCGTCGCCGCGCAGCTTTTCCATCAGACCGACCAAGGCCCGAAACGGGTCAACCTTCCCCACGAAACACCTCCTCCCGGAACTTCTGGCTCTTCGGCTCGCGCCCGAGCGTCGCACATACGAACGAGTTCAAGACCTGCCGCAATTGCGTCGCCGCCGGGGGCGGCAACGGATCCCCCGCCTGCGCGGCTTTGATCCAGGCGGCCTCGACGAAGCGCCCTTCGCCGCTCCGCGGGCATCTCGAACAGATCACGCCACCGCGGACAAACGAGAAAAAGACCTGTCCCGTGACCGATTCCGAGCCGCATTCCAAGCAACGGTCCCAATGAGGAGCGAACCCCAGGAACGACAGGAGTTCCAACTCGAACCGAAGATCGGCGGCGACCGAAATCGGTTGCGTCGCCAGACGTCCGAGCGCCTCTTTCCACCACGCGTACGTCTCCGGATGCGGGTCCCCCTCCCCAAGCAGGTTCCACAGGCAGTCGGCGAGGTATCCAGCCGCCGCCAGCCGGCGGAGATCGCCGCGGAGGCCGTGGTACCCTTCGACGAGAGAGACACGCTCGAGCCTCCAGAGCGCCCCTTGCGGATCCCGTGGGGGTCGGAGATCGATCGCAAGACAATGAAACAGGTCGAGCGTCCCGCCGAACCGTTTGCGGCTCACGCGCGCCTTCATCGCAAACGCCGAAATCTTCCCCATATCGGGGGTTAAGAATCCGACGATCCGGTCGCTCTCCCCGTAATCGATGATCCGAAGAACGATCCCCTCCGTTTCCCGCGAAGGGGCGTTCATCGGAACAGCCTTCGGCGCCTCTTCTCGTCGAATCCGAATACCTGGAGAGGTGGAGCCGACGTCGAAACAACGAGCCGCTCTCCCAGGTGGAACGGGAACTGACTGTGAGCGCCGTCGACGTAGACTCGGCCGTTCCTCATCTTGGAATAGAGGACGAGCTCCTCGTCGGCTTTCAGGATTCCGCGAGCCTTCCCGAGAAAGGAACCGTTCCGGGGATACGGCTCCCGGACGACGAACTGGAATCCGCGGCTCCGGATCGGCATCACCTTCCCGCCTGCGGAGGCCAGTGCGGCGGTCGTCCCGGCCGGTGGCGCGATCCAGACACCGGAGCATTTGAACTCGAACCGGTCGTTGCACCGCTCGAAAATCAGTTTCGATGTCGCGGCCGGATTCGCATGCGCGATCAAGGCGTCGTTGAGGACCGGGAACGGGATCTTCTGTCGTCCGATTCGGATGGCGAGCCGGGCCAGATCGATCGGCTTCGCTCTCCCCAGCTCGATCGCGTCGAGCATCTCCTCGAAGCGGTCGGGGATCGTCCCACAAAGAAGACCGACACTGTCATTTGGGCTGGAGTTCAACCCGAGGATCGGACACCCGGTGAGCGAGTGGGCGGCGTCCAGAAACGTGCCGTCCCCCCCAACGGTGAGGACGAGGTCGACCCCCCGTTGCCGGAATGGGCGTGCTCGGTAAACGAACTCCGCCGAGATCCCTCGGCGCTTCAAAACCTCACGAACCAGGGCGAGGGCTTCGTAGTGACTCCGGTGGCTCGGAACGAACCGGCGTGTGACCGGGTGGCCCGACCGGAGCATGGACATAACCCGCGGGCTCTTTCGCTCCTTCGTGTAAAGCTCCAGCGCGCTCTTCTTGTAGACCACTACGACCTTCCGGAGCTTCACGACGCATCCCCCCTCGCGATCGGCATCCGCCACCCGGATCCGAACGCTTTCGGGGAAAGGCGTAAGCCCGGCGCGGCCTGGCGGCGTTTGAACTCGTTCCGGTCGACCATCGAGATCACGCGCTCGACGACTTCACGCGGGTATCCCGCCTTCACGATCCGGTCGATCCCGGCTCTCTCCTCGACGTACATCTTCAAGATCGGGTCGAGCTGTCCGTACGGCGGGAGGGAATCCTCGTCCTTCTGATCGGGCCGGAGTTCCGCGGAGGGGGGCCGGTCGAAGACCCGCTTCGGTACCGCCTTCCATTTGTCGTTCAGGTATCTCGCGACGGTGTAAACCCCTTCCTTCGGAAGATCGGAGATGACGGCAAGCCCTCCGGCCATGTCGCCATACTGCGTGCAGTACCCGACCGCCAGCTCCGACTTGTTCCCGGTGCTCAAGACGAGCGCCCCGAATTTGTTCGAAAGCGCCATCAGGAGATTCCCCCGGATCCGGGCCTGGATGTTTTCCTCCGTCGCATCCGGCTCTTTTCCGGCGAACAGATCGGCCAGGGAGCGGTCGTACTCTTTCATCAACGGCTCGATCGGAAGGGTCAGGAACCCGATTCCGAGTTTTGCGGCCAGTGCGGCGGCGTCGGTCTGACTGGCCTCGCTCGTGAACGGCGACGGCATCGACACCCCCGTCACCTTCCCGGCCCCGAGCGCCTCGACCGCGAGAAGGGCGACCAGGGAAGAGTCGATCCCTCCGGAAAGTCCGATCAAGGCTCGGTCGAACCCGCATTTATGCGTGTAGTCCCGGATCCCCATCGTCAGAGCCCGGGCCACCCACTCGGGGGACTTCTCCGGCCAAGGATGGAGGTCTCCACTCCCGTTCCCGAAATCGACGACCGCCAGATCTTCTTCGAACACCTTGCAGCGGGCGAGTACCTTTCCGTGCGGGTCCAGGGCGACGCTCCCGCCGTCGAAAAGAATCTCGTCGTTCCCGCCGACCAGGTTCACGATCACGAACGGAATCCTGAGATCGGAGACCACCCGGTCGAACAGCCGTTTCCGGATCTTTTCCTTCCCGTCGTGATACGGCGAAGAGGAGAGATTGACGATCAGCTTCGCCCCCTTTTCTTTCAGCTCCCGCGCGGGGAACCGCTCGTACAGCTTCCTTCCTAAGAACTCTTCGTAGTTCCAGATATCCTCGCAGATGGTGATCCCGACCGGCATTCCTCCGATCGTGACGAGATCGCTCCGGTCGGCGGAATCGAAATAGCGGGCTTCCTCGAAGATGTCGTACGTCGGAAGGAGGCTCTTGTGCTGGACGAACCGCACCTTGCCTCCCGAAACATACGCGGCGGCGTTGTACTTTCCTTTTCCGGTCTTTCCACCGGCATCGACGAAGCCGACGATGAAGTCCTGCTTCGGATGGTCGGCAGCCAACCGGTCGAGCGCCTCCCGGCTTCGGGGGAGGAACCCCTCGATTTCGAGGAGGTCCTTGGGGGGGTATCCGACCAGCGCCAACTCCGGGAAGACGGTCAGATCGGCACCACGGGAGGCCGCTTCTTTCAAAAACCGGGCGATCCGGCGGCAGTTCGCATCGACCGCCCCCATCGAAGTATTGATCTGGGCCAGAGCCAGACGCATCGGGGCGCATGGTACCACGTCCGCGCCGCAAGACACGTTTCGAACCGGATGGTAGGCTGCGCGCATCGTGGCTTTCCGGATTCGACGTATAATTCCCGTTCTCGCCCTCCTGATCTCCGTGGGAAGGGTCGCCGCCGACGACGGGAGAACCCCATTCACGGTCGTTTTGGATCCGGGGCATGGCGGTACCGACGCCGGCGTCCGTCGGGATCCGCTCACGGAAAAAGGGCTAACTCTCGATATCGCCCGACGGGTCGAAACGATCCTGAAAGGACGACCGGAGATCCGTGTTCTTCTGACTCGCACGGATGACACGCGGGTGTCGTCCGACGATCGCAAAAAACTGGGGAATGCAAACCCCGCAGGGATCTACATCTCACTCCACTTCGCCTCGGCTTCCGACCCCGCGCTGCGGGGCCCGCGAGTCTATGTCCTCCCTCCGCCCACCGTGAGCGGTACGCGGTCCGCTCTTCCCAAAGCCGACCAGGCACACGCCTGGAGTTTGAGCGAAAGCTGGAAGTTGGCGAAGACGTTGAGCCGGACGCTCGCCCCCCAGGAAGCGGACGGACTCGCAAGAATCGCCCCTCTCCCGCTGGTCCCGCTCCTCGGGGTGACGGTCCCTTGTACGCTCGTCGAGATCGATTATTTGACGGCGGCCGATTCCAGCCGGTGGAGCGATCCGGTCTCGGTCGAGGCAACGGCACAACAGATCGCCTCCGCGATCACCTTGTATCAGCAGCCGGTTCCTTCGCTTGACCCGGCACCGCCGGCAGGGAACAATCCGCCGCCATGAGAACTTCGAACCGGGACGACTTGGGGCTGCGACGGATCACGTTGGAGCCGAACTTCATCAAACATGCTGAAGGCTCCTGTCTACTCAAGATGGGGGAGACCTGGGTGATCACCACCGCCTCCGTCGAGGAAAAGGTCCCCCCGTGGCTGGAAAGAAAGGGGAGCGGCTGGGTGACGGCCGAATACGCGATGCTCCCCCGCGCGACGAACTCGCGGACACGGCGGGAAGGGGCCGCCGGCAAGCAAACGGGTCGGACGCAGGAGATCCAGCGGCTGATCGGGCGAGCCCTCCGCGCTGCGGTGGACTTGAAGGCGCTCGGCGAGCGGACGATCACGATCGATTGCGACGTGATCCAGGCGGACGGGGGAACACGGATCGCCTCGATCAACGGCGGCTTCGTGTCGCTGGCGCTGGCGATCGCGTGGCTTCAGAAAAAAGAAAAGATCGCGACCAGCCCGATCAAATCGGCGGTGGCCGGTATTTCTCTCGGGCTCAAGAAGGGGAATTTTCTGGTCGATCCCGACTACAACGAGGACTCGACCTGCGACGTCGACCTGAACGTCGTGATGCTGGAGAAGGGGAAGATCGTGGAGCTGCAGGGGACCGCCGAAGGGGCGACCTTCACGGCCGAAGAGTCGAATCAGATGGTCCGGCAGGCCTCCCACGCGATCGAGCGGATCTTCGACGCCCAGTATTCCGCGCTCGGTGTCGCGCGTGCCTGAGCTGCTGATCGCGACGCAAAACCGCGGGAAGGTCAAAGAGATCAGCGCGTTCTTCGCGTCGGTTCGACCCGACCTTACTTGTCTCGCTCTCGCTGACCTCGATCCTTCCTGGAATGTGATCGAAAACGGAGCGACGTTTCTCGAAAACGCCCGGAAAAAGGGGATCGAAACGGCGAAGAGGTTCGGCAAGATCACGCTCGCGGACGACACGGGGCTTCTGGTGGATCGCTTGGACGGGCGCCCCGGGGTCTATTCGTCGCGGTATGCGAATTCGGATGCGGAAAAAGTTGAAAGACTTCTCGGAGAATTACGCGGGATTCCGAAGGAAAAGAGAACCGCGCGGTTCGAGTGCGTGATGGTTCTCGCGCAACCGGACGGCAAGACCGCCGTCGAGACGGGGACGGTGGAAGGAACGATCCTTGAGTCGCCGCGGGGAACCGATGGGTTCGGGTTCGATCCGGTCTTCTGGATCCCAGAGCTTCAAAAAACGCTGGCGGAGATCTCGACCGACGAGAAAAACCGAATCAGTCACCGGGCCAAAGCTCTTCGGAAGATCGCGCGGCATCTGGTATAAGAGAGGCGATCGTGTCGGGGCGTAGCTCAGCCTGGTAGAGCACCTGCTTTGGGAGCAGGGGGTCGCCGGTTCAAATCCAGTCGCCCCGACCAACTTTAAGCTCGTCGATAGATCCGTGAAGAGAGCCGGACTCATCCTCGTCCTCCTGTTTCTCTGGATCGCCCACTTGACCCCGGTGGTCGATCCCGATCTCTGGTGGCATATCGCCGTCGGCAAGGAGATCCTCGCAAACCACGCCATCCCGACGACCGATCTCTATTCCCACACATTCCCGGGCGCGTCCTGCGTCTACCCCGACTGGTTGGGGGGTGTTTTCTGGGCCACGATCGATTCCTGGGGAGGGATCCCCTTGCTCGTCATCGCTACCGCCACGCTCCTCATTCTGACCTACGTCTTGAGTTGGAGCGCCGTCGATCGCGAGCGCTCCCCGTTTCTCGAGTCGGCCGTGGTTTTCCTTTCCCTCTTCTTCTGCCTCAAAACCTACGCTCTGGCCCGACCGCAGCTCCTCGGCTTTTTCTTTTTCGGATTGATCTCCTGGTGCGCGGCTCGAGCGCGAAGCGCAAATCATCGCTGGATCTACGTCATCCCGCTCGTCCAGATTCTCTGGATCAACACTCACCGGAGCGCCCTCCTCGCTCCTCTCTTCATGGCGACCGTTCTGTTCTTCTCAGATCCGAAAGATCGAAAGGTATTCCTCCGAGGAACGATCCTGACCGTCCTCGCGACCTTCCTCCATCCCCAGGCGCTCTTCCTTTGGAGTTCGACGCTGGGGCTTTTCGGCTCGGCTGAGATGCGGACCCACGTCATCGAATGGCAGGGGTCGGGCCCGTGGGGTCTGATCCGATCGTTCTTTCCGCTCTGGATCTCGATCGTTCTCCTGTTCCTCTTCCGGACGCCCCGGCGCGGAGAGACCTGGTTCGCCCTCGCACTCTCCATCGCCGGAATCCGCTATCCGCGCCTCCTCCCGTTCGCATCGCTCCTTCTGGTGCCGGCCGGATTCGCCTGGATCCGGAACTTTTCTTCGCTTCGAACGAAGGTCCCTGCCGCCGTCTATTCGCTGGTTCTCTCCGCGGTGATCGTTCTCTCGTGGTTCGCGCCGGGTTGGGCGAGCCCGATCCGCTCCGACCGACCGGGGTTCAAGATCTCTTCCACCTTCCCCCGTGCCGCGGCCGATCTTTTGCGTCGCGAGTTCCCCCAGGCGCGGCTCTTCAACCTTCTCGAAGACGGCGGATATCTCATGTACCACCTCGGCCGCGATGCGCGTCTCTTCATCGACGGACGGACCGGGATTCTCTATCCGTTCTCGCTCGTGGAGGAGGGGGCGAACGCCCTTTCCTCCCGGCAGGCTCTCCTCGCTGTACTAGAGCGCCGCAAAGTCGAGGTGGCGATCCTTCCGGTCGCGCCGGGCGATCGTTTCGACTCCCTTCTCGCGGGAGATCCGCGGTGGCCGGTCGTCCTTCTGGGGGATCATCGCGTCGTACACCTCCGCGCGGATCTTCTCCCGAAACATCCCGGTCTCCGACCGTTGACCGGGGTCGACCTTGCCGATCCGTTCCGGTCGATCGCGGCGATGAAAACAAACGCGCCGGGTTGGAGTCAGCTGCGAGAGACGCTCGATCAGTACCGTTCTCTCGATTCTTCGAGCTTCAAAGCGACCGTCCTGCGGGCGTTCGTCGCGCATCGGGAGGGGGATCGTTCCTCGGAAGCCGACCTCCTTCGGCGCGCGTTGGTCTTGAACCCACAGTATGACTTCGCGAAGCGAGAACTCACCGCTTTGGAGAACCGGCGACCTTGACGGCGCGAACCGTCCGATCCCTGTCGTTCCTCCTCCTTCCGGTGGTCCTATTCTTTCCGTATCTCACCGGGTCGAAACTCCTCGGGGGACCGGACTTCGAGCAGACCTATCTCCCCTGGCAACTGTTCCTGATCCGACAGCTCCGCGAGGGGAACTTCCCCGCCTGGAATCCGTTCGCGATGTTCGGTCTCCCGGTCTGGGGACAGGTCGAAAATTCCTTTCTCTATCCTCCGCGCTGGATCCTCTTCTTCTCCCCCGAACGGACGATCGCCTGGTTCCTGCTGTTCCATTTCGTCGTGGCCCACTGGGGAAGTTTCCGCCTCGGGCGCAAACTCGGCCTCGGCTCTCTCCCCTCGTGGCTTCTCGGAGTCGTCTACACATGGAACGGATGGACTGCCTCGCATCTTCTGGCCAACCACTGCTTCATTCTCGCCACCGTCGCCTGGTTCCCGCACCTCCTGACCGATCTGTTGTCGCTTCCGGAAAACCCCCGCTTCGGCCGTTCGCTCCTCCTCCTGTTCGGCGAGCTCTCTTTCTTGACCGGAGCTGGATCGCCGCAGATGGCGTACTACTCGCTTTTCGCGGTTTCGATCGCCGTCGCCTCGTTGCAGCCGACGTTGTTTATCAACCGTCGTTTTTGGATCGGTCTCGGGTTGGCGCTCGGGGGAGCCGCTTTCGTCGCCCTTCCTCATCTCTGGGCCACGCACGAACTTCACACACTTTCCCACCGTTCGGGGATCTGGCCGGTCGAGAAAGTCTCCTGGTTTGCCTTCAGCTTTCGTCGGATCGGCGAGATCTTCTTCGGCCCCCCTCCCGGGTGGCTCCAGAGAACGGAGGACAGCTCCCTTTATGAAACCGGTTCGTATGCGGGGGCCGCCGCGGTTCTATTCGCCGCGTGGGGCCTCGCACGTCGTTTCCGGAGATCGGGCCCTCTTCTGATCGCGTTCGTTCTCTTTGCGGCTCTCGCCTCCGCTCAGCCGCCGTTCCTTCTGGATTGGTTCCGGAACCTCCCCTCCGCCGCCCTCTTCCGGGCACCGGCACGATTCCTGGCGCCTGCGATGCTCTTTCTAGCGCTCTTAACTGCAATCGGGATCGATGACGTGAGAGGGTGGTTGCGAACGAAGCTGGGCGACCGCCCGGCCCGGATCGTCGACGGGGCGCTGTTCGTGGCGATCGTTCTTCCGCTCTTCCTCCATATGCGACTTTACGTTCCGCAAGCCACCGATCGATTCCGGGAGATCCGCGAACAGATCGCCTTGTTCGCACGAGTCGAGACGGGGGATCGATCCCCGCGCCTCCTCCTCGGAGACGGCCCGATCGTCCCGAACGCGTTCTGGGAGAACGAGGTCGAGATGACGTCGGGGCGGTCGAATCTTTTCCTCGGCCGGTACCTCGGGTACCTCACCCCCCGCCTCTCCGCAAACGTAGAGGATATCCTTTCCGTGGCGATCCGCCCGCCGGCGACGCCCGCCGGTTTCATCGACGCGATGGCCGCTCCGTTCGAACTTTCAACGCACCTGCCGAAACCGGTCGCCGCGAATCGGATCGGTCCGTACTTTGTCGTTCGAAATCCGCGCGCCGTTCCGAAAGTCCGATGGTTCGCAACGGGTACCGCCGTCGTGGATGAGAGAGAGGCACGCGAAATGCTGGCAACCGGCCACAATCCGGCCCGCGAACTTTGGTACGAAGGCCCGCCGTTCCCGGGAACGCGAACCGGTTCCGCGGGGCGCTGCGAATCCGAGCGTTTTTCGACCGATCGCTGGCGACTCCGCTGTTCTTCGTCCGGGCCTGGGTTCGTACAGATCGCACAATCGTATTATCCGGGTTGGCGTGCGCGCGTGAACGGCGTCGATGCTCCGATTCACCCGGCCCAGCTTCTGTTTCAGACCGTTTCGATCCCGGCTGGGAAAAGTGAGATCGATCTCACGTTCGTGCCGACCGGGCTCCGTCCGCAACTCATCCTCGTCCTCGAAACCTGTTCCCTCTTCCTAACGCTGGCGCTCTTCTTGTTGCCTCGACGGAACGGGTGAGATCTAATCTCCGCGTGCCGCACGAGCCGTCGACCTGGAAACCGACCGTTGCGATCTGGCTCTTCGCTTTTCTCCTCCTCCTCTTGACCAGCGGGCGGATGCCGATCTGGGGGGATGCCCAGCTGACTTCGTATGCCGCACAAGGGTTGATCGCACACGGGACTCCGGACGTTCCCCCTCAAGCCCGAATCGACGTCCTTGCGGGAACGGATGGCCGGTTCTACACCAAATACTCCTGGGTCCCGATCCTTCTGTCGGTCCCCCCCGCAGCCGTTCTTCCCTCCCTCGGCTCCGTCGAAACCCCGGCCTTGCGCCTTCTCTTCGTGAACTCCTGGATCGACGGATCGATCGAATCGGTCCTGGCGTCGTTTCTGTTGGCGGTAACCACGGTGTTGGCCGCAGGGTGGCTGATACGCATGATCCGACGGAGCCCGCACCGCTCATGAAGAGATCGATCGTCGTCATTCCGACCTACAACGAAGCAGAGAACATCCCGGTGCTCGTCACCACGATCTGTTCGCTCGGACCCGGATACGAGGTTCTGGTGGTCGACGATTCCTCCCCCGACGGGACCGCCGCTTGCGTGGAAAAACTCCGCCGCGACCGTCCGGAGCTGGCCTCGCGGATTTCGCTACGGGTGCGACCGGGGAAAGGAGGGCTCGGGTCTGCCTATCGCGAAGGACTCACCGAAGCGTTGACCCGAAATCCCGACGCCGTCTTCCAGATGGACGCCGATTTTTCCCACGACCCGCAGGATCTTCCTCGCCTTCTCGAACGGCTCGAGGAGGCCGATCTCGTTCTCGGATCCCGCTACATACCGGGGGGAGGGACCGTTGGGTGGCCGTGGAAACGGGAACTCTTGAGCCGGGTCGCGAACCTGTACGCCAGATTCCTCCTTTGGGTGCCGGTGCACGATCTGACGGGGGGGTTCAAGTGTTTCCGGAAAGAGGCGCTTCGCGCCGCCGACCTCTCGCACCTCACGTCCGAGGGGTACACGTTCCAGATCGAAACGACCGCCCGCCTCCTGCGTAAAGGGTATCGCGTTGCCGAGGTCCCGATCCTCTTCCGCGAACGGACGCGGGGAAAAAGTAAGATTTCGTCGTGGAGGGTGATCCTCCAGACGGTCTGGCTCGTCCTACGGCTTCGTTTCAGCCAATAGCGTTTCGTTCGCGGAGACCAGGTAAACATCCTCGATCTTTACGGCACGCGCTTGCGGCCATAGCCGGATCAAAGTCGAAGCATCCTCGGCATTCTTGACCACAAACATTTGCGGCACGGATCCCGCCGCCTCCACGTGGATCGACGTCCGGGAATGGTCGAAGCGGACATGGACAAACCGATCCGGCCGGTCCGATGCCACTGCCAAATGCATGCCCCGGAGCGGATCGAGATCGACGCCGACGGGATTCTTCCGGATCATCCGATTCCAGGTCGGCGAGGAACGAAGCTTCGTACCGGCCCGCAACATCTCCTCATCAAGTTTCGAAGCGTGATTCGGGAGAAGCGCGACCTGATACCCGATCGAAACCGCTAAAAGCGCCCCGATCCAGCCGGAACCGACCCAACGACGTTCCCAGATCAAACCCAGGAACGATCCGGCGACACCGAGAAGAAAAAGACCCGATACCGAGAAAGAACGAAGAGGAAAGACGGTTGGGATCCGACCCCAGATGATCGCCGTCTCCAACGCCAGGGCACCCACCCCTGCGACCGCAAGCGCGTGAAGATTCCGCGGAAGCCGTCTCCACGTCGCCGCAAGCACCGCCAAACCAAGGAGGGGAATCGCGAAGACATGCAGAAATTCGATCGCAAGTTCGGCGAACGGTTGATTGGCCCCATAGAACGTCCGTGAATCGTCCGCCTGGAAGCGAATGGCAAAGAACGGATCCCCCCAGGTGAACATCATCAACGACATCCAAAGAATCGGGAACGCCCAGGACGCGACGACGGGAAAGAGCGACTCCAGCCTTCTCTCCCGTCCGATCACGTATAGGCCGAAACCTGCGGCGACCGGCCAGGCGAACCAGCGGTCCATCGACATCAGGAGGAGAAGAAGGACCGACATCCAAAGCTGAATACGCGAAGAAGTGCGGATCCATGCGAGAAATGCCAGGACGAATGCCAAGACAAGAACGTTGAAAAACGGCTCGCTCAGCATCGAGACCCCGAACCAGACGTAAAGAGGGGACGAGGCGATCAGCAACGCGGAACAGAGCGACGCACGCGGCGATCCGGTCATCGTTTCCGTGAGCCTCGCACCGAGAAAAACCGTCGCTCCCGCGCAAAGGGCGTTTAGGAGGTGGATCGCCACCAGTCCCTTTCCGGTCAGATATCCGGGGAGGCCGAAGAGGATGCTGTGGAGAGGCAGCCAATAGATCACCTGGTACAGATTCGGCCGGTGCCACCAGGTCATGGCGAAAAAGGCGCGGCTGATGCAGTCGGTGCAAACAGCCACGACTCCCAACTCATAGGCGGCAAATGAAGTCATCGCCGACAGAATCGCGACGACGATCGTCCAACGACGAAAACCGTTCATAGCCGGGGATTCTTCATCCCGGACGGGGACGGAGTCGGGCTACCTGTTGCAGCTTCCGTCGGAGAAGGCGTCGGGGTCGCGGCCTGGATCGCCGCCAGACGGTCCCCGACCGCGGTCATGATCTTCGGAAGGAACTTTTTCGCCCCCCAGGCGACGAGCCATCGGGGAAGACCCATCCCGATATCGACCGTGACCCGCATCCGGATCGCGCTCTTCTCCTCCTCCGCCACGACTTCGAGGGTCCCGACGTTCTTCTTGATGTTCCCGTCGAGCATCTCCCAGGAGACGCGATGGGCGTCGACGTCCCGCGTGAGCGACAGGATGTTCCAGATGTTCGGGAGAGGCCACGGGATGTTGAGAAGGATATAGACCCGCTCCTTTTGATCCGAGGTCCCCAGCGACTCGCTCGCAAGCACCCGGGGAACGAACTTCGGATAGTCCGAAATCGCGTTGATCAGCCGCCAGGTATTCTCGACGTCGGCCGGAAAGTGCGCCTCGCAGGTCACCAGCCGGACGCGCGAGCCGGCCACCGGCTTCGATGACGCCTGGATCTGATACGGCTCGGCCGTTTGACAAAAGGCAGAAGTCGTCCAGAGAACGATCGAAACCGGGAATGACCAGGTAGCGTTCTGCACGCGGGGCTAATCTAAAGGGAAAAACGTTTTGACACCACAGGTTCCGACGTCTACGGTTCTGGACGCATGGCAACCGGATCCCGCGCGGCAACGACCCTCCTGGCGCGGCTTTCCTCCACGTCCCCGGCTTTCGAGGTCTGGACCGACCCCGGACGGATCGAGGCGTATCTGCACGACGAGGCGGCCCGTGCGAAAGAGCCGTGCGCCGCGGTTCTTTTCCCCCGCTCCACCGCCGAGGTCGCCCAAGTTCTCCGTCTCGCTTCCGAATTAGGGGTTCCGATCGTTCCCCGAGGGGCCGGCTCCGGTTTGAGCGGAGCCGCCGTCCCTTCCCGTGATTCGATCGTTCTGTCGCTGGAACGGATGAACCGGATTTTCACGATCGACGAAGTCGATGCCATCGCCGTGGTCGAACCGGGTGTGATCACGGGCGCGATCCGGGCGGCGGTCGAGGAGAAAGGTCTTTTTTACCCTCCGATCCCGGCAAGTATCGACCTCTGCACGATCGGCGGGAACGTCGCCACGAACGCCGGCGGTCTTTGCGCGGTGAAGTACGGCGTCACGCGCGAGTATGTCCTCGGCCTCGAAGTGGTTCTCCCCACGGGCGACGTCATTGAAACCGGGGGGCGGTACCTCAAGAACTCGACCGGATACAACCTCACGCAACTGATCACCGGCTCCGAAGGAACTCTCGGGGTGATCACGAAGATCATTCTCCGCTTGCGGCCGCTCCCGAGGGAACGGGTCACGCTTCTCGCCCCGTTCCGGCGTTTGAGCGAAGTATCAAACGCGGTGGTCGCGATCCTCGCCGAGCGGATCGTCCCTCCGACGCTGGAGCTGCTCCCCAAAGGTGCGGTCCGGTGCGTCCTTGCCCGCCACACCGAGCTTTCGTATCCGTTCCCCGACCACGAAGCCTCCCTCCTGATCGAACTCGACAGCCGCGATGGAGCTTCGATCCCCGGCGAGGTCGAAACGCTGCAGAAGGTGCTGGAGCGATGCGGTTCCCCCGACCCTCTCGTCGCGACATCGACGGCTCAGCGTGATCAGCTCTGGTCTCTCCGGAAACAGATCCGCGATTCGATCGCGAACTCCGGTGACTTCATCGAAGCCGACAGCGTAGTCCCGCGCCGGAACCTCCCGGCGCTGGTCGAAGCGGCCGAGACGATCGGAAAACAGTTCCATCTCGAAGTGATCAGTTACGGCCACGCAGGGGACGGGAACCTCCACACTTACTTCCGGAGAGGGGAGACACCCAAGACGGGATGGGAGACACTCTCGAAGAAAGCTTTGACGGCGTTTTTTGAAAAAACGATTGCCCTCGGCGGCACTCTTTCCGGCGAGCACGGGATCGGGCTCTTGAAGAAAGAGTATCTTCCGATGGCCCTCTCCCAAGCCCAGATCGATCTCATGAGGCGCCTCAAAAAAGCGTTCGACCCGAAGAACATCCTGAACCCCGGAAAGGTTATCCCTTAAATGACCCTCGTCCTGACCGAACAGAGAAACCCCCTTTCCGAAGACCTCGATACGAAATCGAGTCTCGAAATCGTGGAGATCATCAACCGGGAGGATGGGCGGATCGCCAAAGCGATTTTCGACGCGAAGGCTTCGATCGCAAACGCGATCGACTGGGCGGCCGAATCGTTCGCCAAAGGGGGGCGCCTTTTTTATGTCGGAGCGGGAACGAGCGGACGCCTCGGAGTTCTCGACGCCGCCGAGTGCCCGCCGACGTTCGGTGTGGAACCGACGCAGGTGCAAGCATTGATCGCGGGGGGGAGACGAACGCTCACACGCTCGGCGGAGGGAGCGGAGGACAACGCCAAAGCGGGAGCGCGCGAGATCGCCGCCAAGAAGGTGACCCGGAAAGATGTCGTCATCGGGATCTCGGCCGGATCGACCACGGCGTATGTCCTCGGCGCTCTGCAGGAGGCACGGAAACGGAAGGCGAGAACGGCGCTCCTCACCTGTACTCCCCTTCGCGACCGGGGGGATTTCGTCGATCTCGTGATCACGGCGCTGACCGGACCCGAGATCCTGACCGGATCGACCCGGATGAAGGCGGGGAGTGCGACGAAGATGATCCTCAACACGATCTCGACCGGGGCGATGATCCGGAGCGGGCGGACGTACGGGAACCTGATGGTCGATCTCCGCTGCTCGAACCGGAAGCTGGTCGAACGCGGGGTCCGGATCGTGGAGAACGTGACCCGGATCCCGACGGTTGAGGCCCGGTCGCTCCTGAAAGCGGCGGGGTACGACGTGAAGGTCGCGCTCGCCATGCAGCTGTATGCGCTCTCACGCGCCGAGGCGCGCAAGCGGTTGAAAGAAAATGACGGCTTCCTCCGGAGGCTGGTTGATTTCACGCACTCGAAGAATCCCCGGATCGAGGCGATTTTCTTCGACATGGACGGCACGATCGTCCAGTACGGGCTGCCGACCGGCTTCTCGACCTGGGCCGCCCTCGGATGGGCGTACGGGCTCTTCAACGAGATGGAGGAGTGGGTGGACCACTACCTTTCCGGCAAATTGGGCTACGAGGAGATTTGGGAAGCGTGTGCGAAACGTCTCCAAGGGCAACCGTATGCGAAGGCGTACGATACGCTATTCCCCTGTGCCGGCAGCCCTCCCTACAGCCGCGGTTTTTCGGAGTGCGTGAAGATGCTCCGGCCGCACTACCGCCTCGGGATCATCTCGAGCGGCCTCAGCATGGTCTCGCAGGAGATCCGCAAGAAATTGAACCTCGATTTCGAGATCTCGAACGAGATCGGGATGGCGCGCGGAACGTTCGACGGCGGGTACCGGGTCCGCGTTCCGTTCGATCGGAAGCTCGACGTGGTTCGAGCGCAGGCGGACAAGATGAAAATCCCGCTCAAGCGGATCTGTTTCATCGGGGACTCCCCGAACGACGTCGAGGTCCTCAAGGCGGTCGGGTTCCCGGTGGCCTATAATCCCAAGACCCCGGAAGTGGCAACGGCAGCTAAAGGAGCCGTGATCGGCGATTTCCTTCAGCTGCCGCGCTTATTAGAAACCTTCTAGCGCTATTTGGACTTCTCCGTGCCCGGAAGCTTCGGAAGCGTCCGGAGGTAATGGTTGAGCTTCAGCTTCAACCAGTCCTCCTCCCAGTCGATCCAGAGCCTTGCGGCGGCCTTCGGCTGATCCTTGGGCACGACTTTCTGGGTAAGGGAAAGGAATCCGAGCTTCCGGCCATTCCCTTTCTTCTCGGCCATCTCGACGACCGGAGCACAACGGTGGAGCTGCGTTTTGTCGTCATCTTTCCACCAGGCTCCGAACGCCCCGTCCCAACACGGCCTGATGACGATCTTCTGGAGGCGACCTTCCGTCATGTAGTACGTCCAGAACGAGTTACTTTCCTTCCCGGCATTCGACGCCTGGGACGCTAGGTTGTACTCCTCGACCCCCTTGGCTTGGATTGTGTTGACTGTCCGCTTCGCCAGTTCGCTGTACAGCTTGACCGCATCGTTACAAGAGAAGGTCTTATGAACACTTGCCGAGTCCTTCTCCAAAAGATCGAACCAAAGCTCCAGCGGAATTTCCGGCCCGTAAAAGGCGATCGTAACGACCAGCTTGTGAGTCACGCCCTGGGCATCTCTTTTGATCGGGTCCGGTTTCGGATTCTTGGGATCCTTGTACTCTTTTTGAAGCGGAATCTGGCTCAGGATCTTCTGGAGACAGGCATCATCCGACACCTTTTTCTCTCCCGCGTATCCCGGGACCGAAACCATCGCGGCGATTGCAGCCGCCAGAATTATCGTCAAACACCGACCCATTACATCCTCCTTGCCAAAGGGGTTACGTCGAACCTGTCGCGTTGCAATACCTCCGACGACGCATGCCGTCAAGGGTCTTTCCGGACCAAAAAACGTGATAATTGAGGTATATCAACTAAAGTGCGCTCGACCCGGACGCGCCTGTAGCTCAGGGGATAGAGCAACGGCCTTCTAAGCCGTGGGTCGCAGGTTCGATTCCTGCCAGGCGCGCCACCTCTTCCTTCTCAAACGGCGGGAAGTGAGGTATGGCGCCGTTTCCTTCTAGTGGTGAGCGTAGCTCAGTTGGTTAGAGCACCAGGTTGTGGCCCTGGGGGTCGCGGGTTCAAATCCCGTCGCTCACCCCATCAATACTCGTGAGCCCCGATGTCGGGCGCCGATCCCCGGACGCTCCGGAAGAAGTCCTCCGTCACCTCCGACAAGACCTCGGCGCGGTTGATCGCCGGGGAAGTCGCCAGCAGTTTGAAGTACTCGGGAAGCAGCTGACCCGGCCCTGTCGGGCCTGAAAGAGTGAGGCGGGGGTCCCCGATGATGTCGTTGGCGCCTACCCCGCTGGCGGGCGGGGTGCGGGACCAGAGGTTGTTGGAAAAATGAAGCCCCGTACCCGACTTGATCGAGGCGATCGTCCCGGTCGCCTGAAGGATGATGTTGTTCTCGAACCGGCCGTTCGTGTGGACCCCCCCGTCGATCCGGACTGAAGTCGGATTGGACACCCCCCCGCGGGCGTTGACGAACGTGTTGTATGCCACGATGGAGTTGGCGAGCCCGCCCGGATCCCCCGGCTCCCAGGCCCAATTCTTGATGCCGTTGACGTCCCCCGCCCAATTGAAGTTATAGACTCCTCCCATCACGAGATTGTTCAACACCTTGATGTCGTGCGTGTAGTTGTCGGGGAATTTCTCGTCCATCGATCCCGATTCATCGGCGATCAGGATCCCTTCGGAAGGGTTCCCGTCGCGGAAGTAAGCGGGATCCCCCGAGTTGTAGATGAGGTTTCGCTGGATCGTGACGAAAGCGGAGTGCTCGCTGTAGAGCTGAAGGGCGAAGTTGTCGTACGAGATGTTGTCCTCGATTACGAAGCGGTCCGACCCCATGATGATGATCCCCTCCCCCCACGTGTGGAGAACAGTGTTGCCATGGAAAAGGCTGTCGGTGCACCCCCACGACACGAGACCTCCACCCCAGTTGAGCGTGGAGGTGTCACGGTTGTAGGGCGCCCAGTTCTGGCTGGATTCGACCCGGCTGTTCCGTACGGTGTTCCGCTGGCACCGGTACATCTGGATCCCGCTGGTCCGGACGTCGTGCACCCAGACGTCATCGACCAGGTTGTCGTTGGCCGACAGATAGATCCCCGCGCCGTGCGAACGCATGACCTCGAAATTCCGGACTACGATGTGGTGGCAGGTGGCGAAATGAATCATCGGCAGGGCGACCGTCGTGTTGCCGGTCACGGGATCGGTGCTGGTGATCGACCCCTCCGGAAGGGTGTACTCGCCGTCGAGGATCGGACGCTCCCCCGGATAACCGGCCAGCGTGATCGGTTTTTCCGCCTCCCCCGACCGGCCGAACATCACCGCCTCGTGGTAGGTCCCCCCGCGCACGTAGACCGTCTCCCCCGGCATCGCCTTGCTCAACCCCTTCTTGATCGTCCGGAACGGAGAACCGATCGTTCCCGGGTTGAGATCGTTTCCGGAAAGGCTCACGTAATAGGCGTTCGCCGAGATCGTCCCGATCGGTGTCGGCGTCGGGCTCGCGGTCGCCGTTGGAGTCGCGGTGGGAGTGGCCGTGGGTGTGGGACTCGCGACCGACCCGTTGACCGTGACGAGGAGCTGGGGAGCCAGCGAAGAACCTGCCTCTTTCGAATCGTAGTCGGCCCCGTCGCTCACCGAAGAGGAGAGTTCGAAACTGTACGTCCCGTCCCCCGTCACGACCGACTTGACGTCCATCTCGTACCATTGACCCGCCGCCACTGAACCCAACGACGCCAGACTCGCGCTGTCTGCCGCAGGAGCGTTACTCCACGTCACCCCGGTTTCCGTCCAGCTGTTCGAAGCAACCCGGCGAAGAACGCCGCCGCCCGTCGCCGAGGAGTTCACGTTGTAGATCCGAATCTTCGCGCCGGTGACGCTTCCCGTTCCGACGCCCGAGACCGTGAACTTCATCAGGAACTTCGCGAGCGGGTCCCCATCGGCTTGCAGCGTGGTATCCGTCCCGAAGTTCGTCCCGGACGATGTGCTGTCGAGGGTCGCGTCCGCGGCCGGAGAAAACACTAACGTGCCTGATTCAGGTGTCGACGTCGGGGTGGCGGTCGGCGTCGCGGTAGCCGTCAGCGGGTCGAGCGTGACGGCGGACGCCACGTTCGAGTACGACGTGAACGCCGTGACCCCCGTCTTCATGAGCCTTCCGGCCCGCACCCGGTAGTAATACGTCGCGCGTGCGGCCAACCCCGAATTCTCATAACTCACCACGTTCCGTCCGACCCGATCGATCTCCGAGAAACCGCTCGACGCCGTCACGCTTCGTTCGATCAAATAGGAGTCTTCCCCGGTGACGTCGTTCCAGGAGAGCGAGATCCCGATGGAAGAAACCGCGGTTGCCTTCAAGGAGATCGCTTTGGCCCGAAGGAAGATCGCTTCCGACTCGTTCATCGATTCGATCGCCGAATCGTCGGAGGAAATGTCCACGCCTCCCCCACAGGAAGCGAGCAGCAAGAGGCCGGGAAGGATGTGGAGACAGGCAAATTTTTTGTTCGCGAGGGTCATCGGGGCTCCTTCTTCGATTCCTCCGCATAAGCCGTGCCATTCAATTTTCCTAACCATTTCAATGGGTTGACATATCTGCGTGAGAGCGCAACCCCGCAAAGTTTTCCGAATCGCGCATCCAACTATGAAATATTTGCAAGGGAAGAAAGGTTTCGGCATACCCCCTGAAATAATTGCGGCCTCAGGGTTTCGAACGTCGGATATGTTCGTTGCTCTCAACTGCTGGGAAACAAAGAATCCTGATGCCGATCGATCGAACCATCGTCCTCCTTATCTTAACAATGTTCCTTCCCATCGGGTGCAGTGGCTCCAATGTCGTTGCGGGGGCCGACACAAAGGCACCGGTCGTCGGAATTTCTTCGCCGATGAGCGGAGCAACTATTTGGGGAATCACGACGACCGGTGGTTGCGTGTCGGCGGTTCGCGACTGGCCTGGAGTGGGAGTCGCACCATCCTAGGGTCCAACATAAACGAACTTAAACGCATCGGCGATCACGGGGCCGTTCGCGTTGTTGGAAAGCGAGACCTGAGCTGTCCCGTCCGCAGTAAAGGTGTACGTGCCGAGCAGGTTCCACTGACCGTAGTTGATCTGTTGGTTCACGGCGAGATTCGCCGTGGCTCCCCCGGCATACTTGATCTGAACCGGAGTGTTTGTGGCTTCCGCATACTGAGAAGCGGAACTCCCCACCCAACCGTGCCACTCGTAGACCGCATACCGACCTGCAACGTTGATCGTGGGCTTGAAAACGGCCGTCTCGGAACCGTTTCCGGCAGGGGCGTGGCGACTGCGGTTGGAATATTCCGTGGAGTCGGTTGCCGTTCCCCACCCCGGATTGCTGTTCCACGTGGTGTTGTCTTTCACGAACCCGGAACTCAAAACCGCCTCGAAAGAACCCGCAGAGGTCCCCGTCTCGTGATCGTTCACGATGATGTCGGAAACCACGGTTTTCTGGGTCGTGAGAAGGATGATTCCCTCGCCGACGTTTTGCGGGCGAACGTCCCCGCCTTCGGTGATCGCACTTGTGCTGGTTAGGATCACCTGGTCGAATGCCGCGCCGTTGTTCCAGACGGGATCTTGGTTCCCCTGGAACCGGTAATAAGACCCCGCGTTACCGGGGAGACCACCCAGCATCTCTTTTGTCACTGTGACCGTGGTGTTGGTGGGGTTGACGATCGAAACCCCGTTGTCGAAGAGCCGCACTCTTGCACCGTTGCTCAAGACCTGTGCAGGGCCCTTCGGTTGTCCGAGCTTCACATCGAACTCGTCGTAATAATCGGGTCCCCTGTGGAAGCCGGCGCCAAGCCCTCCCCCCGTGAAGTAATAGACATCGTTGAGCAGGGCGATCCCCAACGTCCAGCGAACGAATCGGAAATAGTCTTGAAGCCGTTTCGGAGCGTTGGAAGTGTCGTAGTATTTCCCGAAGTAGTGCGGATGGGCCGTAATAAAATTGATCTTCGGCAGAGGGCCCGTGCTCTCCAATTGGTTGATGAATCCAGGCCACGGTGCAAAGGTCTCCGGGGAATTGAAGAACATCCCCTCCCACATCATCCCATTCAGGTACGAAATGCTCATGAGGCCATCGCCCGGACCACCGGGATTCAAGACGAGCAGCTTTGCATCCCGGCTTCCAAACTTCTGCTGATAAAGCTGCCGGATCTTGTCGGTCAGATAATCGTAGCCCTCCCACCACTTCTGCTTGACCCAGGAATCTCCATGCGTCGTACGGTCGTTTTGTCCATCCCCATCCAAGTCGATGTCACTTGCTTGCCAAGGAAAAACCCACGAACCATCGCTGCTGATGCCGTCGAAAATGGCCCAATCGGTTGTCTCCAGCAGGGTTCTGGCCAGGGCATCGACGTACCGCTCATTGTAAACGGGGTAACCGTTGACCGTTCCCGTATACGTTTTGGAACTTAATTGGATCGTGGGATTGACTAAGTACAATTCACCATACTTGAGGTAAGTGCCGGAGCTGCTCTTCAATCTCCAAGCGGGGGGAATATCTTCGCAAGGCCCAGGCCAACACCCCTTAAACATTCCCCCGGCGTTCCAATCCAACGTTGCCAAAAAATATGAATTGGGATTTTTAGCTTTTGCTTTTCTCAAAACATCAGCGTTCCCAGTAAGCTCATTGTTCACTTTCGTCGGAGGGACCACAACGAGATCAAACTTGCTGAACCAATCCGGATTTCCGCCGCCCCACTGAAAAGCCATGATCCGGGGGAAATCGTGTCCGTGGGCGTTGGGATTGATGGGAGTCGAGGTGGGCGTCGGACTCGCGGTCGCCGTCGGAGTCGCGGTGGGGGTGGCCGTGGGTGTAGGACTCGCGACCGACCCGTTGACCGTGACGACGAGCTGGGGAGCCAGCGAAGAACCTGCCTCTTTCGAATCGTAGTCGGCCCCGTCGCTCACCGAAGAGGAGAGTTCGAAGCTGTACGTCCCGTCCCCCGTCACGACCGACTTGACGTCCATCTCGTACCATTGGCCCGCCGCCACTGAACCCAACGACGCCAGACTCGCGCTGTCTGCCGCAGGAGCGTTACTCCACGTCACCCCGGTTTCCGTCCAGCTGTTCGAAGCAACCCGGCGGAGAACGCCGCCGCCCGTCGCCGAGGAGTTCACGTTGTAGATCCGAATCTTCGCACCGGTGACAGATCCCGTTCCGACGCCGGAGATCGCGAACTTCATCAGAAACTTCGCGAGCGGGTCCCCGTCGGCTTGCAGGGTGGTATCCGTTCCGAAGTTCGTCCCGGACGATGCGCTGTCGAGGGTCGCGTCCGCGACCGGGATGAATACCAGCGTGCCCGACACGGGCGTTGACGTCGGGGTGGCGGTCGGCGTCGCGGTAGCCGTCAGCGGGTCGAGCGTGGTGGCGGACGCCACGTTCGAGTACGACGTGAACGCCGTGACCCCCGTCTTCATGAGCCTTCCGGCCCGCACCCGGTAGTAATACGTCGTGCGCGCGGTCAACCCCGAATCCTCATAACTCACCACGTTCCGTCCGACCCGATCGATCTCCGAGAAACCGCTCGACGCCGTCACGCTTCGTTCGATCAAATAGGAGTCTTCCCCGGTGACGTCGTTCCAGGAGAGCGAGATTCCGACGGAAGAAACCGCGGTTGCCTTCAAGGAGATCGCTTTGGCCCGAAGGAAGATCGTTTCTGACTCGTTCATCGATTCGATCGCCGAATCGTCGGAGGAAATGCCCAGGCCTCCCCCACAGGAAGCGACCAAAAACAAACCGAGAAGAAGCGGGAGACGGGTGCATTTCGTATTCGCGAGGGTCATCGGGGCTCCTTCCTCGATTCCTCCGCATAAGCCATGCCATATAAAATTCTTAACCATTTCAATGGGTTGACATTTCTGCGTGAGAGCACAACTCCGCAAAGTTTTCCGACTCGGGCATCCAACTATGAAAAACCTGCAAGGGAAGAAAGGTTTCGGCATACCCCCTGAAAGAATTGCGGCCTCAGGGTTTCGAACGTCGGATATGTCCATTTTCATTCAGTAGGTTAGAGAATCGGGACGTTGGCATATCCGTTGCTTTCAACTGCTGGGGAACAAAGAATCCTGATGCCGGTCGATCGAACCATTGTCCCTCTTCTCCTAGCAACCCTTCAGATCGGGTGCAGCGGCTCCAATGTCGCTCAGGGAGCCCACACACAATCGCCGGTCGTCGGGATTTCTTCGCCGATGAGCGGAGCGACCGTTTGGGGGGTCACGACGATCACCGCCGCCGCGACCGACGACGTCGGCGTCGCGAGCGTCGCGATCCAAGTCGACGGCACGACGGCCGGTGGGGAGCTGAGCGCCTCTCCGTACAGCGTGTCGTGGGACACCTCCACCGTCGCCAACGGATCGCACACGATCACTGCAACCGCGAAGGACGCTGCAGAAAACACGACGACAAGTGATGGCGTCACCGTGACCGTTTCGAACGGTGCAGTGGTCGGATCGAAGATTATCAATCACCCGTACCCGCGAATTGGATTGCTGCAATGGGGGGGCGGGAACGTCGACTGGTTCTGCCGGTACAACCTCGTGATGGTTCCGATGACCGAGACATACAAGGCACGCGAGATGCAGACCCGCTGCCCGAACACGTACATTTTGGTCACGTTCGATTGGGACCAGGGGGGGGTCTTCCAACCTCCGGGACACGCCAACGTCCTTCCGAACCCGTGGTTCGAGAAGGTCTACTACGACCACAGCATCCCTTCCCGCGGCGACGACTCGTACTGGGGGATCATGAACTTCACGCACCACTGCCCCGCCTACCACGGCGACATCACGAGCGCCGCGTACGCCGATTTCGAGATTCCGACGACGATTCACATTGAGAACAAGACCTATTCGGAAGCGGTATCCGATGCTTTCATGGATTACATCGACTGGACCGCCTGGGACGGCGTGAACAGCGACGGCACCTGGGTCTTCCCCTACAACAGCCCCGACCTCGATCTCGACTTGGACGGGGTTTACGACTTCACGCAACACGGTTGCGCGAGCAACCCCTGCACGTCCAGCAGCACCGGCTTCGAGGCGGCCTACCTGGCCATTCAGCAGGACTGGGTCGCCGGGTACGAAGCGCTGTTCCAGATGGTCCGCGACAAGATGCAAGCGAAGCTCGGAAAACAGAAGTTGATCACGTACTGGAACATCAGCGCCGGGGACGCCGCGCACGGCGCCCTGATGGGGGCCAATATCGTCAACGGCGCCGGCTGGGAGATGGCGTCGTACCTGCCGAACACGTGGACCAGCTTCATCCCGAACAATGCCGGGTTCGCCAGCCGCGGACCGCAGCCGAAGATCAACTGGGTCAACAGCACGATGATGGGGGATCGCTCGAACGCCCCCGATCCGACGAAACCGAAGAACTACTTCCGATTCATGCGGTACATGCTCACGCAGACGCTCCGAGGGGATAACTACTTCATGCAGGAGGACGGGTCGGCGTTCCCGGAGGGGGGACGCAATGAGCACATGTTCCACAGTTACTACGACGAATTCGACGTGAAGCTCGGGTATCCGACCGGCGCGGCTCAGTCACTACCCAGTGGAGTTTGGGTCCGGTTTTTCGACAACGGCGTCTCGATCACGAACCCGACGGCTTCGGCGAAGAGCGCGAGCGACGCCGATCTTCAAACTCTCACGGGGTACAACGGCCCGTATTACCGATTCGTCGGGAACCAGGACAACACCGTCAACAACGGGGCTGCGTTCGGATCGGTTACCTTGACGTCGAGCGCTTCCGGGGGAAGCGTGAACCCGGTGGGGGATGGGATCCTTCTCGTCCGGACATCGAACACGGTCGTCGTCTCCGACATCATCGTCGACAATGTTTACGCCGGAACCTCCCCCGGTTCGGAGCCGGCCGTGATGACCAGTTTCTCGTGGGATGAGAACGCAAGCGGAAACTACCGGCACCCGTCCTATTACGTCGGGAGCCGGACCGACAACTCGGCGATCATGCACAAACAGCACACCGCCGCCGCGGGGAGCGGCTCGGCGACGGCGGTTTTCGCGCCGACGATCCACGTCCCGGGACAGTACCGCGTCTACGAGTGGCATGGCTGGTACGGGGCGAACTCCTCGGCGACCGAGGGGACGAACGTCCCGGCGGCCATCGTCCACACCGGCGGGACAGCAAACGTGACGATCAACCAGCGCGAGAACTTCGGACAGTGGAACTTCGTCGGGATGTACGCCCTCGACCCAACGCACGCTTCGGTGACGATCACGAACAATGCGAACGGCCGCGTGATCGCCGACGCGTTCAAGTTTGTCTACGTCGGACCGTAGACGAATTCCCGGACTGTGAGTTTTCCGATTCTTGCGATACATTCCCTCTGTGACTCGGAAACGACTTCACCTCCTTCTCGTGACAGCCGGCATTGCGGGGGGCGTTCTTCTCTGCTGCCTCGCCAGATACGTCGCTTATCCCTCCGTCTGCTCCCCGAGACTCCCGGCCAAGAGCAGCTTCGGCACCTCCCCCATCCTGGATGAACCGAGGATCGATCCGAGTTTTCTCCTGGTGCCCGTCATGGATGGACGGGTCGTCTATCTGTTGGACCTCTACGGGAGGTCGCTGCACGCCTGGCAAACGGAACTCCCCGTCTTTTATGCCGTGCTCCTGCCCAACGGAAATCTGCTGGTCGAATTGATTACCGCGTACGACAAGAAGGAGGATGCGTTGGGAGGAAGAACCGGACTCCTGCAGGAACTGACCTGGGATGGCCGTGTGGTCTGGCAGTACAGGGATCCCAAGCTGCACCACGACATCGACCCCCTTCCGGGCGGACGGGTCGCGGTCCTCCGCTGGGTCAAGGTGCCGTCCGGCATCGCTCGGAAGATCCGCGGCGGTGTCCCGGGATCGGAACGGGAGGGGGTGATCTGGACGGACCAGATCGCTGAGATCGATCGTGCCGGGAACACCGTCTGGAGTTGGGACGCCTACCGACACCTGGATCCGACGCGGGACCAACTCGGCCCGCTGGACCGGCGTCGCGAGTGGACGCACGCCAACTCCATTCAGTACGTTCCGGATCTCGGCGTTGTTTCCGAACCTTCCCGCAACTTGCGCGGAAAAGACGGATACCTGATCAGCTTTCGCGAAATCAGCACGGTCGCCCTTCTTCGAAGGGACACGGGAGAGATCGTCTGGCGATCTCCCGAACAACTCTTCGCTCACCAGCACGACGCATCGGTCCTGCCGAACGGGAACATTCTCGTTTTCGACAACGGCTTGCACCGCACGCCCGGTCGGGCCCCCTGGTATGGCAGTGCGATCGTGGTGATCGATCCACGATCGAACGCCGTCGTCTGGAAATACAACAGCCACAAAGACTCCTTCTACGGCGCGCAGCTTTACGCCAGCGTGGTTTCCGGCGCACAACTTCTCGCGAACGGGAATACGCTGATCGCAATCGGCCTGTCCGGTCACTTTCTGGAAGTGACCCCCGATCGAAAAGTCGTTTGGGATCTGCTCAACCCGTACGGTTCGGCTCCAAACGCTCCCTGGCCGAGAGGGGGCGTTTTCAAGGCGCGCCGATATGCCCCTTGGGAGATCGCTTGGCCGGAGAGGATTGGAGATCCACTTCCCTGGTTCGCGAAATGGTGTCGCCGACTCGGAGATTCGAACTAGCGCGACATACGCGGAACGACCGTCCGGAGTCTCCACCCCAGCTCCGCCGATCCGACGGCGACGCCGATCGATCCGGCAAGCCACGCCAAAAGCACGAGATCGAAAGCGACGAACCCGACTAACCGGAAAAATAGAAGGGAGAAGATTGAAAGCGACGCCCACGGAACGAGCCGGTGTTTCCGGAGAACGCCGACCTCTTCACGGGTGAGAACCAAAGCTGCGATCAGTGCGCTCGTCCCGAGAAAAAATCCGCCGCAGGCGGCCGTGCAGGCGGCGTGACCGTACTTCATCAGAAATTCGAAGAGGATCTCGCTTCGACCCGGCGAAAAGTTGAACTGCGGACAAACCAGAAGCGTCCCGGTCCCGACCACGAGATGGACCCCGAGCGCCTTGCCGAGAACGCGCCCCCAGGAGGGATGAAGATCCGATTTCACTTT
This sequence comes from Pseudomonadota bacterium, assembly GCA_043809315.1. Taxonomy (GTDB): domain Bacteria; phylum Bdellovibrionota_G; class JALEGL01; order JALEGL01; family DATDPG01; genus JAZDDX01. The sequence continues at coordinate 174,262 of JAZDDX010000016.1, forward strand.
GGAAAAAATCGCCCGGGAGATCCCTTCCGGCGGCCTCTCCTCCGGCGTTTCGAGAAACGCCCCGAACTCTTCCATCCACCGGTCGGTCATTTCGCACCTCGGAGTTTCCGGATCCCGCGCGAGACCAGCTGCCGGACGTTCGACGGCGTCGTCTCGAGCTTCCGCGCGATTTCGTCGAACCGGAGATCCTCCCCGTACCGGAGGCGGATCGCCTGGCGCTGCGGCTCGGTGAGAACCTTCCACGCGGGAAGTTCACGCGCCGGTTCTGCCGAAGCGGTGATCGATTCAGGAACCAATTCAACCGTCGGCTCCTTCCCCGTTTTCCGGAAGTGATCTGTCAGAAGATTCCGTGCGATCGTGAAGAGCCACGGCGCGAACGGATAGGACGGATCGTACCGATGTCGTCCCTCGTGGAGCTTCAGAAACGCCCCCTGGAAGAGATCCCCCGCCACTTCCCGGTCGGAAAGCCGGCCGACGAAATATCCGTACAGTCTCCCGGAGTACCTCCGGTACAGCCGTTCGAACGCGGAGAGATCCCCATCCTGGTAGGCGCGCATCAGCTCCTCATCGGTTGATTGTTCCTGCGCCGCCAAATCGGTTCCTTCTCAAGAACCCATTATCACACATTCTTGTCTTCCTTCGACTTGCAGCAGGGGCAACCGCAGCTCTTTCCGCAGTTACACACCTTCTTGCAAGAGCAGTCTTTGTGGTTACAGGCCGCTTCATGTTTCAACATACAGGGACATTTCGGCTTTTCGGCCGCCTGCCCCGCCCCCTCTTGCGCGAACGCCGGAGCGACCGCCAGAAAGGCCAAGACGGTGAGCCAACTGAGTGTTTTTCTCATAGTGACGAGTAATACGGACCCGGAGACCTTTTGTGACACCCCCGTTCCTGTGTTAGACCGTTCCCTCAAGGCCATGTCGATTCACGTTTTCGTCGTCGAGGACGAGCCGAAGGTCCAGAAGTTCGTCCGGAAAGCCCTGGAAGCGGCTGGGATGCAGGTCGAGTCGACCGACAACCTCGACGAGCTGGAGCCGTTCCTGATCCGGGTTCCGTTCGACGTCATCGTTCTCGACCGTCTTCTCGGCCGCCGGGACTCCCTCCCGATGGTTCCGGAGATCAAGCGGATCTGCCCGGAGGCGAAGGTTCTTTTCTTAAGCGCCCTCGGCGATCTCGACCAGCGCGTGTCGGGGCTCGAGATCGGCGCCGACGATTATCTCGCCAAACCGTTCCACGTTACCGAGTTGGTCGCCCGCGTCCGTGCCCTGGCCCGACGCCCCTCCGCCGAAGAAGGGGGCGAGAACCTCCTCCGTTTCGGCGATCTCGAAATCCGAATGGACACGCAGGAGGTCCGGCGCGGCGGGAGAGCGGTTCCGCTCACGGCCAAAGAGTTCAAGCTCCTGACGCTTCTCGCCCGGAAGCCGCGGAAGGTTTTCTCCCGCGAGGAGCTTCTGGATCGAGTCTGGGGGGTCAACGCCGATCCCGGATCGAATGTCGTCGAGGTCACCGTAACCCGCCTCCGCTCCAAGCTGGACGAGGGGGGGAGCAAACCGCTCATCCACACCAAGCGCGGCAGCGGGTACTGGTTCGGTGAACGCAATGACCAGGAATAAATCGCTCGTCACACGCCTGACGGGGGGGATGTGGCTCTTCTCCGCGATCAGCTGTGTCGCCGCCGCGCTTCTTGCCACGTTTCTCATCATCCGGAATTCGGAACTCCAGGCAAAAGACCGGATCAAAGCGGAGGAGGCGAACCTTGTCTCCTTAGGTCTGATCGATCTGATCTCGCTCAACGACTTCAAGGAGTTGGTGCCGCGGATCCCGGAAACGTTGCAAGGGGGGGAAGGGTTGGATGAGGTTATCCGGATCTACGAACCGCCCGGGAAGCTCCTCTTCACCAACGTGAAGTCCCCCGAGATCGCCCGAGCCAAGGTCCCTCGCGCAAAGGTTGTCGATAAGGGGTTCTACGAGATCGAAGGAAAAACCCACCACTACCTCGCGCTATTGCGCAGCTATCAGGCGTATGACGGCGACACGCTCTGGATCGAGATCGTGACCCCCAGGACTTCCGCCATCGCGGTTCTCCAGCAGATCATGCTTCCTTTCCTTCTCGCTTTAACCCTCCTTCTGATCCTCTCGTACGTCATCGCCCGAATCGTGACACGGAAGGCGCTGATGCCGCTCCAATCGATGGGGAGGCAGATGGACCATCTCGACGTCACGCAGTTCAAGGCGTGGGAACCGTTTGCCGTCGCCGAGCAGCCGAAAGAGTTCCAGCCGATTCTGGGGAAGGTGAACGAGCTGATCGCACGGATCCAGAACGCCTTCTTGAAGTTCCACCGCCTCGGCCAGTTCGTCGCGCACGAAGTTCGAACGCCGCTCACCGTGATCCAGGGGGAGATCGAGAACGCTCTCGCCACGCCGACGGCAACCCCAGAGGAGTACCGCGAGACGCTTACGAGCTGCATGGGAGAGGTTGCCCGGATCGACGAGATCGTCGGAACGGTTCTGCGGGTCGCTAAGGCGGACGCCGAGATTCGGCCGTATGTCCCAGAGACGGTCGACCTCGGGGCGTTTCTGGGAGAGTTGGGACCCAAATTGGAAAAATACACGGGACGAAAGATCCGGCTCTCCCCCGGGGAGAGTGCGCCCCTTTTCGCCGACCGCGAGTTGATCGGGCTCCTCGTCAGCAACCTGGTCCAGAACGTGGCCAAGCACACGCCGGCCGGAACCGCGACTGAGATCCGCTGGTCGAAGCGGGGGGAGAACGAAACGGAGCTCGAAATCCTGGATCGGGGGCCTGGGCTCCCACCGGATATCTTATCGGTCGCCAATTCGGACCAGATCGGGAACGAAACCCTCGGCATCGGCCTCACTCTTTGCAAACAGATCGCCCAGATCAGTCACCTGAAGCTCGAGTTCGAAAACCGGCCGGAAGGGGGCCTCCTGGTCCGGATGATCGTCCCGACCGCCCAGCCGAACATGACGAAAATGTAATGAAGCTGTCATCCGCGGGTCACCCGCTGGGCCGATACTGATCTCGTGAACGCGGAAGGGGATTCCCCCGAGCGTTCGAAACCAAAACTGAAAATTAGGAGATCACACAATGAAACGCACACTCATCGGAATGGCACTCTTGGTTCCCGCCCTTTGCTTCGCAGGGAACACGGTTACCGCCGCCAACCCGACCCATGCGAAATCGCATGTCGTCGCGAAGAAAGTGGAAGCCAGCAAGAAGGCCGAGACTGCAATGACCAAAGACATCAACCTGACGGGCGGCACCGAAGCCAACCGGATGGAGATCGAAAAGATCGCCAAAGAGGCCGGCGCTACCAGCGCGAGCTTCGATGCGAAGACCGGCACACTGAAGGTCAGCGCGAAGAGCTTCGACGAAGCGAAGTTCTTAGGCTCCGTCGAGAAGGCCCTCCCGGGCGTCTCGCTCAAGAAGTAACTGCTGAGTTGAAGTAGTCAAAAAAGGGGACCTGCCGGGCGGCGGGTCCCCTTTTTGTTTTTGCTTGAAGACGGTGACCTCGCGCGGGGTTTGAGCTATAGACCTCCATTCGAAAGGGCCATTAGCTCAGCTGGATAGAGCATCGGGCTTCGAACCCGAGGGTCGGCGGTTCGAATCCGTCATGGCCCACCACAAGCCGCCGTGGTGGAATTGGCAGACACGCCAGGCTTAGGACCTGGTGGGGCAACCCGTGGGGGTTCGAGTCCCTCCGGCGGCACCATAAAATGTTGGATAAGATGACCTCGAAACTCTCACTGATCCTTACGATTTTGGCGCTCCTCCCATGGCTCACGGCGGCAGAAGCGGAGGAATCGATCGCGGGTCACTTCTATGCCACCGCGTTCATTTCGAGCACTCCCGGCTATCTGACAAATCAAGGTCACCTCGAAGGGTGGCAGCGGGATTATTCCCCCGGCGTCAGCGTCGGATACAACTGGACCGACGAATGGGCGTTCGGCCTCAACCTCTCCCCGAACTTCATCCGCGACCGTTACGACAGCCTGGGGGTGATTCCGGGGGCCTACTGGAGCTTTAACTCGTTCCTGTTCGCCGCATTTCAACTCTATGTTCCGGTCCAACCAACGGTCGATTTCGGCATCGAACCGGGCATCGGTGCCTACACGGATTTCGGCCATGGATTCAGCCCGTTCGTGGAGTTCGACGTCTTGAGCATCTTCGGACGGGAGAAACCGGATCTCGGTTTCATCGCCATCCTGGGGTTGGAAAAGGAGTTCTGAGGGCTGAGCTCGCGAAATGCGTATTGTGTCCCCCGAAAAGGTGCGGTAAAAGCCGCCCCCTTATGCAAGTCAAAGTCGATTCCGTTTCCGCGGTAGAAAAGAAGCTCTCCGTCTCGATTCCGGAGGAGCGTGTCCAGACCGAGATCGAGGAGGCGTTCAAGCAGCTCTCCAAGAAGATCGCCATCCCCGGATTCCGCGCCGGCAAGGTCCCCCGCACGATCCTCGAACAGCGCTTCGGCGCCTCCGTCGAGGCCGACGTCTACCAGGACCTGGTCCAGAAGACCGTCTCCGAGGCATTGACCGAGCACAAGCTCGATGCCATCCGGGTCTACGACATCGCCGAACCGAAACGGAAAAAGGGGGAAGGGTTCTCCTATGTCGCCTCCATCGAAGTGAAGCCGGAGATCGAGCCGAAAGATTACCTCGGGATCAAGGTGGAAGCGTCGAAGACCGTCGTGAAAGAGGAACAGATTCAGGAAGTCTTGAAGCGCCTTCAGGATTCCCAGGCAGTCCTCAAACACCGCGAAGGGGTAATGAAGCCGACCAAGGGGGATTTCGTCGGGGTCACGCTTCAGGAGTGCGATGAGACGGGAACCGTGAAAGCGACGAAGGAAGAGCTCCGCGAGCAGACGTACGAAGTCGGTGCCGAGCTTCTCCAGCCCGAGATCGAAAAAGGGGTGACCAAGATTACCCTTGGAGAATCGACCGTCGTGCCGGTCAAGCTCCAGAACCCCGACCGCGAGATCCACGCCAAGCTCACGCTCAAGACGATCAAGGAGAAGATCCTTCCGACGTTGGACGATGAATTCGCCAAATCGGTCGGACCGTTCGCCGATCTGAACGCGCTCCGCGAGCAGGTAACGAAAGATCTTCAGACCGAGGTGGAGCAGAAAGCGAAGAGCGAGACGGTCCGGAAGATCCTCGACGAGATCGTGAAGAAGAACCCGCTCATGCTCCCCGAGACGCTGGTCCACGAGGAACTACACCATATGATGGAAGGGCTCGCGCACCGGATGGCGCAGGCCGGAATCCAGAAGCTCCCGGACGACTATCACCCCGAAAAACTCGAGGCGGAGTTCCGCCCCGAAGCGGCGAAACACGTACACGAGCAACTCCTGATCGAGGCGGTCGCAAAGAAAGAGGGGCTGACCATCGAAGAGAAGGAGGTCAGCGAACGGATCGTTTCGATCGCCAAGGCTGCCAAAGTCCCGCCGGGAGAGCTCCGCGCGCACTACGAGAAGAGCGGAAAGTTCGAATCCCTGCGCTTCCAACTTCTTTCGCAAAAAACGCTTGATTTCCTCCTGAGCAAGGCTAACGTTAAGTAGTTAACATTAAAGACATTTTTTGAGGAGCATTATGAACCTGATCCCGATGGTGGTTGAGCAAACGCACCGTGGCGAGCGGTCGTACGACATTTTCAGCCGCCTGCTCAAAGAGCGAATCATTTTTTTGAGCTCACCGATCGATGACGACGTCGCGAACCTGGTCGTCGCACAACTCCTCTATCTGGAGTCGGAAGAGCCGGACAAAGACATCAGCTTCTACATCAACTCCCCGGGGGGCTCGGTCTACGCCGGTCTTGCGATCTACGATACCATGCAGCACATCCGTCCGCAGATCTCGACCTTCTGTGTGGGGATGGCGGCGTCGATGGCGGCGGTTTTGCTGGCTGCCGGGGAACGCGGCAAGCGGTTTGTCCTCCCCCACTCCAGGATCCTGATCCACCAACCGCTCGGGAACTTCAAGGGGCAGGCGACCGACATCGACATCCAGGCGCGCGAGATCATGTCCTTACGGGAAGATCTCAACGAGATCCTCGCGAAACATACGAAACAACCGGTCGATAAAATCAAGAAAGATACCGACCGGGACTTCTACATGGCGCCGGAGGAGGCGAAAGAATACGGGATTATTGATACAATCGTGATCAAGCAGAAGCCTACGCAAGCCGCGGTGGCTTCGAAGAAGTGATCTCGAGGAACGGATGAACCGGAAAGGGACAGAAGGCGGAGCGAACCTGGCCTGCTCGTTTTGCGGCAAGAGCCAGAAGGAAGTGAAGAAGCTGATCGCGGGGCCGACGGTCTACATCTGCGACGAGTGCATCGAGCTCTGCAACGACATCATCGCCGAGGAGAACGAGCGCGAGGAGTCGTACACCCCGCAAGCGAAGATCCCGAAGCCGAACGAGATCAAGGCGATCCTCGACGAATATGTGATCGGGCAGGAGCGGGCGAAGAAGGTTCTCTCCGTCGCCGTTTATAACCACTACAAGCGGATCGACGCCCGGATGGTGGCCGGCGAGGTCGAGCTTCAAAAATCGAACATCCTCCTGCTGGGTCCGACCGGCACCGGCAAGACGCTTCTTGCCCAGACGCTCGCCAAGATCCTGAACGTCCCGTTCACGATCGTCGATGCGACGACGCTCACCGAAGCCGGGTATGTCGGCGAGGATGTCGAGAACATCATCCTGAACCTCCTCCAGGCCGCCGATTACGACATCGAGAAGGCTCAGCGGGGGATCGCGTACATCGACGAGATCGACAAGATCTCGCGCAAATCCGACTCTCCTTCGATCACGCGCGACGTATCGGGGGAAGGAGTACAGCAGGCGCTCTTAAAGATCATCGAGGGGACGATGGCGAATGTCCCGCCCAAAGGGGGACGGAAACACCCGCAGCAGGAGTTCCTGCAGGTCGACACGACGAACATCCTCTTCATCTGCGGCGGCGCCTTCATCGGCCTCGACAAGATCGTCGAGCAGCGGATGCACGAGAAGCATGTCGGGTTTACGGCGAAGATCACGTCCAAGAAGGACCGGAAGATCGGAGACCTCTTGAACCATGTTCAGCCGGAGGACCTCCTGAAGTTCGGGTTGATTCCCGAGTTCATCGGTCGCCTCCCGGTTTTGGCGTCCCTACACGAACTGGATGAAAACGCGTTGGTCGAGATCCTGACCAAGCCGAAGAACGCTCTCGTCAAGCAGTATCAGAAGCTGTTCGACTTCGAGAAAGTGAAGCTCAAGTTCACGAAGGGGGCGACGCAAGCGATCGCAAAGGAGGCTTTGGCAAGGGCTTCCGGCGCGCGCGGCCTCCGCTCGATCATGGAAAACATCATGCTGGAGATCATGTACGAGATCCCCTCCAAGGATAACATCGAGGAGTGCGTGATCTCGGAAGAGGTCGTGCTGAACAAAGAAAAGCCGATCATCGTCTACCAGCGTGA
>JAZDDX010000017.1:0-162074 GCA_043809315.1 Pseudomonadota bacterium
AACCCTCTCGCTCGTCCAATTCTGGGCGTTGCCGATCGCCTCGCGGGCGACACGGCAAAGGAGAACCTTCCGGTCGTGCTCAAACGTCCGGATGTCGATTCCGGGAAGCGGTCTCGGAATGCTGGCGTCCGGCTTCTCGGACTGGATCACATCGCATGCCAGGCGCGAGCCGACGTAGTAGACGGTCCATTCCGTGTGAATCCGGATCGGGATCAGATAGCCGTGCTTTCGGAGAAGGTTGACCCTCTCGTACGCGTACCGGCTGCTCGTCGAATTCTCGAACTTGAAGAACTTCCGATAGAGCACCTCGACCGACGCGAACTTCATCTCCAGCGTAAAACGGAGCGCTTCGATCTCCCTCTGTGTCAGCCGGATATTCCTCGGACCCTTCTCCAGTCTCTTCTCCTCTCTCTTTTCTTGAATCATCAACTCCTGTCTGATCATTCTTCACCTCTGGATTTTTCCCGCCCGCCCCTCAACCACCATTGGCAATCTCCACTCTCTGCAAAGCAAAACTCCCCACCTCCCGACCAACATCGTGGCGGGCGGGAGGTGGGGAGTTTTGCGATCTCACGGCCGGTTTCGTAGGTGTCCGAAATTCCGAAGGAATCAACGGGCGGGCGGCACAAAACCCACTGAAACAACCCACTGATCGAAATGCAGTTGGCGATCGCGTGGGAACAAGACGAGTCGGCCGGGACGTTGGCCTTGTTTAGAGGCCCCGTCCCGACAACTCGAATTGCTCTCTCCGCCACTCTTTGTGGAACATTTGTGGACCAGGTCAGCTGGTTTTTCGGTTTTCGGCGGCAATTCTCGGTAATCGATGGGTGGCTATCGGTTTGATATTGTTCGTTTTGCCTATGATCACGAGCGGTTCCAAACCCCTTCCTCGATCCCCTCTCTCTCCGCCAAAGTCTCACCCTTTTCTCGTCCAGTAACCACGGCCGACCGCCGATTCGGAATCCCGAGGGGCCGTTGACACCGCGTGTTGGGTCGTCCTATAAGTCACGCTAAGGGGGTAGATATGAAACGAACTGTTATTTCGTTAATGGGTCTCATCATCTCCTCATCTGCATTTGCCGCACAGGACGTAAAGCTCAATTGTTTCATCAAGGAGAGGGGAACCAGCGATTGGAACATCGTTGCGAAACAGAAGAGCCCGATCGTCCTCAAGGACGACAAAGGGGAAGCTAAGATCGAACTCAAGTTCGACCTGGGGAACGACGAAGTCATTAAAGTAAGCGGAAACAGCTCCGTTACCATCTTCAAATCGGATTTTGGGAACGGAAGAGTCAACGAATCCTCCGTCGTCTCCGTCAGCCAGAATGTGACCGTGGGTTCAAGGAATGTTCGACTTTCGGACCTGGGTCGAGTCGGGAATCTCGAAGATCTTACAGGCGGTCAGGACAAAGAAGGAAACGTCACCATTACGGATTCCTCGACCACGTTCACACTCACCGATCTCAACGCGACGTTCGTCACGTATTGTGGAGTGACTGCGAAACCGTAGTTGCGAATCCGAGGAATCTTCCCCTCTGTTCTTGCTCTCTATTTCCGCAGGAACGTGCAGCAGGGGTTGAGCGTGACGCTCACGATTCCGGCGTCGGGCAACGTCATGAGTTCCCCGGAATCGGTCGTTGCCTGTGACGTCGCGTTGGCCGAATCAACCCAGATCCTGACCGTGCTCGAGAAGTAGCTCCCGTCGTTCTCGTCCAACACGCTGCCGGCCGTCGCCTGCAACTCGGCGAGCTTCGCGAACTCCCCGATGTTTTCGATCGAGCTATTCCCGCTCCGGTCGATCGCGAGGTATCCGTCACCAGCATTGAGCCACTTCGTCCATTCCAGCGTTTCGTTGCTGTCGAGATCGAACCGAACGGCCCGATTGAACGACATGGCGCCGTCGAGGTCATAGTCGAGCCAGACGTGCGCGTCCTGCGTCGCCGCCGCCCCGACGCTGATCGCGGTGGAGTTGCCGCCGGTCAGGCTTTCGATGTCGGTGATGTCGCATTTGAACGTGTAGTTCCCGGAGAAGGGGGGGAGCTTGAACGAGACGCTCTCTTGCCCGTTTGCGTCCGGAATGAACGGTGTCCCGGCCGCCAAGATGTCGTTGAAACCGGCCGCGTCCTGCTGGTACTGCAGACGGATCTTCGCGGTCGTGAGGTCGTTGTTGTCGGTCGCTTTGCAGATCACGTCGACCGGCTGTCCCGCGGTGTACGGCGCACTGGGGCTCACGCTCACCGTCACGGTCGGCGTCGAACCGACCTGGATCGGATGGGAGCCGGTGACGGACAACCCGGCGGCGTAGGTCACCATGGCCGTCAAGGTGACGGACCCGCCCAACGCCGGTGTCGTGTACAGCGTATGCTCGTGGCCGGCGAACGAGACGTTCGTGAGAAGGGTTTGCGAATTGGCCGTGAGGGAGTTGATCGTTGCGCCGCTGTTGTTCCCGGAAAGTGTCAGGTCGACCTGAATCTGCTCCCCGATGTTGTAGTAAGAAGGCTCCAGACCGGTAGCGAGGCGCTTCGTCGTAACGGTCACGCCGACGTTGTCGATGAGGTATGAATTCGAGCTGACGAGGATGGCCTCATTTCCGCCTGCGTCTACGGCCCGCACGTGGAACGTCACGTACTTGCCGGCCATCGCGGCAGTCGGCGTGAACGTTGCGGAGTTGCTCGATTGAAGGGCACGGAAGACAACCGGCGCAGGCGTAGGGCTTGACGGCGGATTGGTGTCGAGGATGTACGAGAACTCGTATTGCAGGTTCGGGCAGTTATCCAAAGCGCCGGCCCGGATCGTCACGCCCGAGCCGACCGGGAGGAGGGCGGGGGGAACCGGGGGAAGTTGTGTGAATTGCAAGTTGGTCGGCGCCTGTGTGTCGGCATTGACGGTGACGGTCGTGCTCGCGTTGCTCGCGTCCTGATTCCGGTCGTAATCCCATCCGCTCGCGGCGTACGTGTAGGTCGCCGTCACGTTCGCCGACTGGCTCGTCGAATAGGTCATCCGTTCGTTGGAATCGGTGTAGCCGTTTTTCTTGGAAGTGCCGTTCTCGTAAATGTAGGCGCGGATCCAGTCCTTTCCGAGTGCCGGACTGGAACTGTCGGTCGAATCATCGCCGAACTGGAACGTCACCGTGTACGACTGTTTGGGGCAGACGCTCTGATTCGCGGATGCCGATACCGTGGGAAGCGCGCCGTTGGCCGGAAGGGGGAGGACCTGGAAATAGTTCGCCTGACTCGCGTTGGTCGGAAACTTGCTGTCGGTCGCCGAGATCTGGAGGTTGTAATTGCCGACGGGGGAGTTGGCCGCATCCACCGTGTCGATGGTGTACCAAACGGTTTGCGAGCCGGGAGCCTTGGTTCCGTTAAAGACCTGGACGGTCGAGCCGTCCGGTTTGGTAAGGCTCACGGTGACGGCGAACGAGCTGTCACACGAATCGTTGTCCGAGAGCGAATAGTTGATCGAGACGGTTTTCGACCGGGCAAAATCGACGGGAGGAGCCGCCCGATTGATGCTCGGGTACTGCCTCGTCGGATTCGCTGCGTTGATTGCAATGGTCGGGCCGGCGGTGTTCGAACAGTGAGGGGCCGTCCCGCAGACTTCATTCGACACGTGTGATTCGCCGACCGAATTGATCGCTTTGACTTCGTAACAGTACGCGGTGTCCTGTTGCAGGGAACCGTCGTGGTAGGTCGTGGCGGTGACCGCCGAGGTCAACGTGCCGTAACTCCCGGTGCCGACCTTACGCAGCAGCGTATAGCTTTCCGCATAGGGGGAGGCGGTCCAGGAGAGATCGGCGTAGTTCGATCCCATTCCGACCAAGGTGAGTACCGGGGCGTCGGGGGCCTGGCCGCTCAACGATCCGGATCCACCGCCGCCCGATCGCAGAGCCACAGTGGCGGCCGGCTCCGGCGTAGCGGTCGACCCCGACTTGAAACCGGCGTTGAATTCGAATCCTTTGCTTTGACAAGCCGTGAGAACGGCGAAGATCCCGAACGCTAGAATTTTCAGTGTTTTCATCAGGCTCCCCCGGGTGCCAGGCATCTATTTATGCAATGCCCGAGCCAGCAGGACGCCTAAAAAACGTTTCGTATTTAGCTACTTACATAGATCCAACACTTTTCCACGCGCCGAAATATCGCCAGGTTCCCCCCAGCTCGGATTTTTTGCGGGGCTATCGGGCGGCCGCCATTCGAGCCAAGGCGGCCTTGGCGAACTCATAGCTCGGGTCGAGTTCAAGCGCTTTCCGGTACCACGTATTCGCCGAGTCGAAGTTCTTCTCGGTTTCGCGGAGATATCCGAGATTGTAATACGTCTTCGCGCGCGTCGGATCGACTTCAAGGGCGCGGCGAAGCAATTCTTCGGCCTCCTTGTGCCGGTCCCGCTCGATCAGGCGAACGCCGAGATTGTTCAGAGCGATGATCTGCGTCGGATTTCGCCGGAGCGTTTCATAATAACAACGGATTTCCGCCTCTTTCTCCCCGGTGCGGTAGTAGTGCCATCCCAAATAGAAATGAGGGATGTAGTTATCGGGGTGGCGCGCGATCGAGCTTCCGTACAACCGGACCTCATCGTGCCACTGCCGGTTTCGGAGAACGGCGACACCGGACAAAAGGAGGAGCCAGACGGAGACCGCTGCAACCACGATCTTTCGGTTCTTTTGAAGAAGCGCCTGTGAACCGACGGCGAGCGCCAGCGAAAAACCTGCCAACGGGAGATAGAAATATCGCTCCGCAAGGAGCCCCAGGCGGTCGATGGCGAGTGAAACGGGAATCAAGGGGGCCAAGAAGAGCGCCACTCCCAACAGGAACGCTCGATTGCGTCGCCACCTCCAGACAACGAAAGCGATCGCGATCGCAAACAGGGCAATGAGAGGAAGGTCGTTCTTCCAGTGGAAGGGGACGTACGGGTAGGCGTTGAAAAAATCGGTGTCGGCGGGAACGACGAACAGAAATAGGAACCGCTTCAGGAGTTCGCTCGTATTCTTGAGATTATCGAGCGAGAAACGTTCCGCGACTCCGCTCCCGATCATGCTCTGACGGAACCAAAGAGCCCCGGCCGACAAGACCCCGGCCGTTCCGAACAGTCCGGCAACAACTCTTTTCTGCGCCTTCCAATCGTCATCAGTTGCCGCAACCGCGACGATCGTCAGGAACGGAACCAACACGGAGATCTCTTTCGAGAAAAAGGCGAACGGGATCGTCAGGGCAAAAAGAATCCATTCTCCCACCCCCGGTTTCTTCGAACGGTCCAGAATCCGGACGATCATGTGCACGTTCGCCAGGGCAAAAAAGGCGGCAAGCAGATCGGTCCGTGCCGCGATCCAGGTCACCGCCTCAACGCCGATCGGATGGACAGCGAACAAAAGCGTGGCGAAGAGAGCGGTTCCGGACGTCAGGAACTTCCGCGTGAGGGTGAAAAGGAGCAGGCAGTTGATCGCGTGAAGAAGGTTGTTCACCAGGTGAAACCAGAACGGGTTCGCCCCAAAGAGGTGGTAGTCGACCATGTACGACAGAAGAAACACGGGACGGAAGATGTCGGAACCTTGCGACTCCATGGAAGTCGACTGCCAGAGGCGGGTGGTGAGGATGCGAGGGAGGTACTCGAACGACCGGATGTAGGGGTTTTGGGCCACCTGGTAGTGGTCGTCCAGGATCCAGGTGCCATCCAGGTTCGTGGAAAAGAGCACAAGGGGGATCAGAAGAACGAACAAGATTCGCAGAGTGTTCTTGTTTCGCAAGGTTGAGCTGGAGCTTACCAGACGTTTCGCACCCCGACCTAGTCACAGATCCTAATCCGGAAGGACAGGGGATCCGCTTCGGCAAAAAGATGAAAAATCAGCCGGTTCAGCCGATGATACGTCGATGCAGGACTGCAATCTTGCGAGGCCGGTGCTGGAACGGGCCCGCACTCTCCCCGGACGGACGGCGCTCGAAGTCGACGGGCGAACCCTTAGCTATGACGAGCTGATCCGGGAGACGTTGCGGGTTGTAGGATGGTTGGAAACCGTCCCGCGAACGACGAGACGGATCGGCCTTCTCGCTTCCCGGACCGTCGAGGTGTACGCCGGGATTCTCGCTTGCGCCTGGACCGGCGCCTGCTTCGTTCCGATGAGCCCGCGACATCCTCCGGTCTATCTGCGCCATCTCTTGGAGCACCTCCATCTCGACGCCCTCATCGTCGATCGGTCGGGGCTCGATCTTCTGCGGAAAGGTCTTGCTCAACACGCTCCCGGTTCAGTCTACGAACCGTTCCACAGCGGATCGGATGCCGTCCAAACCCCCTCGGCGGTTCCGCCGGTCGTCGTCTCTCCCGATGACGTCGCTTACATCATGTTCACCTCCGGGACGACGGGTTCTCCCAAGGGGGTCGTCATCACCGCTGGAAACGTCACCCATTTCCTACGGAGGACCCTGGAGCGTCTCCCGATCCGGCCGGAAGACCGTCTGTCCCAGTTTTTTGAGACGACATTCGATGGGGTGATCCGGGACCTCTTCAGCGCCTGGTGGAGCGGAGCCTCCCTCCACGTCCTGCCGGAGGACCAGCTGATCGCTCCTGCCGATTTCATCCGTTCCCGCCGTCTGACGGTCTGGTTCTCGGTCCCATCGGTCATCACCTTTCTGCGGCGTCTGAACCTGTTGTCTCCCGGTACTTTTCCCTCGCTTCGGTACTCCCTCTTCGGAGGCGAATCGTTGTCGGTTTCGAATGCGGTTGCCTGGAAGGAAGCGGCGCCGAACTCCGTTCTGGAGAATCTCTACGGTCCAACCGAACTCACGGTGGCCACAACAGCCGATCGGGTCGGGGACCCGATGAATGTCACGGAGGGGAGGGGGACCGTCTCGATCGGTCGCCCGCTACCGGGGATGGAAGGGGCTGTTTTCGATGAAACCGGCCGGCTGGCAAGGCGGGGGGAGACGGGGGAGCTGGCGTTCTCGGGCCCGCAAGTGGCCGCCGGCTACCTCGACGATCCTTCCGCTACGGCAGACCAGTTCCGCACGATCCATCATCCCGGTCTCGGAATGGGGATCTGGTATTTCACGGGGGACCTGGCGTACGAGGACGAGAACGGCTTTCTCCACCTCCGGGGTCGGATCGACAACCAGATCAAGATCTGGGGGCAAAGGATCGAACTGGAGGAGGTGGAGAGGCGCGTTCAGGAGGTCGCGCCTGAGGCGGAGATCGTCTGCGTTCCTTATCCGGTGCAGGATGGAGTCGTGCACGGGATCGTGGCGTTCGTTTCGGGGAACTGTCCGCCCCCCGCCGAGATGCTCGAAAGGATTCGGGAGACCGCCCCCCCGTATCTGGTTCCGAAGAGGTTCGTACCGGTCGATTCGATTCCGCGAACACCCCACGGCAAAACCGATCGGGCGGCGCTTGTGCGGAAACTGGAGAAGGGACAGAAGGGTTGACCCGGTTCCTGACGATCGTCCCGCCTCTCGATCGCTTCCCCCGCTTGGTCCGCTTCGCGCAGACGGATCTTGGGAAGGTCTGCGCCGTGACGACGTTCGGTTTGTTGCTGTTTGTCTTTGGGGCCGGATGGTGGCTCGACACCCTGATGGCACTTCTCGTCGTGACCTTCTTCCCCGCGCTTCGTCAGTGGATCTTCATGGCGGCATCGTTCTACTGGCTCCTCCGGTTTCCGGGAATGCGGAGCCATTGGACGGAGGAGATGGGGGAACTCGACTCCCTGTTCTACGTCGTTGTAGCCGGGGTCTTCATGTTCGGATTCCTGGCGACCTGGTCGATTCGCCGGTACCAACTCTCGCGTCCGGTGGCAGTTCTCGTCGTGACGTTCCTTTCGTTGCTTGCGATCGGATCCGTCTGGCGGTTGTCGCCGGCCGGACGTCTTTATTTCTTCGTGCTGACGATCGTCGGACATTACTTTTGGTACCTCGCGTACAGCCTGCACGAGGCTCGGATGGAAAAGCCGACCCCGTACCGCTACCAGGTCGGTTATTACTACCCCTTCTGGGCGAACATCCCCGGCCCCGCCTACGTCCCGATTCCGAAAGGGGCTTCGTATATCCGGGAGATCGAATGTCACGACGCCGAAGAGCTTGCGGTGGTCCGGCTTCGGGGGATCAAGCTCCTGCTCTGGACGATGGTTCTTAGCGCGGCGGTCCCGGTGGTCCGGATGCTTTTCTGGGGGGAGCGCGTTCCGTGGGTTCTTCCTTCCCCCGGGAGTTCGATCAGCATCGACACGTTCATCCGCTTGCTTGAGATGACCCAGGAGGGAACCCAGCAGCCGGTTTGGAAGACCTGGTGGATGCTTTGCATGAGCTATCTCCTGGCGACGATGGACGTCACGATCAAGTGGGGAGTCGTCGTCGCCACCTGCCGGATGGCCGGATTCCGTGCTTTCCGAACGACCTACAAGCCGTTCCATTCGAGGACCCTTCTCGAGTACTGGAACCGGATCAACTACTATGTGAAGGAGCTGGTCACCGATCTCTTCTTTTACCCGACCTTTTTTCGGTACTTCCGGAACCGGCCCCGCCTGAGGCTCTTCACCGCAACGTTCGCCGCGGCAGGTCTGGGGAACTTCCTGGTACAACTCTTTTTCCGCGGCGCAGCCTTCGCGCGGGACGGCTTCGTTCCGACGATCGAATCGTCCCTCTCGTACGTCGTTTACTCGGTCCTACTGGGGACCGGGATCGGGATCTCCCAGCTTCGCGTGAAACGGCATGCGGAGCTGCGCCACGCGGGATGGTTCCGCCGGAATGTCTGGAGCCGGATCTGCGTGCAGATGTTCAGCCTGGCTCTGTTCATTTTCGGCGTCTGGCTTCCCCCCTATCGCGTGACGCTCCAGTTTCACTTTATCTTGTCGCTGGTTGGGATCAGGATCTGAACGAGATGGACCCCCGAACCGAGATCCGATCCGAAGTCGCGAAGATGCTCGCCGAACGCGAGGGGGTTGTCGTGGTGTCGGATTCCGAAAGGCTCGTGACGACGGGCAGGCTCACCTCCCTCGAGGTGGTGCAGCTCGGGGTCTTTCTCGAACAGGTGTTTCAGGTTGATTTCACGAGAGGCCCGTTCAACAAATACGACTTCGAGAGCGTCGACCGGATGGTCGATCTGGTCCGCCGGAGTCGTGGGGCGTGAGTCTGCGCCTGTACGCTCACTCGCACGCCGGCGGGCCGGCGTAGACGTAAAGCGTGTTCGAGCCGTCGGCCGAGAGGGTCAGGCGTGAGGCGATCGGGTCCGAGGTGGGCATGAACTCCACGCTGAATGTCGCGACCCCCGATCCGTTCCCGCTTCCATCGGTCAGGATGTCGCCGGTCGTCGTTTCGGAAGACCAAGAGGTCACATTGGCCGGGCATTGACCCCAGCTTTGGCTGTACGTTCCGTGGATCGTAAGGTTCGGTGCGGGTGCCCAACACCTTTCATCGGCCGAAATGTTGACCGGGAATTTGAAAAAGAACTGGAAACGGATGAGATCGAAGCTCGTCGACCCATAGTTGTAGAGTTCGCTCTCGAGCGTCAGGAACAGGTGTTTCGTGAATACAAGTGGGGCGGAGATGCTCGGCCCGGGGGTGCCATCCGGAAGAGAAGTGGATGCGCGGATCGTCGTCGATGCATCATAGGAGTTGCCGCCGACCGATCCTGCGGTGAGGCGGAAAGAGACCTGACCGGCGTCGTTCGTGTTCATCGGTACGGCGGTATTCAACGGGTGGCCCGAAACACCGCTCCTCGCATCGGGAGCGATCGTGAGGCTCTGCCCCGCGATCGCGTTTCCGTACGGATCGGTCAGTCGGAGGACGAGCGGATCCGCGAACTCCTCACCCTCTCCGGTGCAAGGAGGGCTCGTCCCGTTCACCGTGCCGCTCAAAAACGTGAGAAGGCTCGGAACCCCCGGGAGTGCTTTTGCCGTGAAGATGACGTGCCGGTTCGGGTCGTTCTCGGCATCTGGGAGCCAGGTCGCCTGCACCTCGAGTTCGGCAGCCCCCTTTCCGAGGGTCAGCGTCGGGGAAGCTCTTCCGTCGGCGTCGGTGGTAATCTCTCTCGGGATTTTGATGTCCGCGCCACCACGGACGACGGTGAATTGAACGGTCTGATCCTTGACGGGATGCCCGTCTTCATCGAGTGCGATCACGCTCAACGGATAGGGCAGGTCGGTGTTGACCGCTCCCGTCTGTCCATTTGCGCGATCGTCCGCGATGAGAAGTCTCGGCGGAGGTGGAATGACGGAAGTTGCTTGAAACGTGACCTGATGCTTGGTCTCATCGAACTCCGGCACGGCGAGTTTCGCTACCACGGAAACCGAGGATGCCTGCGTTCCGAACTGAAGCTGGGCCGAAGTCGTCCCTTCCACGTCGGTCATGACAACGCTTTCTCCGACGAAGGAGGCGTCCCCCGAAACAATCTCGAAATGGACGGTCTGCTCAGAGTACGGAATCCCTGACTCGTCGCAGACTCGGACCGTCAGGGGGGAGGGCAACGTTCTCCCCACCCGGTCGTTTTGTTGATCTCCACCGAATCGCTCGAGAATCAGTCTCGGCAAAGGGGTCGACGTGACGGCCGCTTCGTGCTTTTTGACGGAACCGGCGATACCGCAGCCGGCGAGAAAGGAGAGGGTTACCAAGAAAAGCTGTGAACCACGCATTCGAGTCATGCATCACCTGCTTTCCGGTTCGTTGGCAAACGGCATACCAATGACGCAGGACGATTTCCAGAAACCTTTGTCGTGTGAAATCAACCCCCTGAGATCAAAGGGAGTTTGTAACGCATTCGGGTGAGACCGGATTCCGGTCCCCTCGGATCAAGAATCGGATCCTTGGGATCTACATCCGGGCCAGGGAGATCACCCACCAGGTGAGCGCTGCGACAAAAGCCGAGGCGGGGATTGTCAGGATCCAGGCCCAGACGATTCGTTCCGCCACCCCCCACCGAACGGCGGAGAACTTGGTGACCGCCCCCATCCCCATGATCGCGCCGGTGATGGTGTGTGTCGTAGAGACCGGAATTCCGAGAGCGGTCGCGGCAAAAAGGGAGATCGCGCCACCGGTCTCGGCGCAGAATCCACCGATCGGTTTGAGCTTCGTGATCTTCATCCCCATCGTCCGGACGATCCGCCAGCCGCCGAACAGCGTCCCGAGTCCCATCGCGGCATGACAGGTGAGGACCACCCAAAGCGGGACATAGAACTCAGGACCGAGTTTCCCCGACGAGAAAAGGAGAATCGCGATGATCCCCATCGTTTTCTGGGCATCGTTTCCGCCGTGGCCGAGGCTGTATAGAGAGGCCGAAACCAGCTGTAGGCGTCGCCCCCAGCGGTCCACCTTCCGGGGGGTCGATCGGAAAAAAAGGCGCGCGATGATCGTCATCAGCGCGAACGCGAGGAGGAACCCGACCATGGGGGAGAGGACGATCGAAACCCCAACTTTCACGAACCCGCCAACGACGAGAGAGTGCATCCCCGCCTTGGCGACCGCCGCGCCGGCCAAGCCCCCGATCAACGCGTGCGAGGAGCTGGCCGGGATCCCGTAATACCAGGTGATGATGTTCCAGAAGATCGCGCCGAGGAGGCCGGACAAAACGACATACGAATCGATGACGTTCGCATCGACCACCCCTTTTCCGATCGTGTTCGCGACGTGAAGTCCAAAGAAGAGAAATGCGATGAAGTTGAAAAAAGCGGCCCAGACCACCGCCCACTGCGGGCGGAGGACCCGGGTCGAAACGACGGTCGCGATCGAGTTCGCGGCGTCGTGGAAGCCGTTCAGGAAGTCGAAGACCAGCGCGATGACGATGATGACGATCAGGAGGGTCATGCGCGTCGATCAGGCGTATTCGAGGACGATGCTCTCCACGATGTTGGAAACGTCCTCGCACCGGTCGGTGACCGACTCCAGCATCTCGTAGATCTCCTTCCACTTGATCACTTCCTTGGCGTCCGCCTCGTTCTGGAACAGCTCCACCATTGCTTTCCGCATGACGTGGTCGGCGTCGTTCTCGAGGTGGTTCACCTGAACGCAATGTTCGAGGATCTTGGCGGGGTTCTTGAGGTTCTCGAGAAGCCGGACCGCCGATTGCACGTGCTCGACGGACTTGATGATGATGTCGGCCAACTCGATCGTGTGCGGCATGATCTTCTTGATGCCGTAGAGGTACATCCGCTGGGAGGCCGACTCGATGTTGTCGAGGATGTCGTCGAGGGTCGTGATCAGCTCGTGGATGTCGCCGCGGTCGAGCGGCGTGATAAACGTCTGGTGGAGGAGAGCGACCGTTTTGTGCGTCACTTCGTCCGCCGCCTGTTCCGTCTCCTTGATCTTGCGGGCGTACATCTCGATCTGTGTCGGGTCGGCGATCATCTCGCGGAACTCGCGCGCCCCTTTCATGATCAGGTCCGAGACCTCCTGGAAGAGAACAAAAAACTTTTCCTCGCGCGGGAACAATTTCTTGAGCATGTTGCGCGGCTGGATACCCCAAAAAATGCCCGATTTCCAGCTCTTAGATCTCCTGTTGATCATCGGACGCCGGGGCCGTACCATAAGGATCCTCGGGAGGATCGATGGCAGACGACAAGAAGAAGGAACCGCCGAAAGATACGCAGAACACTCTGGCCCGGTATTTCGGGGAGGGGAAGCAGATGAGCGAGGACACCGTTCGGATCGCGAAGAATTTTGCGAAACGGACGCAGGGACGTCGTCGCGGAGCGCGCCTGGTCGAGTCACTCGACCGGTACGAACAGGATAAGCTGAAAAAAGACCCGAAGTAACGGCCTACAGCGGTAGGGGCGGAGTCCCCCCGTTTTCGAGCCATTCCGACAGGACGGTTTTCTCGACGAACGAAGCCTCGATCTCTTCCAAGACTACGGCGGTCAGTGGGTACGGCTCCTCCCGGAGGACGTTCCTAAGGCCGAGGACCGTGTTCGGTCCCACCCGGCTTCGGGACCGTTTCGGGTCGGAAACGCGCAGCCGGAGATCGGCGAGACCGGAATAGATCACCAGGACCCCGTACGGTAGGTGGCCGCGATAGAAGAGAACCTGGCCCGGGGAGAAATGCGTCGGCGGAATCCGCTTCTTCCAACGGACCGCGTCTTTCGGATCGATCGACAGAACCAGCGGCTGATCACCCTTCCGCATGGGGCGAGTCTGCTCCCAACCCGATTCCGCAGGATATGATCTGGATCAGACGTCGATCTCAGCTTCCCGGAGGAGAGCCGATTGATCGGCGACGACGATCCGTTTCCCGCGGAAACGGACGAAGTCGGAACTCTTGAATTCGGAGAGGAGGCGGATCACCGTTTCAGGGGTCGCCCCTACCATGGATGCCAGCTCCGCGCGGGTCAGGCTGACGTCGATCAGCGTCCCTTCCGCATCCTTGATTCCGTAGGTTTTTCCCATCGCCAGCAGCAGATGGCAGAGCCGCTGGCGCACCGTTTTGTTCATCAGGTCGCTCAAACGGTTGTCACTCATCCCCATTTCGTGCCCCATTCGTTTGAGGATCTTGAGTGCCACCCGGGGATCCCGTTCGATCAGCTGATTGAGGAACGTCTTGTCGACGAAGCAGACGACCGCATCCTCGATCACCTCGGCGGTTGCATTGTAATTCTCGCCGGTTAGGAGGCTCCGGTATCCGATGACCTCCCCGGCTTTGACGAGGCGCAAGAGGATCTCGTTCCCGTCGGTGCCGTTCTTGAAGAGTTTGATTTTGCCACTCGAAATGCAGAAAAGGCCGGTCGGTTGGTTCCCTTCGTAGAACATCACCTGGCCGCGCTGATAGGTATTTGTGATTTTTGCGGCACTAAAATCTTTCAGGTGCTCGGAATTCAATCCGTCGAAAATGCTCTCCAGTCTTGAGGGACAGCTGATGCAGTCTCTTTTTCGGGCTGAGATCATGTTTTTCCGGCGCGGAAGATAGTTGGAAGCAGGGTTTTGGTCAATCCTCCATCTCCATCGACGCGAGCTCGTCGATCTCCCGCCGGACGTTCGACAGATCCCGGTCCCGCCAGCCGAGCTGGCGAAGAACTCCAATGTTTTCGCGTAGTTCCCCGCATAGGACCAACCTTCGTTCCAGAAGCCACTTCTTGTCCCATGCCGAAAGGGTGGTCAGACAGGTAACCGGGTGGGAGCGGCTCTTCTCGATCAGGCGTTTTAGGCCGGCCCCTTCCGGGTAATCCCATCCGGTCAGGCGAAGGCCGACCCCCTCCCCGTATCGGATCGCATCGGTCGTGAAACGGGTGTTGGTGAAGAGGTGGAACTCGTCCCGAGTCCCGGGGGTCCCTTCCCGGATGTCGAGAGCCCGGGCCTGAACGTAGAGGGCGACCTTCACATCGCATTTGTTGTCGAGGCGGTTGTGATATTTGCACTCCGCGAAGATCCTCCGCCGTTGCCGGACGGCGAAGACGTCGATCTCGTGGCTGATATGGGCGCCGGCCATCATGACGTCGAACTGCACACGGAACCCCTGCTTTGCGAGGACCGCTCCGACCACCCGTTCGAACGGGAAGCCGGTGGGGCCGAGCTGGGCGATCGCTTTCTTGAGGGAGTAGCGGGCGGCGAGGGGGCTTCGGCGCCGCTTCAGGTTGCTGAAGGCGATCCGGTAGAGCTCTTCCGTCGAGATCCCGGGATAGAGCTGGTCGTAGATTTTCCCAATGATCTCACGGGCATCCTTAGCCGGGACCCCGGAGCTTTCGAGCGACCGGATCAGCTTGTGCTCGGAGAAGTACTCTTTCTGGCCCGAGAGCTTGGTGACGAGGATCGAGCGTTTCTTCTTCGACATCCGGTACCGACGATCGTTTCAGAAACGGGGAGGAGATCCAAAGAAAAAGGGGCGCCGGTTTCCCGGCACCCCCTTTCATACTGCTTACGACTTGTCGCTTACAGCGCGCAGGCCGCTTCCGCGACCGTGCAATTGTCGATCTCTTCGATCTCTTTCCAACTGGTGCACGCCGTCGTCGGTTTCGTGACGTCGCACGTTACCGATACCGTTTTGTGGCCGGTTACCGTGAACTCGGCGCAGACCTTCGTGCAGTCGGTGTTCTTGTCGATGCTGTTGCATACGACAGAGCCGCCGTCACCATCCACGGTGAACTTGTTGGCATAGGCTCCTTCGAAGCCGATGCAACCGTCGAAACTCACGCTCTTGCCGTCCACGGTTCCCGTGACGTTGGCGCAAACCAGCCAGAGTTCGAGCGCGGCCGTCGCGTGCAGAAGTTCCTCGGAGAAGAGGAAAACGAACTGGCCGTTGACGTTCACGAACTCGACTTCACCCGAGCAGTTGGCCGAAAGGCTGTTGATATTCACCGTCATCACATCCCCGGCGATCACGTACGAAATGGTCCCGCTGCCGGTGCAATTCGTGAGCTCACCTTGGGTCACGAGGCATCCGAAGTCGATTGTCGCGCCGGTCTCCGATTGTCCGGTGACACAGGACGACACATCCCCGGTGACCGCGCGGAAGCCAGGTTTCAGCTGTTGCATCGTCCGGTTGACGGCCAACTTGCCGACACTCGGGACGCCGGCTAACCCCATTACCGCATTGCCGTTCCCGGCCGTGGAATTGAGGGCGTCGTTCATGACGGTCGTCGCATTGCTCGACGTGATGTTCCCGGTCGGATCGGTGAACTGGGCCTTTTCCGTGGCCGGGTCCTTCGCCGTCCCGCCGCCGCTACCGCCGCATCGGACCAAAGCCACGCCGGTCAGTATGACCAAGCTGGCGATCAACAATGTCTTTTTCATTCGCTTCTCCTTGTTAAATCGAAAATGAGTGAAACCGGTTACTGATGGTCGGCGATCTTATCCGTGTCGGCGATTCCGTCAACCGCCAAACAGGAGGGGTCGTCGTTTCGCGTCGAGTTCACCCGCTGCGAGACCGGTCGGGCGGAAAGATTCGCATTCAATTCCGAGGGAACGACTTCCCCCGCTTCAATCCAGCGATCGTAATCTCGGGGTGAAACAATCACCGGCATCCTCGGGTGGACCGGTGCCACGACCGCGTTCGCAGCGGTCGTCAGAATCGTAAAGCGATACCCCGCCCGTTCCTCGAAAAGCCCTGCAAAACAGGTCAGTTCACCCCTCGGCGCGTGAAACCAGAACGGGCGTTTCGCCCCTTTCGCTCCGGTCCACTCATAGAAGCCATCCGCAGGGATGACGCACCGCCGCGAACGAAAAGCTTCCCGGAACGTCGGCTTGATCGCCGCTGTTTCGATCCGTGCGTTGATGAACGAGTCGTCCGAAAACCCCCAGGTCGCCGGAAGAAGTCGCCGTTTGCTCTCCCGATCGATCAAAATCCAATGCCGGTCGGACGGGGCGATGTTGAAGCGCGGACGGTAGAGAGGAAAATCCTCGGCGCGCGCTTCCGCGCCGAGCGACGTGACCACCGTCTTGAAGTCGGGGGTCGTCAGCGTAAACCGGCCGCACATTCAGGTGACACCATACTCATTTTCCCGGAATTTAGTATGGTGTCCCCCGATTGATTCCTGTCGATGCCAAGGGGTTGACCAAACGGTTCGGTGCCTTCACCGCCGTCGATCGGATCGATTTCACGGTCCGCGCCGGGGAGTGCCTCGGCTTTCTGGGGCCGAACGGCGCCGGGAAGACAACGACGATCCGGATGGTCTGCGCCTACACGCCGATCACCGAGGGGTCGATCCGCGTCTTCGACCTCGAGGTCTCGGACTCCCCGCGCGAGATCAAGGCGGGCTTGGGGATCTGCCCGCAGGAGGACAACCTCGATCCCGACTTCACCGTCCGGAAGAACCTCCTCATGTACGCGCGCTACTTCAACATGGAGAAACGGGAGGCGAGGAGGCGGGCGGAAGAGCTTCTGGCCTTCGTCCAACTTTCCGACCGGGCCGACACCGACATCCGGGAGCTCTCCGGGGGGATGAAGCGTCGCCTGATTCTGGCACGGGCTCTCATGAACCGGCCGAAACTTCTGGTGCTCGATGAGCCGACGACCGGTCTCGATCCCCAAGCCCGGCAACTGATCTGGCAGCGGATCCGCCAGCTACGCTCGGAAGGGGTCTCGGTCCTTCTCACCACTCATTATATGGAAGAGGCGGCGGTTCTCTGCGATCGCGTGATCCTGATGGACCAGGGGAAGATCGTTCTCGAGGGGACGCCGAAACAGCTGATCGCCGACGAGATCGGACGGGACGTGGTGGAGTGTTGGGATGTGGGGGAGGAGTTCCGCCGCCTTCTCGGGACGAAGAAGTGGGAGCACGAGGAGGTGGAGGGGAGGATCTATCTATATGATAGATCCGGGGGGGCGATCGAAGCGGAGTTGGCGCGCGATCTCCCAAGCCAGCCCCGGATGATTCGTCCCGCGACGCTGGAAGATGTCTTTCTCCGCCGGTCCGGCCGGAGGCTCAAGGAATGATGAACGTTTCCTGGAGGTCGGTCCGCGTCTGGCAGCGGAACATTGAGGTGTTGCGGGAGACCTGGCTCTTGAGTTTTCTCCCGCCGCTCTTCGAGCCGATCCTTTACGTCGTCGCGTTCGGGTTCGGTCTGGGGAGCCTGATCAAGAGCGTTACCTACCTCGGCGAGCCGATGCCGTATCTCAAGTTCATGGCCCCCGGCGTGATCGCCGTGGCGGTCATGTTCTGGTCGTACTTCGAGACGACGTACGCCTCGTTCGTTCGGATGTATTACCAGAAGACGTTCGACGCGATCCTCGCGACGCCGCTTCTGGTCGAGGATGTGATCGCGGGGGAGTGGCTTTGGGGGGCGACGAAGTCGGTTTTGACTTCGGCGATCATGCTGGGGGTGCTCACCTGCTTTGGACTGGTTTCCTGGCCCTCGGGGATCTGGGTTCTCCCGGTCGCGGCGCTTGGTGGGATGCTCTTCTCTGCGCTGGGGCTCATCACGACGGCCCTCTCGCCGAAGATCGACACGTTCAACCTTCCGATCTTTCTTCTGATCTTCCCGATGTTTCTCTTCAGCGGGACGTTCTTCCCGATCGATGTCCTTCCGACCTGGGCGATCGCAGCCGCGCACACGCTGCCGCTCACACATGTTTCGTTCCTGATCCGGGGGGCCTGCCTCGGGCGCCTTCCGTCAACTTGGGTGTGGGATCTGGCTTATCTCATGGCTGTTACCCCGATCTTGAGCGGGCTTGCCATCGTCTTGATGAGGCGTCGCCTCATTAAATAGAGAGACCTACAAAAGGACGAGAACGGTGCCGCCGATGGCGAGAACGAGGGCGATCGCTTTCCACTTGGTGAGACGCTCTTTGAGGATCCAGACGGCAAGCGCCACGACAAAAACGGAGCTCAGCTGGGTCAGAAGTCCGGCGATGTTCGCCGGGGCGTACTTGAAACCGCCGAGCCAGACGAGGAAGGCGAGGTAGCCGCCGAGAACCGACCCGGGTACAAGTACTTTCCAAGACGGCTGCGGCCGGAAAATGCTCCAGATCTCGCGTCGCTTTGGATGAAGGAGCGCGTAGAGAATCATTCCGACGGTCCCCCCTCCCATCCGGAGCGTCGCCGACCAGAGAATCGGGTAGTTCCCGAGAATCGGTTTGATGACGACGATCGCGATCCCCATGAACGCCATCGAAAGCGCTCCGTACGCCGTCCCTCTCCAAAAATCCTCCCGCGAAATCTCATGCTCGATCGTGTCGAACGAAGAGAGGAAGACGCCGGAAACGATGAGCAGCGCTCCAATGCTGGCGAGCAAGGTGAGCTTCTCCCCCAGGATCAGGTAAGCGAAGAGGATGATGAACGGGCTGTAGAGGCAGTCGACGATCGCCGATCGTGCGGCCCCGAGCCGGTTTAAGCTCGCGAAGAAGAGCGTGTCGGCCAGCGCGATCCCGACGACTCCGCTCCCGAAAATCCACCAGGCGTCGGCAGCTGTGGCGCCCGTGGGGAAGAATCCGCCGAAAAAGGGGAGGGTGGCGAGAAAGAGGGCGGTTCCGATCGTCCCTTTGAAAAGGTTGAGCGCGACCGGCGAGACCGAAAACCCCGCCACCCGGTACAGGAGAACCGAAATGGCCCAAATCAGGGCGTTGAAGAGCAGGAGAATCTCCCCCGCGAGCGGGAACGGCGGTTTCATGCGGCGTGGGGTTCTGTACCGAATCGCCCGCCGGTCGGCAATTTTTGTCTAGACGCGGCCCGACTTTACGGACGGACGCGTCCGTCATATAATTGGTCGGTCATGAAAAGGGGGAGACCGGTCAACGAAGATCGCCGCGCCCGGCGCCGCGAGGAGATCCTCGACGTCGCAGCCCGGACCTTCGCGAGGCTCGGCTTTCCCGGCGCCGATCTCCAGGTCGTGGCGGACGAACTCGGAGTCGGAAAGGGGACCCTCTACCGGTACTTCCCGAGCAAGCACGACCTCTTCCTGGCGACGGTCGACTGGGAGATGCGACGGCTTCTGGCCCACCTCGACGCCATCGAAGCGCAGGTCCCCGACCCGCTCGACCAGATCGCGGCCGGAATCCGGTCGTACCTCGCTTTCTTCGACCGTCATCCGGAATCGATCGAACTCCTGATCCAGGAGCGAGGGGAGTTTCGGGACCGGAAGCGGCCGACCTATTTCCAGTATCACGACGCGAACGTCGGGAAGTGGAGAGAGTTCTTCCGCGACCTGATGCGCAAGGGATGCGTGCGGAAAATGCGTGTCGATGACATCCTCGACGTTCTTGGCGATCTTCTCTACGGGACGATCTTTATCAACCATTTCGCGGGGCGCAAGGAACGGCTCGAAGCCCAGTCCCGGCGGATCCTGAACGTCGTCTTCTTCGGCATCCTGACCGACCGCGAACGGAAGCGGTTTCATAAGGGGAAAAAATGAACCTTCGTGTCGTATCGGGCGTCTTACTCTTGATGCTGGTTTCTGTCGGGAGCGCAACCGCCCAGGAGATGACGCTCACGTTGCCGCAGGCGATCGAGCTGGCGATGGAGCGGAACATCGACATCGCGGTCGCCGGCATGGACCTCCAGACGTTCCGGGAGGAGTACCGGCGCGCCATCGCCTCGGCGATCGGGGATCTCAAAGCGACCGCGGGGTACACACGCAACCTAAAGAAGGGGGCGGTCTTCTTCTCCGTTCCGAATGCGACGACCGGTCTTCCGGGTCCTCCGCAGAAGATCACGATCGGGGCGGACAACGCCTTTTCCTCCGGGCTCCGTTTCGACCAGCCGCTCTTTTCCGGCGGACGCGTCGCCGCCGGGATGCGGGGGGGGAAGGTCCAGATCGAGGCGGGGGAGGAGCGGCTCAAGGGGACGAAGGAGGAGGTCGTCTTCACGGTGAAACGGCTCTTCTACGCCTACCTCCTGGCTGACTCGACGACCGCGATCCAGGCAGATAACCGGAAGCTCTCCAACGAACATCTCGCGACGATTCGCGAGCGGTACCGGCAGGGGCTCGACAGCGATCTCGTGGTGCTCCGGCAGAACGTCGAGGTGGCGAGCGCCGAGACCGCCCTGATCCAGGCTCGGAACCTGAAAGATCTCTCCCTCACGAATTTTCAGAAGATCCTGGCTCTCGACGTCGACCGGCCGCTGACTCTCGTCGGAAAGCTCGATCCTCCCGGAGGGGATCTCCCCTCCTACGAAACGGTGGGGAAAGCGGCGTTGGAGAAGAACACGGAGTACGCCGCTGCGCGGAAGATGACGCTTCTCTCGGAAGAGGCGCACAAGGTCTACCGGGCGGAGCGGTTCCCGGATCTCGACGGGTTCGTCGACTACAGTTGGCAGGGGCAGTCGGACGATTTCGCCCCCGGCCCGACACAGCGGTACGATTCGCTCAGCGCCGGGCTGAAACTCGAGTGGAAGCTGTTCACCGGCGGGGAGACCCGGGCCCGGATCGCGGAAGCGCGGATCGCGATCAACCGCGCCCGGAAAGAAGAGGAGAAAATCCGCCGCGAAATCCAGGTTCAGGTGAAGCAGCAGTGGCTTGGCGTGACGGAAGCCAGGGAACGGGCCCGCTCCCAGGAGACCGCTGTCGGTGAGGCCGAGAGGGTGCTTGCGGCGACGGAGGTCCGATACAAACAGGGGCATGCGAGCCAACTCGAGCTGAACGATGCGACGTTCGCCTTGAATCGCGCGCGAACGATTTTCGCACAGGCAAGTCACGATTTCTGGGTGGCGCGGGCCGGGCTCGAACGGGTGACCGGAGCATCTATGGAGGAAATACGATGAGCGAACGACGGGTCTTACTGTTGATACTGGCCGCAACCGGCCTTCTGTCAGCCTGCCAACGGGGGGAGGGGGATTCGAAACGGTTGGAGACCTTCCCGGTCCGCGTGGAGCCGGCGCAGATCCGGAATCTGGAGGAGACGATCACGTTGGTGGGTTCGATCAAGGCGCGCGACGAGGCGCAGCTTTTTTCCCGTGTTCCGGGGAAGCTCTTGAAGAACCTAGTCAAAGAGGGGGATCGGATCGCGAAGAACGCACCGGTTGCATTGGTGGAGCGGGACGAGGTCGGGGTTAAGTTCGAGCCGGCACCGGTCCCCTCGACGCTGACCGGGGTCGTGGCGCGCATCTTCCTCGACACCGGGGCGAACGTCACCCTTTCGACGCCGATCGCCTTCGTGGTCGATCCGAGCGAGGTCCTGGCGCAAGGGGAGATCCCGGAGCGGTATTCGGGGCGGGTGGCCGCGAATCAGGAGGTCCGCGTTCGCGTGGATGCGTACCCGGATCGCCTGTTCGACGGGAAGATCACCCGCTTGAGTCCGGTGGTCGACGCGACCACGCGCAGTACATATATGGAGGCGAGTCTCAAGAACCCCGCCGGGCTGCTGCGTTCGGGGATGTTCGCCAAGGTGGAGGTCGTTCTCGTGAAGCGGGACGGAGCGCTTTCGGTCCCGCTGGATGCTCTGCTCGAAGGGACCAACACGATCTTCGTCTCCCGGGATGGGAAAGCGGAGAAGCGTGATCTTTCGATCGGCTTGCACGCAGAGAAGTTCGTCGAGGTGAAATCGGGTCTGGCGGCCGGGGAGAAGGTCGTCACGTTCGGTCTCTTCGGCCTCAAAGACGGAAGCGCGCTGGAGATCCTCCCTTGAAGCTGGCGGATGTCAGCATCCGGCGCCCGGTCTTCGCGACGATGATGATCGCCGCGCTGGTGGTGCTCGGCCTCTTTTCGTATCTGCGACTCGGGGTCGACCTTTTCCCCAACATCGACGTTCCCGTCGTCACGGTCTCCACCACCCTCCGCGGGGGGAGCCCGGAGGAGATCGAGAGTTCGGTCACGAAACCGCTCGAAGAGGCGATCAACACGATCTCCGGGATCGATAACCTCCGCTCGATCAACTTCGAGGGGTTGAGCATGGTCGTAGCGACGTTCGTTCTGGAAAAGAACGTCGATGTCGCCTCGCAAGAGGTCCGGGACGCGGTCAACCGGGTTCTCAAAGACCTCCCGCTTGGAACCGAGCCGCCGGTCGTCGCGAAGATCGATTTCGCCTCGGCCCCCGTTCTCTCGATCGCCGTCAGCGGGAATGCCCCGATCCGGGAGATCACCGAGATCGCCCGGAAGCGGATCAAGGAACCGCTCGAAACGGTCTCCGGCGTCGGAAAGATCACGATGGTTGGGGGACGCGAGCGCGAGATCCACGTCATCGTGAACCCGCTCAAGCTCGCGGCGTTCAAACTCCCGATCAAGGAGGTGAAAGACGCCCTGGTCCAGCAGAACATCGAGATTCCCGGGGGGCGTGTCGATCAGGGGAACCGGGAGCTGGTGTTGCGGACGATGGGGCGGATCTCCTCCCCCGAAGGGTTCGAGAAGGTCGTCATCAAGAACGTCAGCGGGGTTCCGATCCGGATCCGGGACGTCGGGCGCGTGGAGGATACCGAGGAGGAACCGAGGAATCTGGCGCGCCTCGACGGGACCGCGATGGTGTCGCTCGTCGTTCAGAAACAGTCGGGAACCAACACGATCGACGTCATCGCGAAGATCAAAGAAAGGCTTTCGGAGATGGCTCGCACGCTTCCTCCGGGGTTCAAGGCGGAGGTGGTGCGGGATCAATCCGGGTTCATCTTAGGCTCGGTCCATACGGTGCAGGAGCACCTGATCCTCGGCGCGATCCTCGCCAGCCTCGCGGTTCTGCTCTTCATGGGAAGTCTCCGGAGCACGCTCATCGCTTCCGTTGCCATCCCGACTTCGATCGTGGCGACATTCGTTCTGATGGATGCGGCGAAATTCACGCTTAACAACATGACGCTTCTCGCGCTGGCGCTCGCCGTCGGGGTCGTCATCGATGACGCGATCGTGGTGCTCGAGAACATCTTCCGTCACATGGAGGAGAAAAAGGAGGGGCGGGTCCCGGCGTCGCACGCCGCCACGAAGGAGATCGGTCTTGCGGTTCTGGCGACGACCACATCGCTCATCATTATATTCCTGCCGCTCGCGTACATGCCGGGGATCGTCGGCCGGTTTCTCCGGAGTTTCGGTTTGACCGTCGCTTTCGCGATCGCCGTCAGCCTGTTTGTGGCCTTTACGCTGATCCCGATGCTCTGTTCGCGCTTTCTCAAAGTGGACCACGGATCGCGGAACTGGATGCAGGCGGGGACCGACCGGATGAACGACCGTCTCCGCGAGCGATACGGGAAGCTCGTCGTTTGGGCCCTCGGACATCGCAGACTCGTCGTCGGCGTCGCAGTTGTCACGATCCTCTCGATTGTTCCGCTTCTCCGCTTCGTCGGGAAAGACTTTATCCCCCCCGACGACCAGGGGGAGTTCCAACTGAATGTCAAAGCCCCCGAAGGGACCTCTCTCCAGGCAACCGACAGGATTCTTCAACAGCTGGAGGCGGAGATCCGCCGGCTCCCCGCCGTCGACCGTCTCTTGACCTCGATCGGGGAAGCGGAAGGTTCCGGGGTGAATGACGGGCAGATCTACGTCAAGATGAAGCCGCCCAATCAAAGAAAAGAGACCCAGTTCCAGGTGATGACGGCGGCGCGGAAGGCGCTTGCCAAATACGAAGGAACTGGGCTTCGGCTTTCGGTGTCGAACGTGAACATGATCTCCACCGGCGCTTTCAAGTCGGTCGACTTCAACTACGTGGTGGTCGGTCCCGAGCTCGACAAATTGCGCGAATATTCCTCTGCGATCGCGGCTGGCCTGCGCAAGGAAAAGGGGATCGTCGATGTCGACACGAGCCTCGTCTTCGCGAAACCGGAGATCAAAGTAAGGATCGACCGGGACCGGGCGCAGGACTTAGGCGTCAAGATCGAGGATATCGCCAACTCTCTCCGGACGATGGTCGGGGGGGAGGAGGACATCACGAAATACAAGGAGGGGGACGACCTGTACCAGGTCCGTCTCCGCGCCGACAAAAGCTACCGCGACCAGCCGGAGGTGATCTCCGCCCTCCTGGTTCCCTCCTTGAAAGTGATTTCCACCCGCCTGGACAACGTGGCAAGCCTGGTGGAGGAAAAAGGGCCGTCGCAGATCGACCGGATGAACCGGCAGCGGCAGGTAACGATCACCGCGAACCTCCAAGGGGCTCCGGTCGGGGACGCGATCGCCAAGGCGGAGGCGATCTCAAAGTCGCTCAATATGGCCCCCGAATACCAGACGCTCCTGATCGGCAAAGAGAAGGAGTTCAAACGGATGCTGACCAGCTTCTTGATGGCTTTTCTTCTGGCGATGATCTTCATGTACATGGTGCTCGCGTCGCAGTTCGAGAGTTTCCTTCACCCGATCACGATCATGCTGTCGCTTCCTCTCTCGATCCCGTTCGCCGTCCTTTCGCTTCTGATGACCGGGCAGAACCTCACGATCTTCTCCCTCATGGGGACGTTCATGCTGTTCGGGATCGTCAAAAAGAACGCGATCCTGCAGGTCGACTATACGAATACCCTCCGGAAGGAGGGGATGGAGCGGAACAAGGCGATTCTCGAGGCGAACAAGACACGGCTCCGTCCGATCCTGATGACGACGGTGGTCCTCGTTGCGGCGATGGTCCCGGTCGCGTTCGGAAAGGGACCGGGAGCTGCAAACCGGGCGGCGATGGCGGTCGTCATCATCGGAGGGCAGACCCTCTGCCTCCTGATCACCCTTCTCATCACCCCTGTGGCATACTCCCTCTTCGACGATGCCACGGAGTGGCTGAAACGAAGGTTCGGATGAAAAAAATTCTCGCGATCGGATCTCTGGTCTTTTTGACGACCGTCGCATCGGCCGAAGAGTTGACGTGGGATGTGTGCGTAGCGGAGGCCTCGCGCGGGAACGCCGATCTCTCCGTCGCGCGCTCCAACCTCGACGCGGCACGCTTCCAAAAGAGAGCGGCGTTTTCCCCGTTCCTTCCCCAGGTTGCAGGAGAGCTCGCGATTTCGCGGGGGAACACCGGCGCGAACGGCGTCACGCAAAACGATTATTCGATCGGAGCGACCGGAAGGCAGAATCTGTTCTCCGGATTTCAAGACCGGGCCAAATTCGACCAAGCGGCCGGGAATGAGGAACTCCTCGGGGCGAGCTACGACCTCGCACGTGCCAAGGCGAGTTCCGATTTGAAATCCGCCTTCGCCGGTCTTCGCTACGCGCAGGATTCGATCGTTCTGACCGACCAGATCGCCAAGCGAAGAGAGGGGAACTTGAGCCTCGTTGAACTCCGCTTTGAAGGGGGGCGGGAGAACAAGGGATCGTATTTCCTGTCGAAGGCGGCGCTCCACCAGTCCCGTTTCGAAAGCCTGCAGGCGAAAAACGCAGTCGAGGTGACCCGACAACAGCTCGCCCGGATCTTGGGAAGGAACGAAGCGGACGAACTGGCGGCTTCGGGAACGGTCCCGCTGACCGAGCCGGGAGAGCCACCCGTTTTCGGGCGCCTCGTCCCGCTCACTCCGGCCCATCGTCAGGTGGAGGCGCAGGAGAAGATCAGCCAAGCCGCGCTGGCCCTGGCCCGATCGCAGTTCTATCCGAGCCTCGACGCGAGCGGTTCGTACGGGAAAG
Source organism: Pseudomonadota bacterium (assembly GCA_043809315.1). Taxonomy (GTDB): domain Bacteria; phylum Bdellovibrionota_G; class JALEGL01; order JALEGL01; family DATDPG01; genus JAZDDX01. Next base: position 25,833 of record JAZDDX010000017.1, read on the forward strand.
GGGGGAGCGAGTGGTTCCCCGACACGACCCGCTGGAGCCTCGGACTCACGCTCTCGGTCCCGCTCTTCTCCGGAGGGAAAGATTACTACACCGCCAAGGCGGCATCGGCGTCGCTCGCGGCGGCGTTTTCGAACCGCGAGAACATCGACCGGCAGGTATTAACGAGCCTCAAACAGGCGTACACCGCGTATGTGGAAGCGGCGGAGAAGGTGAAAGTGGATCAGGAGTTTCTCGACGCCTCGACAGTTCGTGCCGAGATCGCGCGGCACAAGTACAACAACGGCCTCCTCTCGTTCGAGGACTGGGACATCATCGAAAACGACCTGATCGCGAGGCAGAAGGCGTTTCTCCAGACCCGTCGCGATCGGGTATCAGCAGAAGCGGCCTGGGAACAGGCGCAGGGAAAAGGGGTGATTCGGTGAGGAAGAGAACGAAAATCGTTGGCGGCGCGCTCCTTTCGGTGGTCGCGGCCGGGGTTCTGACCTACCGATGCAACCGGACTCCCGCACTTTCTCCCGACTACACCGAAGTCCGGATCACGCGCGGAGATCTCCAGATGAAAGTTTTGAGCACCGGCGTGGTGCAGGCGGAGAACCGCCTCGAGATCAAACCGCCGATCCCCGGGCGCGTGGAGGAGGTGTACGTCGACGAGGGGAAGTTCGTCCGGAAGGGGCAGAAGCTGGCGCTCATGAGTTCGTCGGAACGGGCCGCGCTGCTGGATGCCGCGCGGGGAAAAAGTCCCGAGGAGGTGAAGCGGTGGGAAGAGTTCTACCAGGCGGCGCCGATCCTGGCGCCGATCGACGGGACGATCATCCTCCGGGCCGTCGAGCCAGGGCAGACGGTAAATCAAGACACGCTCCTCGTGATGGCGGATCGCCTGACGGTCAAAGCCCAGGTCGATGAGACCGACATCGCGGAGATCCGCCTGAAACAAAGAGCGGAGATCGTTCTCGACGCTTATCCGAAACAGAGAATCCCCGCACAGGTCGATCAGATCGCCTACGACGCCAAGACGATCAACAACGTGACCACCTACATCGTCGACGTTCTTCCCGATCAGACCCCTCCCGCGATGCGGAGCGGGATGACCGCCAACGTCACCTTCTACGCCGAGACAAAACAGGGGGTGCTTCGGATCCCGAGCGCCGGCGTTAAGACCCGGGAGGGGCACTCGTTCGCCCTGACCCCCTCCTCCGAGTCGGGTGGAACCCCCGTCGAGCGGGAGATCCGGATCGGGTTGAACGACGGGAAGACCGCGGAGGTGGTTTCGGGGTTGGAAGCGGGAGAAACGATCCTCGTTCCCCGGCTGACCTCCGAAAAAGACGGGGCGTCCAAGGGGAAGACCAACCCGTTCGCGCCGTTCGCCCCGCGCCGCGCGCGGTGAAGAATGATCGAGCTCAAAAACGTCCAGAAGAGGTACCGGATGGGGGAGACGACCGTCCACGCGCTCCGGGGCGTTTCGCTCACGATCGAAGCGGGGGATTTCGTCGCGATCATGGGTCCCTCCGGATCGGGAAAGTCGACGCTCATGCATCTCCTGGGGCTTCTCGACACCCCTGACTCCGGCTCGTATCGACTGAACGGGCAGGAGATCTCGAAACGAACCGACGACGAGCTGGCGGTGCTCCGCCGCGAGGCGGTCGGGTTTGTCTTCCAGCAGTTCAACCTTCTCCCGCGCATGAGCGCTCTTGAGAACGTTTCCCTCCCGCTCCTCTATTCAAGGGACAAGATCGATACCGGGCAGGCGTCGGAGCTTCTGGCACAGGTAGGTCTCAAAGACCGGATGCTTCACCGCCCGAACGAACTCTCGGGCGGCCAACAGCAGCGCGTGGCGATCGCACGTTCGATGATCAATTCGCCGAGCGTGATCCTGGCCGACGAACCGACCGGCAACCTCGATTCCGCGAGCAAGGTGGAGATCGTCTCGGTCCTCGAGGCGCTCAATAAAAAAGGGATCACCGTGATCGTCGTGACGCACGAGGAAGAGGTTGGCAGTCGGGCCAAACGTCGGATCCGTCTTTTGGACGGCAAAATCCAGTCCGACGAACGGACGGTTTCCCTCACCCCCGGCAGGTCCTTCGAAACTAAGCCCACGGATAATCACCACAGCTTAAAGCTCGCTTCACTCATTTCCCACTTCCGCCAAGGTCTCCGCTCTCTCGCCTCCGCGAAAGTCCGGACAGCGCTTTCGGTCTTGGGAATTCTGATCGGTGTGGCGGCGGTGGTGGCGATGCTGGCGTTGGGGCAGGGGGCGCGTAGGGCGATCGAGAAGCAGCTCGCCTCGCTCGGTTCGAATCTCTTAATCCTCCACCCCGGTTCGTTCCGGACCGGCGGGGTGTCGCTCGAAACGGGATCGGTGACGCGGCTGACGATGGAGGATCTCGTGGCGGTCCGGGAGCAGATCCCGGAGGTGAAAGAGGTCTCCCCTTCGGTGCGGGGGCGGGGGCAGATTGCGTACGGGAATCAGAACTGGAACAGCCAGGTGACGGGGGTGGGTCCGGCGTATGCGACGATGCGCGCGTCGGTCCCGACGTTCGGGCGGTTCTTCACGGCGGAGGAGAATCTCCACAGGAGCCGCGTGGCGGTCCTGGGGATGACGGTGGTGCGGAATCTTTTCGAAGACAAGAACCCGGTGGGGGAGACGATCAAGATCAACCGGGTGATCTTCCAGGTGATCGGGGTGTTGCCGGAGAAGGGGGCGACCAGTTTCCGGGACCAGGACGATATCGTGGTGGTGCCGGTGTTGACGGCGATGCACCGGCTGATGGGGAAAGATTACATCGACATGATCGAGATCGAAGTAACGGAGGCGTCCCAGGTTTCGAAGGTCGAGAAAGAGGCGGTCGAGCTGATGGTGTCCCGCCACAAGGTGCCGGTCTCGCAGCAGCAGGATGCGTTCGAGGTGCACAACATGGCGGACATCCAGGAGGCGCTTTCCTCGTCGAGCAAGGTCATGTCGATTCTGCTGGCGTCGATCGCGGCGATCTCGCTCTTGGTCGGCGGGATCGGGATCATGAACATCATGCTGGTTTCGGTGACGGAGCGGACGCGGGAGATCGGGCTGCGCAAGGCGGTCGGCGCGCGCAAGCTGGATATTTTGAGTCAGTTCCTGGTGGAGGCGGTGGTGGTGAGCGCCATCGGTGGAATCGCCGGAATCGCGATCGGCTGGGGGGCGGTCACGATCATGACGGCGGTGACCGGGTGGACGACGTACATCTCGCCGATCTCCGTGGTCGGTGCGTTCCTCTTCTCCGCCGGCGTCGGCGTGATTTTCGGCCTCTACCCCGCGCGAAAAGCATCCCTCTTGAATCCGATCGATGCGTTGAGATACGAATAACGACTCACCTGAGTCCGACTTGCGAACCCTCACGGTTCCGCCCCTTCTCTAACTCCTCGAATTGTTGAGAGTCACTCCTCGGTACGAGAAATGCTCCGGGAGGGGAGGTGAAGGCGTTGATTAAAGGTACATAAATATGTACCATTGGAGGTGAGCTTGAGGAAGCTCGAGGCGTACACGGCCCCGAACGGTCGGAAGCCGTTTGAAGAGTGTACCGAAGCATTACCCGAAGAGGTCAAGGCCCGGATCGATGCGTATGTTGAACGCGTACGGGGCGGGGCGGCTCGCCGGAATGTGAGGAGGCTGAAAGGGGCTGGTGGCATCTCGGAGATCCGGATCGATACAGGGCCGGGATACCGGGTTTATTTTGGAGGGGGCGGGGACACGTTGGTGCTTCTGGACGGCGGGACGAAACGGACCCAAGAGCAGGACATCGACAAGGCAGAACAGTACTGGAGGGCGTATCATGAGACGATCGTATAATTACAGTGAGGTCATCAGCCGGAGACTCCGAAACCCCGTCTACGCCCGGGCGTTCCTGGATACCCTGATGGAAGAGCCCGATGGCCTGACGCCGGTGGATGCTTTACGAAGCATGATCGAGGTGATGGGGATCACCGAGTTTGCGAAACTGGCGAAAGTTCCAAAGTCACGTGTGATCGAATTCACGAAGGACAAACGAACGTTCAAGCCCGCTACACTCGATCTGTTGATCAAGCCGTTCAAGCTTCGAACACGACTGATCTTCGTGCCGGTCTAAAAGACCGGATTCCGGTCACCACGTCTCGGAGCCGTGGCAGCTGACGCAGAGTTCGGTGGGGTCGGTCGGGTTCGATTCGGTGAGCGACGGATCGCCTTCATGTACATCCGGAGACGGGCGATAGGTAGCAAGCTCCGGACCAGGTTTGGTTTGAATGAATTCAGCTACTTGGGACCACTTGACGGGGCGCGTGTGAAAAGAAGTTTGCTCGATCAATGACTTCATTGCGAGGTGTGGATTCGTAAGAAAAAAGGATTAGGCTTCCCGGCATGAAGGCGATGGTTCGGGAAGAGATCGAAGTCTACGCGCGGACGCATTCGACACCGGCGAACCCGTTGTTGGAGGAGCTGGAGAAGGCGACTCGGGAGATGATGAAAGATGCGCAGATGCTGACCGGCCCGGTGGAGGCGGGACTGCTCAAGCTTCTGGTCGGGAACACGCATGCGAAGCGGGTGATCGAGGTGGGGATGTTCACGGGGTACGGGACGCTTTCGATGGCGGAGGCGCTTCCGGAGGACGGAAAGATCATCGCGTGCGAGGTCGATCCGGAGCGGATCCAGTTTGCGAAGAAATATTTCGAGCGTTCGCCGCACGGGAGGAAGATCGAGGTGTGGGAAGGGAATGCGTATCAGACGATGCGGAGTCTGGTGCCGCCGTACGATCTCATCTTCATCGATGCGGAGAAGACCGGCTACGACGCCTATTACGAGGAGGCGATTCGCCTCTTGCGGGTGGGGGGGTTGGTCGTTCTGGACAACATGCTGATGGCCGGGAAAGTCCTCGAACCGAATGATCCCGAAAGCAAAGCCGTCGATGCGCTCAATCGGAAGATCTCACACGACAAGAGAGTGGAGGCGGTGTTGTTGACCATTCGAGATGGGGTGGTGGTGGGGAGGAAGAAGAACTGAGGACAGATCTTAGGGTTAGACACCAAGGTCCACAAAAGCTTTCCGCTCCATCCTCCCCGTGTTATCTCAGACGCACCGGTGCACGATGCTCAAGAAGCTTCAAATCGAAGGGGGTAGGGCGGTTCCCTCGACGGCCGATCCGGCGCCGATCTGGGTTTACGTCAATCCCGACGAGAGCGAGCGGAAACAGCTCGTCGAGACCCTCAAGATCGACGAACACACGCTGGCGTCCGCCCTCGATCCGGACGAGGTCTCCCGGATGGAGACGGAGCCGGAACATGTCGCGGTCGTCTTCAAGCGGCCGAAGACCTACCGCGCCGAAGACAACCTGACGTTCAAGACCCTCTCGACCGGCCTGTTCCTGTTCAAGGAACGGGTGATCGTGGTGATGACTGACGACGTCCCGCTCTTCAACGGGAAATCGATTCCGCCCAGGGCGACGTCGGCCGATCTCATGCTTCGCATCCTTTCCTCGACGATCGCGCACTTCATCGGACATCTGCGCTCGATCGTGATGATCTCGGAAGAGGTAGAACAGAAGATCCACCGATCGATGGAGAACAAGTTCCTGTTCAATCTCTTCACGCTGGAAAAAAGCCTGGTCTACTACCTGAACGCGTTGAACGGGAACGCGGTGGTGATCGACAAGCTGCGGAACAACTCCACCCGTCTCGGCTTCACGCAGGAGCAGCAGGAGTTCCTGGAGGATCTCGCGATCGAGAACCAGCAGTGCTACCGCCAAGCGGAGATCTACTCGAACATTCTCTCGAGTCTCATGGACGCCCGGGCTTCGATCGTCGGAAACAACCTGAACCGGCTGATGAAGACGCTCACGATCATCACGTTGGGGGTAATGCTGCCCACATTGGTGGTGAGCATCTTCTCGATGAACGTCGGGATTCCGCTTCAGAGCTACCCGCACGCGTTCTGGATCATCATGGGGCTCGCCGCCGTTTCGTCCGCCGCCGTCGTGATGGTCTGGCGCTGGAAGCGGTGGTAGGCGGGAAACCAACTCTAGTTCCCGCGCACGGACGGATGATTTTCAAACCTATTTATAACTTGTAGATCGCAAATAGCGTTGTCCCCTTGGGGTCTTCGCTACTGCATGTCACTACGTTCGAGTTTGGATTGCCCGACAGATCGCATCTAAACGATCCGAATTCATGGAAACTTGAGGCGCCATCTCCGTCGTACAAGCCCCTTTGCCCGGAAAAAATCAGATCCGAGGTGCGTGGTACAACAAGGTATTGATCACCGGCAATCTCGTTCAGAATGTTGGGTTCGTTGATGGGGTTCCAGTTACCCAAGAAGGCTGTTGGCGATTGATCGCCAACCATCAGACGGAAGGGCCCCGAAGGGACCGGCTTGGAATCCAACTTAATGGATCGGAATTGGACGAGAAGGTGTTTACCATCTTCTGCTGTGATCTCGCTGCCCGTGGCTGGCGATGGGTACGCCGCCTTGATCGAGTAGTTCAGGAAACCAATCGGAGACTGATTCAGTGCCAGCGTGATGGCCTGGTCGGTGGCGTCGTTACGAGGTTCGATATTGTGACAAGACACCCCCAACAAAAGGTCATGACTGTCATGGAACTCGAAGCAAACATTGTATCTCCCGTTGATTGTCGACTTTGCGTCCAAGAATACCGGCGGACCGTTCAATGAGTACTGCACATGCGGGGTTACTTCCTCTTGGATCATAATCAGCTGATGTGTTTGTCGGATCAGTTGAGCAGAAGTCTCCGAGAGATTGCTAGGCGCGACATACAAGTTAAGATCAAAAGAGGAGGGCTTAACTTTACCGAACGTAAAGTAGTTCACCAACGAGGTGAAACCCGCGGAAGAGTACAAACTTTTGCTGAAACTGATGGTTCGGACGGTAAGCAGATGCCCGGCAGGATCCGCCCAAGCAACAGGAACAACAATGAAAGGCACCGAGAAGAACAGTAAGAAGACAATTCTTTTAAGCCACGGACACGCCGGTCTTGAGATTGTTGTCATTGTCGAGTTCTCCCTTTCTTGGAAAATTACGGGACTGCGGTGCGGTATATCAAAGGTCGTGACGCGAAGCAATGCGGCACAATCTGTAACTAGAGCAGTGTCCCCGATGGATCCGACCGCTGTGAATTCAATGGGTTAGAAAGGGTCCTGGCGGAGAGGGGGGGAAGCTGCTCCGCCCCTCGTAACTACGCAAGAAAACAGAAAAAATCTATCACATCAACGGGCTAGCAATCCTTCAATATCATCCGAGTACATCCGTTTACACGCATTTACAGGGTCACCTGTTACCCAACTGTTACCCTAAAGGTGGCCTAATCAGAGTTTGAGTTGCAGCTGGGCGCGGACCTGGTGGTCGAGTTCGTCCTTCCCCGCCGCTAGACCGTCCTTCACCGTCAGGGCGCTGTAATCGAGCTGCAACTTCAACTGGTGCCCGTTATAGAAGAAGTAGTTCACTCCGGCCGTGTACTCCCCGAGGTCCTTGGCCGATTCCGCGTAGATATGTGCGAGACGCAGGCCGAACTCCAGCTTCTCGGGAATCACGAAATAGCCGGCTTGCGCCAGAAATCCCCTGTCATCCATCGCGGGGCCGGTTTGAGGGTTGACTTGCTGGGAGAGATAGGCGGCGTGAAATCCGAGACCGTGGTATTTCGCGCTGGCATCCGCCGTAAGAGAGGTGACTTTCTTGGTCGTGGTGGGAGTCGTCTTTCCTGCCGGGATGGTAGCCGGGTCGGGGGTGTCATTGTACATGCCCCCCACGGCCAAAGCGACCTGAGGTTTCTGACTGTTCTTCGTATCTGAGAACTCCATTCCGTGTTCGCCGGCGACGTTCCAGATGAATCGCCAGGCGTATCGGAGCGCTTTATTCTGATTGAGCGTATTCAACCCTTCGCCATTGAATGCTCCCACGTTGTATTCGAATCGTCGGTTCAATAAGAGCCCATTGAACCCGGCTCCCGGCTCACGTTCGTCCGAGACTCCAAAGAACGGGAACACGATCGAACGATCCACGAACTGCAGTGTCGAGCTCGAAGCGGCCTGTTCGAGGGAGAAAGGAACGTGGTACTGGCCGAAGCGGAACTTCAGCGCGTCCGACTGAACCAGCTGAACCGACGCCTCCATCAACTTGCTCACGGCCCAGTCGTATTCCACCTCGTATTGAACATCCTTGCTGAAGAAATACCCGGACCAGATGAATCGTGCCCGTCGGATCCGGAACGTGCGCGTCTCCGCCCGGCTGTCCGGGAACTTGTTGTCGAAATACGGCTGCAGATAACCTCTCAGGACGAGCTTGAAGTTTTTGTCGGCCGTTTCGATGAAGAACCCTTTGTCGTACCCGACGCTGGGTAGCGCACTTGGGGCTGCCTCCTCGGAGCGGGCCGTTGGAGCCCATATCGCACATACCAAGAGCAGTCCCAGAAGCGTTCGTTTATTCATTCGTCTCCCTTCGCTCCGGGGAAATACCGGACGATGATTAACGTTTGATAAAGAGCGGGCCTAACCGAACCGACCCGAGATGTAGTCCTCGGTTCGCTTGTCGGTCGGGGTGGTGAAGATCTTGGAAGTCGAACCGAACTCCACGAGCTCCCCTAGCAACATGAAACCGCTGTCCTCCGAGACCCGCGCCGCCTGCTGCATGTTGTGGGTCACGATCACGATCGTGTAGTCCTGTTTTAGCTCCCGCATCAGATCCTCGATCCTTCCAGTCGCGACCGGATCGAGCGCCGAACAGGGTTCATCCATCAGCAGGATGTCCGGCCCGACCGCGAGCAGCCTTGCGATACAGAGCCGCTGCTGCTGCTCGCCGCTCAACGTGAGCGCGTTCGCCCGGAGTCGGTCTTTGAGATCGTTCCAGAGACCTACCGCCGTGAGGGTCTTCTCGACCGCTTCATTGAGTTCCGACCGCTTCGGCTCGCCGTGAATCCGAAGGCCGTAGACGATGTTCTCGTAGATCGTGAGAGGGAAGGGGTTGGGGCGCTGGAAGACCATGCCTACCCGTTTCCGAAGCTTGTGGGTCTTCGAACCAAGCAGTGGTTCCCCGAAGATCCGGACATCCCCCGTGATCCGGACGCCGGCGATCAGGTCGTTCATCCGGTTGAAAACCCGAAGAAGCGTCGACTTCCCGCATCCGGACGGTCCGATCAGCGCCGTCACCCGCTTCGGTGCCACCGCTATGTCGATCCCCTTGAGCGCCTGAAAATCGCCGTAGAACAGATCCAACTTCTTGCAGGTGATCGCATCCATCCGTTATCCGAACTTCCCGGTCAGGAACGCCTCCGTGCGGGGATCGGAAGCGCTCGTGAACATCTTTTCCGTCCGGTCCACCTCCACCAACTCCCCCATCAGGAGAAACGCGGTCCGGTCCCCCACCCGGGCCGCCTGCTTCGTGTTGTTCGTGACGAGAATCAATGTGTGCCGTGCTTTCAACTCCCGCATCGCGCTCTCCACCTGAGCGGTGGAGATCGGGTCGAGGCCGGAGCAGGGCTCGTCGAACATCACGACCTCCGGGCGAACGGCCAACGTCCGGGCGATGCAGAGCCGTTGCTGTTGCCCCCCGGAGAGGCGGAGCGCGGAACTCTCCAGGCGGTCTTTCACCTCTTCCCAGAGAAAAGCGTCGCGGAGCGATTTTTCGACGACGAGATCGGCATCTTCGCGGCTCAGTTTCTGTTTCATCTTCACGCCGAACAGGACGTTGTCGCGAATGCTCATCGGAAGGGGAATTGGGAGGGCGAAGACGAGCCCCACGCGCCGGCGCAGCTGCTGAAGATCTCGGATCTCCGTTACGGAGTAACCGTCGAGGAGAACCTGTCCCTCAACCGAGACATCCGGACTCCGCTCGATCATCCGGTTGATCGCGAGGAGAAGCGTCGTTTTTCCCGAGTTGGCGGGGCCGATGATCGTGAAGATCTCGTTCGCCCGGATCTCCATCGAGACCCCTTTGAGGGCCTCCGTCTTTCCGTAGCGGATGTTCAGATTCTCGAGGGCGATCTTGGCTTCAGACGGCACGGCGTCCCCGCATCAGACGGTGCATGAGCGAATAGGCGGTCACGTTGATCACGAGAATCGTCAAGATCAGGACGGCCGCCGTGGCGTACGCGTTCTCGTTGGAGACCCCCTCACGGGCCAGGATGTAGAAGTGGACCGCCATCGTACGGGCGGAATCGAAGAGGGACCCCGGCATCCGGATCGCGGAGCCGGCGGTGAAGATCACGACGGCGGTCTCCTCGATCGACCGGCCGATTCCTAAGATCACGCCGGTCAGGATTCCGGGAAGGGCGTACGGTATCACCGAGCGGGTCACCACCTGCCAGCGGGAGCCTCCGAGCGACGCCGCCACGTCCCGGTACGAGCGTGGAACCGCGCGCAACGCCTCCTCCGAAGTCCGGATGACGGTGGGGAGGATCATTGCGGCGAGCGACAACCCGCCGGAGAGGATCGACCATCCGAACCCGAGCATGACGACGAACAGGATGAAACCGAACAGACCGAAGATGATCGAGGGCACCCCGGCCAGGCAGTTGATTCCGAACCGGATCGCCTGTGTCGTCGGTCCCTCCGCCGTGTACTCGGCCAGGTAGATCGAGCTCGCGATCCCGAGCGGAGCCGCGATCCCGACCGCCACGAGGACCATCATCAGCGTCCCGACGATCGCCGGGAGGATCCCCCCTTTCCTCCCCATGTCGAGAATCGGTTCGGTCAGGAAGGCCCAGCTTACATGTCGCAGACCGTTCACCAGGACGTACCCGATCACGAAAACGAGCGCCGCCACGGCGGTGACGCACGAAAGGAGCAGGAGCGTCTTGGCGATCTTCTGCGCTACGGGGGGGGAGACGAGGCGCATCCTAGAATTTCCTTTTCGCCACCCGCAGAGCAGCGGCGTTCAAAATCATGATGAAGAAGAAGAGGACCACTCCGGTCGCGAAGAGCGCTTTCTGATGGTCCCCCATCGCGTACCCCATCTCGATCGCGATGTTGGCGGTGAGCGTCCGGACCGAGTCGAGCGGGGAGTTGGGGATCTGGATGGCGTTCCCGGAGATCATGATCACCGCCATCGTCTCCCCCACCGCGCGCCCCATTCCGAGAATCACGCCGGCCAGGATTCCGTTCCGCGCCGCGGGGAGAAGGACGCGCCAGGTCGTCTGCCAGTCGGTCGCCCCCAGCGCGAGGGACCCCTCCTTGTACGACTTAGGTACCGCCTGCAGGGCGTCGATCGAGATCCCGACGATCGTCGGAAGGATCATGACGGCCAGAACGAACGAGGCCGCCAGGATCGAAAGCCCCGGCCCGCCCAGTTGCGCGCGAATCAGCGGCGCGAGCCACATCACGCCGAGAAACCCGTAGACGACGGAGGGGATCCCGGCCAAAAGCTCGATCGCCGGTTTCAGGATCAGCGCCCAGCGGCGCGGGGCGAACTCGGCGATGTAGACGGCGCACGAAACTCCGAGAGGCACCCCGATGGCGAGCGAACCGACGGTCACCCAGACCGACCCGACGATGAACGGGAGGATCCCGAACTCCCCCTCGAGCGGCGCCCAGTTCCGTCCCAGCAGAAAATGAAACAGGCCGCTCTGGGCCATGATCGGGACCCCCTCCTTGAAGATGAAGAGGGCGATCAGCGCGAGGATCGCGGTCGAGGAGCAGGCCGCGAGGAAGAGCAGCTTCGAGATGAAACGATCCATCCGGGGGTTACTTGGCGGCGATCAGCCCCTCCTTCTCGAGAAGCTTCTGCCCCTCCGCGGAGACGACGTAGTCGATGAACGCCTTGGCGACCCCCGTGGGGGCCCCTTTCGTGAGGAAAAAGACCGGGCGGGCCAGGGGATAGTTCCCTTTCTTGACGTTTTCGTTGGTCGGCGCAACGCCGTCGAACGGGAGTCCTTTTACCTTCTCGTTCAAGAGACCGATCGAGAGATAGGAGACCGCCTGCGGATCGCTCGCCACCGCCTCGCGGATCGTGCCGTTGGAGTTCTGGTAGAGAGCGTTCGGGGCGAGCTTCTCCCCTTTGAGAACCAGCTTGTCGAACGAGCGGCGGGTGCCGCTCCCCTCCTCCCGCGAGATCACACGGACCGGGGCGTCGGCCCCTCCGAGCCCCTTCCAGTTGGAGATCTTCCCGGAAAAGAGATCCTTCGCCTGAACGGCCGTCAGCCCTTTGAGCGGATTGGCCGGGTGCACGACGATCGCGATCCCGTCCCTCGCCACGACGGTGGAGGTGAGCCCCTTCGCCTCCGGCGGAAGCACCAGGAGATCGGCCATCCCGATCTGCGCCGCCCCGGTGAGCGCCGACTGGACCCCCACCGCCGAGCCCCCCCCTTGGACGTCGATCTGCGCCTTCGGGTGCGCGGCGATGAAATGCTCCGCGAGTTTTTCTGCGAACGGTTGGAACGCGGTAGACCCCGCAAGTGTCACGGTTTCACGCGACGAACCCCAAGCCACGCTCAAAGCGCCGGCGACGATCAGCAACATGTATTTTTTCATTTTCCTATCTCCTTTCTTTGGTTTGATTCGATCCCGACTCCCCCACCCACCGGTGGCGGATGATCTTCCCCTCCACCATGTAGACCACGTCCTGGGCGATGTTGGTCGCCATGTCCGCGATCCGCTCCAACCTCCTGGCGGTCGTCAGGAGGTCGAGAAGCGCGTCGATCTGATCCGGGTGCTGGAAGATCCGATCCCGGATCTCTTGAAAAACCTCCCGATGAATCCGATCGGCCTCCGAGTCGCTCGAACAGACCTTGCGGGCCAGGCCGCTGTCCCGTTTCACGAACGAATCGAGGCTGTCGCGAAGCATCTGTCTTGCCACCCCGCCGAGGACCTTGAGATTCTTCGGAGTGGGGATCGAGAATTTCGCGAACTCCAGCGTGCGTTCCGCGATGCTGACGGCGTAGTCCCCGACCCGTTCCAGATCGTTGTTGATCCGGATCACCGCTGCGAGGAAGCGCAGATCCTGGGCGACCGGTTGGTGGAGAGCCAGGATCTTGAGACAGCTCTCCTCGATCTCGACCTCCAACTGGTCGATCTTTTCGTCCTCTTGGACGACTTTCTCCGCCAACTCGACACGGCGCTCGTCCAGGGCGACCATCGATTTCTCGATTGCCTCCTCGACCATTGCGCCGCAGGTCAGAACGTCCCGTTTCAAACGGTCCAGTTCCCGCTCCAGGTGGATCGACATGGCCGACACCCTAACGTGCCTTCATTAAGATTGAGTAAATGCCCCCAAAAACCGACGGGCCGTCTGTACAAGGCGGCCCGCTGGAGTCGTAAAAGGATCCTGTGTGATCTCTCACGCGGAATTCTTCATGGAAAACGTAAAGACAGATTAAAGGGGGCGTTAATCTTCCGTTAAGAGAGCGGAAGCGAGACGGTGAACCGGCTCCCTCGGCCGACCTCGCTCGCCACCGCAATTGATCCGTTGAGCTGCGTTGCAAGGTGTTTCGCGATCGACAGGCCGAGTCCGGTACCGCCCGCCTCAATCGAGCGCGCCTTGTCTACGCGGTAGAATCGTTCGAAGATCCTCTCCTGGTCCCCCTTGGGAATTCCGACTCCCGTATCTTCCACATCGATCGCCACTCCGCCATGGATCATGCGCAAGCGAACGACGACCTTTCCTCCCTTTGGTGTGTACTTGACCGCGTTGTCCAAGAGGTTGTCGAGAATCTCCCCCAGGGATGCCGGATCGGTCGTGAAGCGGACCTCTTCGGCCGGAATGTTCGCAGCGAGCGTCAACGATTTCTTTTCCGCGCCGGGCCGGAACCGCTCGACCGCATCTGCCACCAACATTCTGCCATCGACCAAGCGAAGATCTGGCGTGCGGCGCCCCGATTCGATTCTCGAAAGCGCCAGAAGATCATCCGCGAGCGTCGCCAGCCGGTCAACGTTGGCCGAGAGCTGGTCGAGGAAAAGCCGGCGTGTGGCTTCATCCTCTACACCGACCTCCCGCAGAGTGTCCGCGTACCCCTTGATCACGGCGAGCGGGGTCTTGAGCTCGTGCGAGGCGTTGCCGACAAAGTCCTGCCGAGCTCGTTCCAGAAAACGGAGTTCCGTGACATCGTGAAACACGACGATCACCCCGGAACCGCCCAAAACCGCGCAGGTGCTGCCATGTGCTTGGATCGTTCGTTCGCCGTCTTTCCGGAACAGGCTGATCTCCCTCGACATCGGGGAACCGGTTTTCCGGACGTGGCCCACCATCTCGAGAACCGGTGAGATCCGGAGCAGCTCCTCGACCGCAACCCCTTGCTTTGGTGGATCTAACCAGTCGAGCAGGCGAGTCGCAGAGTCATTCCAGTAGAGAAGCCGGTTGTGCGCGTCCACCGTGATCATCCCACCATGGAGGGCGGAAAGTGCGAGATCGAGCTTCTCCGTCGCTTCCTCCGTCGACGCAGTTCTTCGCTCGAGCTCCGCCGCCATATCGTTGATGGCTGACGCGAGATCTCCGAAATCGTCCGGCGGTCGATTCCAGATTCGCGCCTTGAGATCGCCGCGGCGGATCGCCGACACGGTTTTCCCCATTTCAACCAGGGGATCCGCCACGCTGTCAGTCAGCCACGCGGACAGAAGCAATGCCAGGATCAGGCTTGCGAAGAGACTCCAGAAGAGCGCTCGACGTGCCGGGGCGAGTCCTTTCGTAACCCGAGCCTTCGGAACCGCGACGCGAATTACCGCCTGTAGGGCCGCGTCCGTACGGATGGCCTGGGCGAAATAAAGCATGTTCATGTGCAACGTCGCACTGAATCGCTCGGCTGATCCCGTGCCGGAATCGATGGCCTCGCGGACCTCCGGGCGATTCAAATGGTTCTCCATCTTGTCGGGGAGTTCGCTGGAATCGGCCCGAACGGAACCATCCGGAGCGATGATGGTAATCCGGTAGGCGGATGCTTGACCGAACTCTGTGACCATCGATGCGAGTCGTTCCGGGTGCTCTTGGAATAGGCCGCTGCGAAACTCGGAAGTCAGGAGCGCCGATGCAGCCGAGAGATTTTGCCGGATATCGGCGATTACCCGCTCGCGATAGACATGTTCGAACCAGAGCCCGACCAACACGGCGACTGCAAACGACACACCAAGCACGCTTGTGAACAATCTCCGGGCAAGGCGGGAGGAGAACAGCTTCATTCGGCGAACCTGTATCCTACCCCTCGTACGGTCACGATCAGGTCTCCATACGATCCGAGCTTCTTCCGAAGCGAGGAGACGTGAACGTCGATGTTACGGTCGACGATCGAGACGTCCCCGCCGGTCATTTTTTCAATCAGCTGATCGCGTGTGAAGACACGTCCCTGACGGGATGCCAACGCGCGGAGAAGTCGGAATTCGGCGCGGGTCAGCTGGAGTTCTTCGCCCTTCAGGTCCACACGGTGCCGGTCGGAATCGATTACGAGATCCCGGAAACGGATGACGTCGGTCTTGGCATCGCTTCGCCTCAAGACAGCCCGGACACGGGCCAGAAGTTCCTTGGGCTTGAACGGTTTCGTCACATAGTCGTCCGCGCCGAGTTCGAGCCCGCGTACGATGTCGACCTCCTCCCCTTTAGCGGTGAGCATCACCACCGGAAGAGAACGGGTTCCCACTTCACTCCGGAGCGTCTTGCAGACATCAAAGCCGCTCATTTTGGGGAGCATGAGGTCGAGAAGCAGAAGGTCCGGGCGTTCCGCCATGATCTTCTTGAGCCCCTCTTCGCCGTCCTTCGCCCACGAAACCTGAAATCCCTCCCTCTCCAGGTTGTAGCGGACGATCTCGACGATGTCGGGATGGTCCTCGACGATCAATACCCGCAACTGCACAGGCGCAGCCTATGGGAGAATTATAAATATTCCATAAATTATGGTCCGGCGTCCTTCAGTGAGTAACTCGTGCTTCGACCACCGGCGGGATCTTTGACCAGAATATTGCGTTCAACCAGGTCGAGAATGTCGCGATGTGCAGTATCCTGAGAACATTTCGTGAGCTTGGCCCATTTGGAGGAAGTCAGTTTTCCCTCAAAACCATCCAACAACTTATTGAGGGTCCGGCGCTGCCGATCGTTCAGCGGCATCTGGCCATACGTCTTCCAGAACTTGGCCTTGCGGAAAACGGTCGCGAGGGCGGTTTCGGTCCCTTCCAAGGCTCGATCGAGGCAGTCCAAGAACCACTCGAGCCAATTCGTGATGTCGAGTGTGCCCTTCTGGGTCTTCTCAAGAACGTCGTAATAGGCTTTCCGCTCCTGCCGGATTTGCGCGGACATACTGTAAAAACGCTGTGAACTTTGTTCGGACCGTGCAAGCACCCAGTCGGCAATCGCGCGAGCGATACGACCGTTGCCGTCATCGAACGGATGGACCGTCACAAACCATAGGTGACCGATGGCGGCCTTTAGAACCGGGTCAACCTTCCCGGGTTGGTTGGCCCACTTGATCAACGCACCCATCTCGGAATTCAGACGATGAGCCTCCGGTGCCTCATAGTGCACTCGTTCGTGGCCGATGGGCCCGGAGACCACCTGCATGGGGCCCTCTCGATCTCTCCGCCAGGCTCCTACGGTTATTTTATGGATGCCACTACGCCCGGTGGGAAAGAGGCTGGCCTGCCAATCGAACAGGCGTTCTTTCGTCAAAGGTTTGTCAAAGTGTTGGGTGGCGTCCAGCATCATCTCCACCACGCCTTCGACATTCCGGTCGGCGGGCACCAATCCGGCAATGTCCATGCCCAGCCTCCGTGCGATCGAAGAGCGCACCTGTGTGGGATCCAGGATTTGCCCCTCGATCTCGCTCGACTTCAAAACATCGAGGGTGAGAGTTTGCAGTACCGCCTCTTTCTGAAGAGAGAATCCCAGGGCCTCCATTCGCCCGAGCAACCGCCCTTGCCGGTGGCGCACTTGAGAAAGCTTGGCAGCCAGCACATCTGGATCCCAACGAAACTCCGGCCAATCAGGACGTTCATGAATATAACGAATCATTCTCCGCACCTCATGCGGAGATAGTAATCGCTATTCTCCGCACGTGCAAGCGTAATATCCGCATGTTGTGCGGATATTGTGACACCGATTCTCCGCAGGTAACGATTTTAGGAGGCTAGAATAAAGTTGGCGGAGAGGGGGGGAAGCAACGGCCTCGTCCGCAACGCCTCTTTCTAGCAGTGCTTTTCAATCGAATCAATGGCTTGATCCCGTCCGCGTTTCACTCCAAATCACGAGCCACGACAAAAATGGAGAATCCTCGTTACCGGAATGCAACCGAAATAGGGATGTGGCCTCGTGAGGCCCGACATTGCGCGGCCGTTCGAGGGGTTTTCCGAGCCTCGTTATACGCCCGTTCCCGACGAGTTCTTCGACGACTTGATGGTCGGCCTATCCCTGGCCGAGATCCGGCTTGTTCTCTACATCTCGAGGCGGACGTTCGGTTTCAAGAAGCGGGCCGACGCCATTTCGTTGAGCCAGATGGAGGGGGGAATCCGGCGGAAGGATGGAACGGTTCTGGATCGGGGGACCGGCCTTTCGCGTCGGTCGATTCTTCCAGCGCTGAAATCGCTGATCGAAAAGGGGATCGTCGTTCGCGAGGAGCGAAAAAACCCGGAGCACGGCTGGCAGTCTTCGGTCTACTCTCTGAGGTTCAAGGTCAAAACCGCCGCGCCCCTTGGTGAAAGCTCTTCCTCTAGGGAGGGGGAAAATGCTTCCCATACCCATGAGGAAGCCGTTTCCCCTCACAACAAGCAGGATTCAACAAACAGTTTGAACAACACCCCCTCCGTCCCCCATGTTCTGACGCGGGAATTTTACGAGGGTCTGGGACGAAAGGTCTCGCCGCAAAAGATCGAAGCGGGGGAGGGGGAGATTGAATCCCTCCTGCAGGGAGGTTTTTCCGCGGAGGAGATCCGAACGGGGATCGAACACATTGCCAAGCACTATCCCGACACTCAAACGATCTCCCGTCTCCCGTTCCTGATCGATGAGGCCTTGAGCCGACAGAGCCGAAGGCGTGAAGCGCCGCCTCAGGCGGAAGCAACCCAAAGGGAGGAGAAAACACGACAGGCCCAGATCGAGATCGATTCCCGGCACTCCGAAGAGGCCCGAACCTGGTTCGAGGGGCAGGTCGTTGAAGAGCAGGAGCGCCTCCTTGGACTTGCGCCCCAGTTTCTCTCACTTCGATCCACGAAGATCCGCTGGCTCTGGGAGAAGTGGAGGCGTTCGGAACCGGGGATCTTTTTTCCAACCCCCTTTCCCGCCCGGGAAAGCGGCCTGGAAGAGAGGAAAGGAGCATAACCGATGGAAACTCTAAGCCGTTTCATCAGTTCAGAAAGCCTTCCGCCCTCCGCCTTGCGACGCGACCACACCCCCTCGACGAGTAAAAAAATAGATGAGGGGTTGTGGTCCCGTCGGCGGGCTACGGGCTGGGAAAGTGAAGAGTTAAGTTGGTTGGATGAGAACATCCTGTGGTGTCTGGTTTCAGTGAGGGTGATGACAAGAGATCAGATCAAGAAGCTTTGGTATCCGAAGGGGACGATTCGGGCAGTGAATTGGAGGCTAAAGAAACTGAAGGATCGAAAGCTGATTGAAGATTTACCGGCAGGATCGATCGCTCAAGCGGTTTGGACGTTTACGGCCAGAGGGCTTGGGGCGCTCCAAGAGGTCTTGGCCTGGAAGAGCTTGGTTCTACCGTTTGAACCTCCCATCCCCCGTCGGATCAGGGAGTCGACGATCCGGCACCAACTGGCGGTCGCGGAGGTTTTCGTCGGTGCCATTCAAGGGGAAACGGTGAAGGCTCAGATCGACGCTCTGGCGACGATTCGCTGGCAAGACGGGTGGAGGCGGCGGCTGGAATACACCTACGGGGCGGAGGAGAGACGCCTCTATCCGGACGTCTATTTCGGCGTTCGAGGATCGGAACGTTGGTATGCCTATCTGGAGATCGATCGGGGGACGGAGGATGGGACGGTCTTACGGGAAACGTTCGAGAAGTACGGGCAGTTCTTTTGTATCGGGCATCGCGGGGAACAGCCTCCGACGTTGATCTTCATTTGTCCGGGGGAGTCGCGCCGAGATTTCGTCCGAAAAATCTTTGAATCGGTCTCTCCGACCTACCGATCCAAGCTCCAGTCGTTTCGAGCCTTTACAATGGCGGAGAGCGTTGGGTTATTGAAGAGGTATATGGCGGTTGGTTCTTTCTTAGCCGACCTGAAGGCCGAATATCCGTCGGGTGTCTGATCACGATCGCGCATCTTGTTCTTTGCTTTCGGTGGATCGTTCAAGGTCTTTCAGAATCACGGCCTTCGTTTGCTCATAAAATGAGGTGGGGCTTATAAGGCGCGCACCGGCAGAGGCCGCCAGTGCCGTGACCATCATCGGAAAGATCGCGCTGTGCCGGTCGGTCATCTCCAAAATGAGGACGAAAGAGGTCAGCGGAGCTCGCGTTACGCCGGTAAGCACCGCGATCATCCCAAGGAGCGAAAGAAGGACCGGATTCAAACCCTGCCAGAAAGACGCCATCCATGAACCTACCGAAGCCCCCAGAGCGAGGGACGGAGCAAAGATTCCGCCGGCGCCCCCGGCCAAATACGAGGCCGACATCGAAACGAATCTGGCGGCGCTCATCCCCATCGTGCCTTGCACCTTCCCCGAGAGAATTTCCGAGATGAGTTGGTTGCCCGGACCCAGAGCATGGCGATTGGTGAGCCCCAAGAACACGACGATCAAGGAGCACAGAAGCACAACCCGGACCAGAACGGCGTCGGCGGCCCGCTCACGAATCCACCGCTGAGATTTCACCAACAGTTGCCCGAAGAGCGCCCCGATCAAAGCGCCGACGAATCCAATTACAATGGCCGCCGGCAAATCGGCGAAGGACACGGTCCCGATCTGCGGATAGCCGAGATAAAGGTAGCTGCCGAGGAGCATCTGGGCCACCAGGCCGGCGATCAGAACCGCCATGAGGACGACGAACCGGATTCGATTGAAATGGTGCTGTGCCAGCTCTTCGATGGCATAGACGACTCCCCCGAGAGGGGTGTTGAAGGCGGCCGCAATGCCAGCCGCGGCGCCGCCGAGAATCCAGAGATCCAGCGAAATGAGCTTGGTAAAGCGCTGAAAGAACCGGCCCACCAGATAGAAAATCGAGGCGCTGACTTGGAGCGTCGGGCCCTCCCTCCCCACCACGCCGCCCCCCATCACACACAACACCGAACTGGCGATTTTCGCGACGAGCACACGCCAGCCCAGCAGCCGAGGATACGCGACGGCGCGCGCTTTCGGATCCAGTTCGACCGCCGCCATGACCTGGGGAATCCCGCTCCCCGCCGCATACCGCGCCCATCGATAGACGATGAACCAAGACCCCGCGAACGTCACGGGGGTGACAAGAAGGATTGCGTATGGATAATTATGAAAAAGTTGATTCGAAAATTTCTCGGCTAGACGAAAGAGGGTTGTATAGCCGACGGCCGCCAGTCCTGCCAAGAGCGCCGCGCCCATGAGGCCGACCTGATGAAGGGTCCCAGGTTGACCCAAGGAAGCTCGAAGGCGTCGAAATGCGGGGCCGAACGAGCCCTGAACAAGTTTCGCAATTTTTTTCAACACGGTTTCTTTAAGAGATGAAGGCAAGTTCCTCAAGCAACTCCGTCACCTCCTGCGGGTTTTCGAGGTAGTAACGGGCACAGGAGTCCACCGGGTTCCCGACTCGACACCCCCAGGCTTCGGGCGGAAGAACCGCAAACATGTCCTCGTCGGTTCGGTCGTCGCCGACGCATAGAATGAATTCCGGCGCCTGAGCCTGACGGCCAAGGATATCAGACACCAACGACCCCTTGTCGATCCCCTGGGGACGAACTTCAATAACCTTGTGCCCCTGGACCACCCGAACGGGAAGGTTGGAAAGGGCACCGTCCAGATACAGTGACAACTCCAGGGCTTGCCAATCGCCGAACTGCTCGTCCGCCTCCCGGTAATGCCAAGCCAGTCCCAGCTGTTTCCGCTCGATCGACGACCCCGGCACACGGCGGGTGTAGTCCTCGAGGATCTTTTCAACCGTCGGTATCCAGTCGGCCTTTACCTCACGGTGCTTGCGCCATTCGGCGGAGCCGCTCAATTTCAAAAAGAGGCCATGCTCGGCGGCCAAGTTCGCGTGGAAGGAAGAAAACCAGAGGTCCATCTCCTCGGTCTTCCTCCCGCTGATTAGATAGAGATGGTTCTTGGGTTCGGACGCCAGCGTCGAAAGGATGTTGAGCAGGTGTTCCGGCGGACGTGCCTCGGATGGGCGTCTCAAGAAAGGGACCAGGGTTCCGTCGTAATCCAGAAATAAGAAGCGCTGAGGAGCTCGCTGCCACTGACGGCGCAGCCGTATGAAATCGGTCATCAGGTCAATGGCGGCCCCCTCCGGTCTCCCCTTTTCGGATGTCAGGTCACGCAAGAACCGTCGTGCCCAGCCCAGGGAGTGAAAGTTTCGAACGTACGTGAAGTTGTGAACCGCGCGGCTGGCCCGTTCGTTGGTCTCCATGGTGAGCGCCCTTGAGATCGCGTTGGCGGTCTGAACCGCATCCCAGGGGTTCACGAACAACGAGCCCCCCATTGAACTTGCTGCGCCGGCGAACTCGCTCAAGACCAGGACACCATGCCGGTCTTTCTGACAGGCCGCGTACTCCAAGGCGACCAGGTTCATCCCGTCTCTTACGGACGTCACAAGCAGTACGTCTGCCCTCTCATAAAGCGCGCAGAGCTCGGGGAACCCGATCTCGTGCGCGACGTACTGAATCGGCGAATGCTGGGCGTCGCCGAAACGTCCGTTGATCCGTCCCACCAGTTGGTCAACCTCGCCCTTGAGCTGTTGATACTCTTTCACGGCGAGACGGGAGGGAATTCCGACCTGAATGAGAACGACTTTTCCCCGCCATTCCGGGTGGGTTTCGAGAAACACTTCGAACGCCCGCAGTTTCAGAGGCAATCCCTTGCTGTAGTCGATCCGGTCGACCCCCAGCACGATCTTTATGTCGGTGTACTTCTGTGCCAACGCCTGACGGTTCGGCTCGATGTCACCGCCTTGAAGCATCTGATGAAATGGAGCGGCGTTGATACCGATCGGATAGCTCCCATATCGAATCTGCCTCCCCTCGTAACGAATCTGGGTGGGCTGTGATTCGGCTCCTAGGATTCGAAGACAACTGTTTGCAAAATAACGAGCATAATCGTGGGTGTGAAAGCCGATGAGGTCGCTCCCCATCAGGCCGAGCAAAATCTCCCGCCGGACCGGAAGCAAGCGATAAATCTCCGACGCGGGGAACGGGATGTGAAGGAAGAAGCCGATCTTCAATCCGGGGTGTTTGGCCCGTAACAGCGCGGGGAGCAGCATGAGGTGGTAGTCGTGAATCCAAACCGTCGATTGTTCACCGCAGGAATCCAGAACCACCTTGGCGAAGGTCTCGTTCACCCGTTGGTACTCGTCCCAATACGGAAGGCCGAAATCGACTCTGCCGGGGAGGTAGTGAAAGAGCGGCCAAAGAACGGAGTTGCAGAATCCATCATAGAAGTGGTCGACCTGGTTCGCCTCGAGAAACACGGGAAGGTATCCAAGCCCCGTTTCCAAGAGAGAGCAGACCTCCCCTTCCTCTACCTTGGGAACGATCGTCCCCGGCCAACCGATCCAACGAAACTCCAACTCGCTCTTGACTCCGGCCAGAGCGGAAACCAGTCCCCCGGAACTCGGCTGAGCCTTCCAGGAGCCTCCCTCGTGGTGGATCTGCACGGGAAGCCGGTTGGAAACGACGATCAGAGAACCGGTCGATTTCATAGGTTTGGACCTTCTACGTCCAGGCGCGGAACTTCGCATCCCGCGCCTCCAAGAGTTCACCGATCGTGATCGCCGCGTGAATCAAACCGACGTGGGTGTAGGCCTGGGGGAAGTTTCCGAGGAGCGTGCCGGTGCCCGGATCGACATCCTCCGAGAAAAGGCCCAGCGGGTTCGCGTAACCGGTAATCCGATGGAACACCTCGACCGCCTTGTCCAGCTCCCCCATCATCGCGAGGGCCTCCGCCCACCAGAACGAGCAGATGAGGAAGGCGGACTTGGTCTCTCCGAAATCATCCGGA
The DNA here is from genome assembly GCA_043809315.1 of Pseudomonadota bacterium. Lineage (GTDB taxonomy): Bacteria > Bdellovibrionota_G > JALEGL01 > JALEGL01 > DATDPG01 > JAZDDX01. The sequence continues at coordinate 48,877 of JAZDDX010000017.1, forward strand.
TGCACGTACCGAAGCATGACGCCATTTCGGACCAACATCTTTTCGTACTCCCGTACGGTCGAAACAAAGCGCGGATCTTTTGCGTCGATGATTCCGAGGGTGGGTAACAGCAGGAGTGAGGCATCCGCAAAATGCCCCTCAAAAGCCTGCGTGAAAAATCCTTTCTCCGCCTGATAGCCACGGCGAAGAATCTCCTCTGCGGTCGTATGGGCCCACGATTCCCAACGGTCAGCTTGTTCGACCATCCCCATCCGTCGGGCGAGTTCGGCGCCACGATGCGCTGCCACCCAACAAAGCACTTTCGAGAACGTGTAATGGCGGAGACGCGTTCGGAACTCCCAGGGGCCGGTGTCCTCGAGGGGGTACACGTTCATGGCTTGTTCCACGAGGCGTTCCACCAAACGCCGGGACGCCTCGCCGTCTTCGGAGACCAGGCGCGGGTCCGTCAAGAGCGTCTCTAGACAGAGAATCATCTCCCCCATCAGATCGTTTTGGGCCTGTTGGTACGCCGCGTTTCCGATCCGGACCGGCTTTGTCCGTCCAAACCCGCTCAGATGATCGAGGTGTTCTTCGGGAAGGTCCCGTTCGCCACCGATACCGTAGACCGCCTGAAGCGGACCGTTCTCCGCCACGTTCCGTAGAAACCGGACGAAAGCCTCCCCTTCCGCCAGATGACTCAGGCGACGGAGAGCCTCCACCACGAAGGCCGCATCCCGAAGCCAGCAATAGCGGTAATCCCAGGTTCTCTCGGTGTTCAGGGCTTCGGGAATGCTCGTTGTCGCTGCAGCGATGATCGCCCCGGTATCTCGGTAAGCGTGCAGTTTGAGGCAGAGCGCCGAACGAAGAACATGTTCGGCGGCAAAAGAGGGGAGGGCGCATGTCTTAGTCCATGTTCGCCACCCGGCGATCGTAAGATTCAAGGCATGCTGGGCGCTGGCGATCGAGTCCAGATCGGACTGCCTGCCGTAGCTCAAGACGAAAAACCACGGCTGTTCGACCCTCAGGGGTTGCCGATTGAGGACGTGTGCCAGAGGGATGTTCGTCCGGAGGTAGATCGGAGCGGATCCTCCGTGCACTTCGATCATGTCCCCCGCCGGAATGAGACCTACCTCGCTCCGACCGTAATTCGGTTTCGGGTCGAACTCTACCTGGAGACGCACGGCCCCCTTGATCGGTCGGACCAGCCGACAGATCTCCGCGGGGGTGTCGGACGTCAGGCCTTTCGGAATCCGCGGGGCGAAATCGAAGATCTCGCACTCGCCGTCATCCGTCGTGAGACGAGTCCGAAGAACGTTGGTGTTTCGAACATACTCCATGGAACAGGTTGCATCCCGACCGACCGGCGCCAGAGCCCAGGACCCACCTTTGAGAGGGTCGAGAATCGAGGCGAACACCGAAGGGGAGTCGAAACGGGGCATACAAAGCCACTCGATCCGCGTGTCGGGCGCCACGAGCGCGAGGCATTGCCCGTTCCCGATCGCCCCGTGATCGAGACGTGGAGCCAAGGCGATTTCCGTCTTGTCCGGCATGGAATTTAATTCGGGCGTACCGTATCATAAGATTGACAGTTTGGGTAAAACGAATTATCTGGAAAGCGCCATGCGGAACGAAGCCAACTGGAACCGGCTTTATTATTTCTGTGAAATTGCTCGCGAAAAATCGCTCAAAATTGCGGCGGAGAATCTCGGCATCACCCCATCGACCCTTAGCGAGCACCTTTCGCAGCTGGAGGAAAGCCTTCAGGTGGCGCTGTTTCTTCGCCGTCATCGAAAACTCATTCTGACACCGCAGGGCGCCAACCTATACCAACACATCCGCCCGCTGTTTGAGGCGGGACAACGCCTCATGGATGTGGTTTCCCCGCTCCCGTTGGGCTGCTATCCGATCGCGGTAGGGATTGTTCCCGGAACAACGCGCGTCGTCGGATCCCCCCTTCTTCTCCAGTACGTGAAACGATTCGGTCCCTTTAACCTGAACTTTTCCCAGACCACGCAGGACGGGCTTGAGCGCGGTCTTCTCGAAACCGAATTCGATTTCGGAATTTGTCATCGTGCGCCGGAGCGACGGGACGTCACGGCGTGCCGGATCAGTTCCTCCCCCGTCCGTCTTTTCGTCACGAAAAAGATGGCCGGTCGGTCGGCCCGGGAGCTCTTCAAGACCCTTCCCATTCTCTCCTGGAAAGAGGATTCGGGCAGCGGCGGGAGCCTCGACAAGTTTTTGGGAGAGGCCGATCTCCATTCGGTCGCGCGCGTAACCGGTGAAGACATGATCACGCTTCATCAGTTCTGTGAGGCGGGCCTCGGCATCGGTGTTTTCAGTGAGGCTTTCGTCAAAGGGCTCGGCTCACGCCTGGTTCCACTGCGAATCAAAGGGGAGAGCACGATCCGGATGGAAGAAGCATATGTCGCTTGGTTCAAGGAGGCGGAGAAGACGGCGGCAATTCAACACCTTCGCCAGTTACTCAAAAACCTGGGGATGCTGCGGAGGCCGTTTTCGCATGGAGTCGAGATTGAAGAGGCTGTGGCATGACATCCGACGAGAAAGGTGAGCGATGACCTTATTTACAGTGCTGGCTCGAATTACTTGGGTCTTTTTGGGGCCGGGCATGATGCTGATCGTGCTCGTCAAGAATCTGAGCCACTCCAAATCGGGTGTCGACTCGATCTGGACTTTCATTTATTTCGGGCTCTTGGCCGCTGTGATCCTGGGTCGGCTGATCGAACAGCGATCTGGAGCGGCCACGACTGCCAAAGGGGAACCATCCACATGGCGCCACTACTGGCGCTTTGCGATCATCTTTACGATTGTTTCCGTCGCATGCTGGGGAGGTGTCCAACTCGTCCCCTGACGCGGAAATGGGGGTCAGCGTGTATTCTCCTATCCCGGAAGGTTTCCAGAATTCCGGGTTCCTTCTCTTCCTTGATCATTTCCAGGGAAGAGAGCGCTGACCCCCAATTTCTGTAGTAGTTCTTGCTCGTGTGGGTAGAAAAGATCATGTCTTGGTCAAGGGGAATCGAAATCGCTGCCACGGTTCTTTTTGGATTTGCGATCGTCCATACGTTTTTATGCGGCTACTTCCGTCACTGGTCCCATCGCTTTCCTGAGGGGTCGGTCAAAGAAAGCTTCCTTCATCTGCTCGGGGAAGTGGAAGTGGTCTTCGGGTTCTGGGCGGGCGTGTTGTTTTTGATGATGGTGATCTGGGTTGGGTCCGATCGAGCCATTCAATACGTTGAAAGCCGCGATTTTACGGAACCTCTGTTTGTGTTTGCGATTATGGTTGTTGCGGCGACCCGTCCCATCGTAGGTGCCGCCGGCAAAATTATCGTCCTTTCGGCAAGGTTACTTCCGCTTCATCGCGAAGTCGGAATTTACCTATGCTGTTTGGCCATTGGGCCGCTCCTTGGCAGCTTCATTACCGAACCTGCGGCCATGACGGTTGTCGCTCTCGTTTTAAGGGAACGGTATCTGCGCCGGAACGTTTCCGTTCGTTTCAAATATCTGACGTTGGCCGCACTTTTCGTGAATGTGTCGATCGGTGGTGCGTTGACCCCCTACGCCGCTCCTCCCATTCTCATGGTGGCGGGGAAATGGAACTGGGACGTAGCGTTCATGTTGACGACGTTTGGCTGGAGAGTGGCGATTGCCACGTTGGTCAATGCTGCCATCGGAGCCGCTCTGCTATCTTCCGAATTGAAAGCTCTTCCTATGCGGGAACGTGTTCAGAACATGCATGCTCCGTTGTGGCTGACGGGCGCGCACCTGACGTTCTTGATTGTTATCGTCGTTACCGCACATCATCCGGCAGTCTTCCTTGGTGCGTTTCTCTTTTTCTTGGGAATTACGACCATTACGGCTGGGTATCAGGACAGCCTAAAGATTCGCGAGGGCCTATTGGTTTCCCTGTTCTTGTCTGGCCTTGTCGTGCTCGGGGGGCTTCAATCGTGGTGGCTGGAGCCTCTGCTGCACAGACTGGACGCTTTTCCACTCTTCGTTGGCACGACGTTTTTGACGGCGATCACCGATAACGCCGCCCTGACTTACCTTGGGTCCCAGGTGGAGGGAATGACCGAACATCTCAAGTATGCGCTCGTAGCGGGAGCCATCGCCGGGGGGGGACTTACGGTCATCGCGAACGCTCCGAACCCCGCAGGGTACTCAATTCTGCAGGACACATTTGGTCCGGATGGCATAAGGCCGCTGAAGCTCTTCCTTTTTGCTCTCCCGCTGACCCTGATCACAATGACGTGCCTGTGGATACTCTGATGCCGCTCCATCGGACTTGCCGCTACAGCGCGGGACTCTCGTTACATCTCTTTTGAATCTCTCTGCTTTCGGCGGCGGCGGAAGTGCAGGACCACGTGGAGACGCTACAGCAGTCGGACGGTGAGATAACCATTGGTAGCGGACTGAACGTCAGTCCGATATCCGGGCACGGATACGCGACGCATGTGTCTGGATGACACCAGCGCTGGAACCGTGGCGGTCCATGATCCGAGTGGTTAACTGGACGGCCGCCTCCAGTTCCGCAGGAACCACTTCCGTGGCCCCCGCGGCGATCAGATCCGCAAGATCCCCCAAGTACTGCGATCGGACCAGGATCGGAAGCGCCGGGTAACGGCCGCGGGCGAACCGAACGGCGCGCTCCGCTGCTCGGGGATCGTTGATGGTCAGAACCAACTCGTGTGCGCGCCCGGCACCAAGATGTTCCAGGATCTCGGGCGCGGTGATGTCGCCGAAAAACGCGGGTTCCCCCGACTCCGTCGCGCGCCGCACGCTCTCCGGGTTCAGATCCACGATCACGTAATCGATTTCACAGGACTTCAGGGATTGTGCCAACTCCTGCCCTGCGACCCCGTACCCGGCAATGATGACATGACCCTGGAGAGGAAGAAGCTTCTGTGTGTCGTCCGCCGGTGTCCGAACGCCGAGCAGGCGCGTGAGCGAACGCATGCGACCGGCCCCAGCGGCGATACCCGGGCCCAAGACCAGGAGAAACGGTGTCAGGACCATCGAGAGAATGATGGCGGCCATCAAATGGGCTTGCAGAAGTTCGGGGATAAGATCCGTCCCCCGCGCCGCGTGCAGGAGGACAAATGCGAATTCCCCGACCTGGGCCAGAGCCGCCCCGGTCAGAACGGAGACACGCAGCGGGAAGCGAAGGAGTGCCCCCACCGCGACCGTCACAAGAAACTTGCCGCCGACGATCGCCGCCAGAAGTGCCGCCACAAAACCAGCCTCCCGGGTGAGGCCGCCGACGTCCAGGAGCATTCCGATGGAGACAAAGAAGAGGCTGGTGAACACCTCGCGGAAGGGAATCACGTCGGCCAGAGCCTGATGGCGATACGGCGTCCCCGACACCACCAGGCCGGCCAGAAAGGCGCCCAGCGCCGGGGAAACGCCGGCGTTGGCAACCAGCCACACGATCCCCCCGCAGACCACGAGCACGGCCAGCACGAACAGATCCCGCTGCCGCGTCCCCGAAACCCAGTGAAGCACTCGGGGCACCAGAAAGCGGGCACCTACGAACGTGACGGCAACCAGGGCCACGGCTTTGCCGATGGCGAGCCAAGAGACCACGAGGGACGTGGCGTCGGCCTCGCCCGCCAGCAGGGGCAAGACAAGGATCATCGGAATCACCGCCAGATCCTGGAAGATCAGAATCCCCAGCGTGAATTGGCCGTGGGGCGCATCCACCTCGCCCCGTCGTTGCAGGCCGCGCAGCACGATCGCCGTGCTGGAGAGAGCCAGGAGAAACCCGAGGAAGATGGCGGAGCGCACGGGGACACCCAGCCACCGCGCCACCGCGAACGCCAGCGTCGAGGTCGCCGCCACTTGAAGGAATCCCCCCGCCAGAATCGCCCGCCACAGGCGATGCATGCGGTCCACGGAGAGTTCCAGTCCGATTCCGAACAGAAGGAGGTTGATGCCGATCTCGGCCAGAAGATCGACTTCCGTCGCATCCGACACGATCCCCAGGCCGTGCGGCCCGACGAGGCCACCGGCCACGATAAACGCCGCGATCGGGGGAATCCGCAGGCGCTGGAGCAGCGCGACCACGACGACCGCGATGGCCAGGATCAGAAGAAGACTCTGCAGGAGGTGAAGGCCCGGCATAAAAGGTGATTCTTACTATGAAAGATGCGCCCATCGACTGCAAATGAACGTTTCAGTCAACGCGTCGATTCTTACGGACGCGAAACTGCAGGACCACGCGGAGGCGCCACAACAACCGGACGGTGACATAGCCGATCACGGACGCCGCAACGGCCAGAACCAGACTGCCCAGCAGCAGAGGCTGCCAGATCGAGCTCAACCGGCCGGTCAACCATTCCACGGACATCTCGAACACAAGGTTGTTGCGAACACGCGTTCCAAGGATCCAGGACCCCAGCCGGTATGCGCCGTAGAAGATCGGCGGCATCGTGACCGGGTTGGTCAACCAGACCAGGGCCACCGAGATGGGCAGGTTGACGCGAAACCATACCGCACAGGCGGCGGCCGGAATCATCTGGAAGGGCATCGGGATCATGGCCCAGAACAATCCGACCGCGACCCCCCCCGACGCCGATTGGCGATTGAAGTGCCAGATGTTTGGGTCGTGAAGAAGGGTGCCGAGAAACTGGAGACGCTTGTGTGTGCGGACCTTATGATGGTCCGGCACCCAACGCTCGATGAGCTTCTTAGGCACGGTGCTTGAGATTCTAACACGGCGTTGCCCAAGATGAGCCGATTACCTCCGGCTTGACGCAAGCGGATGTTGACCCCGTATTTTGGACACCGATTCCACAAATGGATAGGAGCGGTGTCGATAACAAAGCGGTATCCGAAGGAGGTGAAGGAAAAGGTTCTGGCCAAGATTCTGGCGGGTCAACTGACACAGTGGCATCGTTCGTTTCGGCAATTCCCCCCCCCGTCGGTATCGTTGTATATGCGAAGATATGAACAAATGAAAAGCCCTCTGATCCGGGGCTTGGGCGGGACGCTATCCGCGCATTGCCCGAATTTGGGCGAGGACGCCTCGTTTGCGAGGTCTCTTTCTCAGTCGAACCTGGGTCTCTTCCGCCGCCTGGACGATGGAGTCCACCCATTCCTCACCAAACATGATCTTGAGCTGCTCGATGACCGATTTTCGCTGAAAGGTGGAGACGGATACACCCTCCATGGTGGCGGCTCGACGGATCAGATCAGCGATAGGTTTGTCGTTGTAGCGAGTAATTGCCACGAGTTCAGGGCCCTTCTTGGTCCCCTCTTTCCTCTCTTGGTTCACCATCCGCTCGAGCACTTCGGGCATGGCCTTTTCAGAAGGGATTCGGTTTGTTCTACGTCGCCTAGGCATGGTCTTTTCTCCTTTTGGAGGGCGGATCACCGAAGACAAGATCGGTCACGATCAGCCAATAGAGAAAGGCTCTTCCCGAAGCAAATTGAAGCTCTTCCATTCGTTCATAAAAGGCGTCAGCAAGCGTCGGTTCAAGCCGCACGTAAAGAGAATAGATCGGACGTTCATCGTGCCAGGGGAGGGTCTCTTTCTTGGGTGTCTTCAGCTGCTTGGGCTTTCGCTGTGCACCTCGCTGCAGGAGATCTTTCGTGATGAGATGCCGCAGATAGTCAGACGTCGTTCGTAGCGATAGTTCGCCCCTTCGTTCGTGGATCCCATCCGCCAGAGTGGGTTCGATGCGCGTGTAGAGCGTGAGGGTCCGGTCCTCCCCGGCCCAGGGGAGATTGTCTTCTCGGGGACCTCGTTCCACATTGACATATGAATCACAAAGCGGGCGATTTGTCTCTGAAATCCCCGAAAATTCTCAAGTAGGTCGAGCCAGACACAGTCGACTGTCGGCAGAAACCCATTGAAAACATGCATGAAATCCAAAAAATATCTTATTGCAAACGACTCAAAGACAATACAAATGAGTTATATTGACAAATGACTCATACGTAGTCATAAGGGGGTTGTGGTCGGCCTATGCCGAGTCGTAACGAGAAGGAGGAAGCGATGAACATGAGAGAAGACGTCGTGCTGGCGACAAGGGCACCTGTACACAACCCTTCGGACTGTCTGATGACCGTCCCCGAGGTGGCGGCGTATCTCCGATACAGCCTCGGATATACGCGGAACCTCGTCTGGAGGAACGAGCTTCCCGTCATTCGGCTTTCCACAGGCGCAGTACGATGCCGGAAACAGGATCTCGAACGGTGGATCGCCGAGAGGAGTTATGCCGCATGCTCCACGCATTGAAACTGTTGCCCTCCAAAAAGGAACGGTACGTTCGGATCCGAAACTGTCCAGGGATCTCCCGCCTCGAAAAATGGGACGCTCGAAAACAGAGATGGATCGACCCTCGGACCGACTCTTCTTCGCGGGCGAAGGTGTTTCGTGCCTACCGGCGGATTCAGCAACTTGGGAAGAGTCTGCTTCAGAAGAGACACTTCCGGACGATCGATGACGCCCGCCGATGGCGGATGGAGCTGAATCCCGAGCCGGGGAAGGGAAGGGCGGCGCAAATCACGCTCCGCGAGGTGATCGGAGAGTGGCGGGAGTGGTCCAAGCCCCCGCGTCTTCGGAAGACATCTTGGCTTCAGTACGCAAAGGACATCGGGCATCTGGAGCCCTTATGGAATGCGCCGATCGAGGCTCTCACGGCCCGGGACATCGATCTTTGGCTGGCCCATCTCAAAGATCCCTCCTATCCGAAGCAAAGAACCCGCGTTTCCTTTGCGCGTGAGGTGGGGACACTCCAGACGATTTGCAAGTGGTACCGCCAGTATCGGAACGAAAAATTTCAGCACCCGATTTTGCCGCGCCACAAACAGGATTCTCATTTTCGTGAAGATCCGCCCTCGGGTCAGGAAGTTCTGACGGAGAAACAGGCGGAAGAGTTTCTCTTGTTGATGGTCGGCCGCCACGCGGATGCATACGGCCGAACGGCAGCTCTTCAACTCTTTGCGGGGCTTCGGATCGGGGAGGCATGTGGTCTCAAATGGGACCGCGTCGATCTGGAGAACCGTACGCTGATGATCCGCAGGTCGTGCACGTGGCCCCAGCCGGCCATGAGGCCGGAGATGCAGGAGCAGATCAAGACCGCCGCTAGCGCGCGGGACATCCCCATCGTGGACCGACTCTTTGAGCTTCTCGTGAAATGGAAAGCCGAAGACGGGGAGATCGAACTTGTCTGCCATCGAAACGGTCGTCTGATCCGTCGAAACTCGGTGGCGTCCGCGTATGCAAAAGTGTTCCGGATGATGGGCCTTCGCATGAAAAGCGTGACGCACAGTCTTCGACGCACCTTTGCGACCCTTCATGCCGAGCAGACACACGACCTGGTTTCTACTCAGACCCTTCTGGGGCACACCGATATCCAGACGACGCAGATTTACGCCAAAGTGACCGATGCGGCGGTGCGGAGATCGATGCCGAATTTCTCGTTTGGGACGAAAAAAGAATGAAACCTGTAACCGGATGCAACCGAAACGGAGGTGCCGAGATGTTTCGCCCTAAGAATTCCGAGGACTTAAGGCTCTACCTCAAATAACGGGGCAAGGCGCGGATCGGGAGTAAATTCCCGATCTTTAAACCTTCGGTCAGAAAGGAGATGCGCCTATGCCCCTGGAGGAGTCTATCGTTCATTTGCCGGGATTCAAGGTGGAACGGATTGAGGGAATGGATCCGGTAGAGGTGGAGGTTCGGTATACCGAACCGGCCCGTTGTCCGGAATGTGGCGATCGGCACGTTCGGATCAAAGCTCAATATTTTCGCAGAGTTCGACACGAATCGATCGGATCGAGAGCCTGTTACTTACGAATCCGAGGGAGAAAGTATTTCTGCCGAAGCTGCCGGAGGTATTTTCACGAGAGATACCCGGGAATCCGTCTGTACCGGCGCTCGAGTGAGGGATTCCGGCTCGAGGTGTTCCAGAAGCATCGGGACGGGATCAGCCAACGAATCCTTTCGAAGCAGAACCAAATCGGCCATGCGACGATCGAGCGCTGGGCACATGATTACTGGGGGAGGAAGGCGGCGGAGATCCGCAACAATCCGGCTCCTCGAGTCTTAGGGATCGACGAGCATTTCTTCTCCCGAAAGCACGGGTATGCCTCCACGTTTTGCGATCTCAGGCGACAACGGATTCACGACGTGGTGCTCGGAAGATCGGAAGCGTCGCTGAAGCGGTACTTGGACCGGCTTCCAGGGAAAGAAAAGACCCAGGTCGTGGTCATGGATTTATCCGAGATCTACCGAGCGATCGTTCGCAAATACTTTCCCAACGCCAAGATCGTAGCCGATCGGTTTCATGTGATCCGGTGGGTGAACCATCAATTTCTAAAGGCCTGGCAGCAGCTGGATCCATCGGGCCGAAAGAACCGAGGACTCTTATCGCTCATGCGACGACACGAGGAGAATCTCTCGGAGGGGCAGAAGATCACGCTCCGGGAATACCTGAAAGCGCAGGGAGTGTTGGAGGCGATCTATGACTTTAAGCAGGAGCTTTGCCGATTGCTTCGCATCAAGCATCAGACCCAGTGGGAGTGCCAGAAATGGATCCCCAAGCTCCTGGAGATGATCGAGCAACTCAAGGCCGCGCCGATCGAGGCGCTGTCTTCCCTCGGGAAGACACTCCATAACTGGAGAGAAGAAATCGTGCGGATGTGGCGATTTACCAAGACCAATTCCATCACGGAAGGATTCCACACCAAGATGGAGATGATCTCCCGACGTGCCTTCGGTTTCCGGAACTTTGAAAACTATCGTTTGAGAGTCCGAGCGTTATGTGGTTAGTCAGAAAATACTGCCTGCCCCGGTATTCGGGGAAGAGCCGGACTTAAAAATAAAATGGCGGAGAGGGGGGGTATCGAAAATCCCCCCCTCAACGCCTCGGCATCGTTACCAAAACCAACGACATCAAACCGTTAGCTATCGAAACAATACCGCCCATTACCGTGAATTTCCGCCCGTAACGGCCATCTTGTTCCGCAGATGTTCCGCAAGAAGCTCATCCAAAAGTTCGCGAGGATCGTTCAATCACCCACTGCAAGGGAGTGAGTGACCTCTTTCAGTGGGTTCGGCCCCGCGCGCACGCAAAAACCAGAAGAGTTTCAAGATTCTTCTGGTTTTCGGGTCGTCGATCAAAAATGCCCACCCCCCGCCCTCCACGAGGAAAGAATGGGAAGGGAGGAGCAGGCGGGGGGTGGGCATTTTCTCCTACGACCTGCGCGCGGGGCCGGACTCGAGGTGGAAAGACTTCAATAAATAAAGGGGAAGAGCCGCTTGGTGTGGGACTGGTAATTCTTGTAGGTGTCGCCAAAGTGAGCCTTGAGAGCGATTTCTTCTACATGAATGCGGAAGGCATAAGCGGGGACCATGGTTGCTAGCACGACAAGTAGACCAACGACGCTCTGAAGAAGGATGGAGATCCCCACCGCCATCATGAGTGCCCCCAAATAGCTCGGGTGTCGGATGAAACGGTACGGTCCGGACTGAATGAGGTGTTGGTCGTCCGCTGTCTGCACCATGGAAGTGAAAGCCGACCCGAGCATGCGGATTGACCAAAAACGGAGCAACGAACCAGCAGCGAGGACGCTGAGGCCAGAAAAAAGCGACCAAGCGGGCGCGCCCAGAAAGCGTTCTGGATGAAATCGGAGATCGCCGACAGGAACGAGAAACATGAGAATTCCCGCGACATAAATGAATAGGCCGCTCTTCTGGTCCGAAAAACTCGGACGAACCATCTCTTTGGGCGAAGCCGGAGGCTTCATAACGTAGAGGAATATTCCTCCGGCGATCACTAGGAGGACCCGAGGGTTGACAAGAAGGTTCCAACGGCCAGACAAAGGAAGAACGATCAAAAGGGTCGTTAAACCAAGAGCTTGTGCGAGGGTAATAAGGAACCTCATCGGACCAGCCGAGAATAGCCGAGAGCCGGCGAGAGGGAGAGACTAAAGATGTCCCATGCCGTGGGTACTATTAGGCCCAGCAGAAAAGAAGAAAAACATAAAGAATAATGATATCAATAAGGTACATGCCGGTCGGGGGTTGGAATCTTGGCACGGCGCGTGTATTAATTTGAACGATGACCGTGTCTGGCACAGAGCAGCGGAAGCATCGGCGGCAGACCGTTGCACCGGAGAACGCTGGGGCATCGGTAGATATCGGGGGAGTCCCGCGAAACGGGGTGCTCTTGAATTACTGCGGCGATGGCTTGGGCCTGATGGTGGAAGGCGCGAACCTCGAGGAACTCCTCCAAAGAAACAAAGGTCGTATCGGTATTCGGCTCGGGGAAGACTTGCTTCTGGGAACCGCACGATCGGTCCGCGCTGAAGCTTGGAAAGCACGCGTGGGCGTTCGGATCGAAGAACAGAAGAACGATCTTTTTTTTCGATCGACCGATCTAAATTGGGATCTGATCGAAGACTCGGAAACAATCGCCACTCTCCTGGAAGACCTAACTTCATCCGGCGCTCGAGCGCCGATCGTAATTTCTCAGGGGAAGGTCTTTGGAAGCGGGATCTGGATAGGAGGAGTGAAGGATCCCTTCATCGCCGCTCAGGAGATCTCGACCCATTGGGTCCCGGGACCGATTCGTTGTGAACTGACTCTTTTTGGGATCTGCCATGTCTTTGACACGGTCTGTACGGGAAAAGAGGGACAGCAACTCCGCGTCCAAGCGCCGACTCGTGTGGTCCGCCTTCTTCGACGGGAAACCGTGCGGGTTAGCGCAACGACAGCAGACGGGGTACGGGGAGTTCGCGTCGAACACCCCATTCTTGGCAAATCACAGAATAGAATTTCCGTTCTCGAACTGTCGGAAAAGGGTTTGCTGGTCCGGGATCCGAGCGAATGGATCCACGTGCCGGTGGGGGTGAGATTTCCACTGATGGCCGTGGAGTTGACGGACGGCGACGAGATTTTGGGGTCGGGGGAGGTTCGTGGAGGTCGTTTTCTCGCGACCGGGGAATATGCCGTCGGACTTCGGTTTACGCCGGCGACCTATGAGGCGAAGACGCGATGGCACAATTTTGTGCTCGGAATGCGGTACGCCGGCTTGCACTTCGAATACAAAGAATCGGACCACGGAAAGATATGGGAACTGTACGATCGAAGCGGATACCTCGACATGAAACCGCGCGAGTCGTTCACACCCTTAGTCGACGTGACGAAGCAAAGCTGGCGCTCGTTGTCCGAAGCCGGAACCGGCCTTGCCAAACGCTTGCTCATCCGAGCCGGGGAGAACGTCGTCGGGAATATGCAACTGGATCGGATCTATCCGAAGGCGTGGTGCGCGCACGGCCTGGCGATTGATCCTTCCGTTTCGAAGATCGTGGCCGGACAGATCTATGCGGCCACCGCGGACATCCTCTCGGCCGAGGGAGCCTCGTACCTCTACACGATCACAAACGCGGATCTGGCCTGGAACCAACGGAACTACTACGACTTTGTTCAACGCTATCCGTTTCCGGAGCACAACGAACTCCGGAAATTCTATCTTCATGAGGCCGATACAGCGAAGGGATGGGACCTCACCTCGCCGCCGGGGTTGGTGACGAAACCGGCAAGTTCTTACGACCTGCGAAGAATCGAACGGTACTTCGAAGTCCATGGCAGCGCGATCGAACGGGACGCGTTGGGTTTTGATTTTGCGAATCTGACCATGGAATCTCTCGATCGCGAGCTCAAACCCCACGGGTTGGCACGACAGCGCTCGTTTCTGGTGGGAACCATGGGGGGGCGATTCGCCGGTTTTGCGATGGCTGAGACGGGAACCCTGGGAACCAGCTTGTTTGGAATGCAGTACACGCTTTACGTGCACGTGATGCCGGAGATGGGAGCCGATTCTCACGCCGTTTACGAAGGACTCCTTCGTGAAGGCCTGGAGCTTTACCGGCAGTGGGGGGTTCAAAACGTGAACGTGTACATGCAGGAATGCCGGCGGGAGCATTTCGAGGTCCGGGGATTGCGATACATCGAGGAGGCAATTCGGTGGATTTCCAACTGTGCCGCGACGCAGCGGTACACGGCCTTTTCGCAGATGATGTACGGGCATCTGATGTTACGGCGTGAGTTGCATAAGCAACGAACGCGAGAGAATTGATTTCCCAAGGATCGCCGTAGAGTAAACTCAGGAGGATGCCGCGCCGGGGCAACCTCTTTGTCGAGATCACGTTTTGGGTCTGCCTGCTCGCCATTCTTGTCCCAAGGATCGCTCTGGAAGTAGCCGAACGCCGATTATCTTCGGCGGTGCGCGGAAGCTTGGAAAACGGATGGCGATTGTCGGGAAGCGGAGGGGGAGAGCAGGAGGTTGCGGTTCCGGGCGACCTAAGGCAGACGGGAAGTTCTTCACTGCATTGGATCTACAAGCGGTCAATCGATACGGCTGAGCTGCGTCGTTACGAACGCCCGGCGCTGGTTCTGGGCCGAATCGGTGATTCGGATTCCGTCGACTTGAGTGGATGTCGTATTGGAGCAACGGGGATCAACGCCAACGGTGGCCAGCGGGGGTACTGGTGGTCGGTCCTTAGGGTCTATGAGGTTCCGGATCGGTGCCTTCAAAGCCGCGGGCAACAAACCCTGCAGGTGAACGTGTGGAAGTGGTGGGGCTCCGGATTCGGCATTTTTTCGGGACCCGTGGGAATTGGGGAATATGAGGAGTTAGCGCCTTCAGCGCGTCTAGTTGAAGCGCTTCGATTTACGACACTTCTCGTTTTCGGATTCGTGCTTCTGGTGGTGTCGGCCTATTACGGGTTCGTTTACTTCCTGGTTCCGGTCCGGACCCACAACGGGATCTTCGCCATAACCGCCGCGTTTCTGGGTGGATTCGAAATCCTCACAAGCACCTATCCGTTTCGGTGGATCGACCGTCCGTGGTTCTTCTATTGGTTTCTGTTAGCGAGCGCCGGAGGCAGCGCGGCCCTGACACTTCGTTTCTTGCAAGTGAGACTCGGCGCCTTGCCACGAAGGTTCGTTCGAGGCTTTGAAGCAATCACGATCGGCGCTGTAATTGTTGCTGCGGTCGGATTGCGCCCCGATTTTACCTACCGAATCTATCTCATCTGGCAGGCGATCTTTATCCTCGGGTTCTTGGTCGCGTACGGTTTTGTCGTTCGGAGTTGGCTCAAAGGGAAACAATCCACGAACTGGAGGTACCTCCTCGGGTTTTCGCTCCTTGTGCTGAGCGCGGTCCATGACGTCGTAATAACGCGGCTCGGAGCAGGAAAACCATACTTGATCCCGTATGGATTCATGGCGTTCGGCGTGGCTGCGGCCCTATCGCTGGCGAAAGAGTATGCGGATGCGTTTCTAAACGTGGAACGACAGGTTTCGGATCGGACGAAAGATCTCGCTGTAGCTAACGAACACCTCCGCTCGCTGGAGCAGATGAAAGCTCGGTTCTTCGCGAATCTGTCGCACGACTTCAAGACTCCAATCGCATTGGCGTTCGCGCACGTGAGCGAGGCGAAACGGGAGGCGGGGGTCTCCCTCCGTGGGGCGCTTGGGGCCGCCGAGCAGGCGTTGAACCGGCTTCAGGGGATGGTGTTGGATCTGCTAGACACGATGCGAGCGGAGTCGGGAGCTCTCAAATTCACGTGGGAAACGGTCTCCGCGGCTGCCATCGTCCGCACGTGGGCGGCGCCGTACCAGATTCTCTGCGACAAGAAGGGATTGACTCTTTCGCTCGACATCTCGGTCGACGAAGACCTCAAGGTTCCGATGGATGTCTCCAAGATGGAGCGGGTCTTCGGAAACCTGATGGCCAATGCTCTCAAGTTCACCGACGAAGGAGGAATCACGGTCGGTTTGAGGATGGACGCTTCTCAGATCTACCTCGAAGTGAGCGATACGGGCCCGGGGATTCCGGTGGAGGAGCGGGAAAAGGTCTTCGACCGGTATTTCCAGGGGGATTCGACCTCCGTACGGGATCATGGAGGCTCGGGGATCGGTCTCTCGTTCGTGAAAGAGACGGTTTTGGCCCAAAACGGCCGGGTCTGGGTGGAGGGGGCGGAAACGCACGGATCCCGCTTTGTGGTCGCCCTTCCCCTTTCCCAGGATGTGGAGATCACCGGGGAACACCGGATCTCGGAAGCGGACATCCGAACCGAAGCGGTCAAAGGTTCGGTCGACGTCCCCTATCCGGACCCCACTCCCTCGGAACCGCGTGTGGACTGGCCGTCCATCTTAATCGTCGAAGACAACCCGGAGGTGGCCCAGGTCGTCGTTCATACCCTGGAGGACCTCTACAACATCTATTTCGCCAAGGACGGCCTGGAAGGTCTGGATCAACTCAAGACCCGGAAGATCGACTGCATCGTGAGCGATCTCATGATGCCAAGGATGGACGGGCGAACATTCTTAAAGGAAGTGAAGAAAAACGACCGCTGGAAGGTGATTCCGTTCGTTTGCCTCACCTCGATGAGCGACATGGAGATCCTGATCGAATGTTTGCAGCTGGGGGCCAACAATTACGTCACGAAGCCGTTCCATCGGGAAGTGTTGCGATCGACGGTGGCAACGTTGATCCAGAACGCGCAATTCCGGGAGCAGCTGATCGCGAAAGACAAGATGGCGTCGCTGGGTTTGCTGTCTGCCGGGCTTGCTCACGAGATGCGAAATCCGATTCAAGCAGCCCAAAACCTCCTGGAGGGCCTGCGGCGTAAATTTGAGCGCTGGGAGAAAATGGATCCGGCGGACCTCGCCGCTGTTCAAGGGGAGATGCGTGTGCTCGTGGACAAAGACAGCATCGTTCACGAGGCGTTTCGGGATATCCGCAATTGTGTCCTACGCATCAACAATATGGTCGATGCCATAGGGACCTATTCGACCGGCTCCACGAGACTCACGGAGATCGATTTGACCGAGACAGTACAGGACTCCCTAAAGCTCTTGGAAAACAAACGAAAGGAAAAGAACGTCGCTGTGCATTGGGCGGCAGACCAGATCGTGAAGGTTCAGGCATTCCCGACGATCTCTCAAGCGATCACGAACATTTTGGACAACGCCATCGACGCCGTTCCGGCCGAAACGGGAGAAGTGACAGTTACCGTGTCCGAGGAGGATGGCGAAGTGCATCTTCAGGTCACCGATAACGGGCCGGGGATTCCATTGGGGAACCAGCCGTACATTTTTGAGGCGTTCTTCACGACCAAAGGACCGGGCGCGGGAACGGGGCTCGGCTTGTATGTTGCCAAACGGATCGTGGAGTATCATCGCGGAGCGATTCGGGTGCATTCCGAGGAAGGGCGTGGTGCGATCTTCACGATTCGCCTGAAGAAGGTTCCGGACTTGCAGAATCGGGAAACGATCGACTTCAAGGGTTTTCCGGTCTCATTCTAGGGGAGGTTCGACATGGAAACGAAAGACAAGTTCCGGGTTCTGGTGATCGACGATGAGAAGGAGATCATCCACGGCTTTAAGCTGGCCTTCGAAAATGAATGGGAAGTCGAGGGGATAACGCATCCGGACGAACTCAAGAACGATATGAAGGGGGGCTTCCGGAAGTTCCAGCTGTTCGACCTCATATTCTTGGATCTCCTGTTCGACGCCCGGATGCAGGTCACCCAGCAGAACGTCGTCGACAAGATCACTCGAGGGGACCTCCTTGGCATTCAGTTCTTGGACTGGTTGGGAAAGAACTACTCCTGCCCCGTGGTTGTTTTGAGCGGTTTCTTGTTCGACGCCGTCACTGAGAAACTACAGGCGGCCTACCCGTACCTGCTTCTCAAGCCGAAACCGGTGGATCTTTACGCCCGCGAATTCCAGGGGAACATGGAGCACTACGCACGGACGTTTTACCGGTTCAAGCGGGAGATGCTGTTCGACCGGCCGGCGGAAGAATTGCTGAGGAAGTTCGACGAGGCGATGGGGAAGAAGCCCTCTTGAAACCAGCTTACCGGCGTTTTGGGGCGGTGTTCCGCAAAGTTCCGCAAATCCGGGTGTCGGGCTGTTCGGTTCGAATGATTTCCGGGGCTTAAAAATAAAATGGCGGAGAGGGGGGGATTCGAACCCCCGGTACGGCGTTTAAACCGTACGGCGGTTTAGCAAACCGCTGCCTTAAGCCACTCGGCCACCTCTCCGCTTAAGAGAGGCATTGATTACAGGAAAGCGTGGTACTCGGCAATGACTACGACGCGAACCGTTTCCGACGGGTGAAGAACGGGACGGCGAAGAGGAGTGCCCAGAGGGCATCGCCCGCTTCGTGCACGCCGCAGCCGCTTGATTTGGCCGTTGCGGCTTTCTTGGTTTCGGTGGTCGCGGCCGGTTTCTTCGGTTCGACGGTGACCTTGCCTTCGTCGGCAGCCTTCTTGTCGGCGGCGGCCTTTTCCTCGGCAGCCTTCTTTTCGGCGGCAGCCTTTTCCTCGGCAGCCTTTTCAGCAGCATCCTTGTCGGTCGGCGGCGAATCGTCGACCGCCGGCGCCTCGTCGTCCGTCTTGTCGGTTTCGTCGGCTGCCGCGCCGCCCGTCTTCGAAGCCTGATCGCCGGCTTCAACCGCCGCCTGCGCTTCGATGATCTTGAACTCGGCGCCGTCGAATTTCAGATTGTAAGTGCGGTACGTCCCATACGCGTTGCGCATGTCGAGGCGGAGGGTTCCGTTGAAGAATCTCTTTAGAGTCTTTTCGTCGCGCGAGATATCCCCCTTGAGGTGGAAGAACTCCTTGCCGACCGGGGAAGTGGTGACGGCGCCGTTGTCCGCGGTCACCGTGGTCGTGAAGGTCTTTGTGATCGCGGCGATTTCCAGCGTGCCGCTCTTGCGATCCCAGCGGTTCAGCTGCTTGTCCGGATCCGAGGCGGTGCTCTTCGGGAGCAACAGGGTGCCGTTCGCTTTTTCGCCGCTCTCTTTCGCGTAGGGGCTTTCAAGCCAGGCCACGCCGTCGGCGCGCTCGCATTTCTGCAGCTTGATCGTTCCCTTCAGATGTTTAAGCGTCAGATTCTTGTGGTTGGTTTCCATCTCCGTATAGAGAAGGGCGCCGTCGTACGGCTTGTCCTTGAAGTGGGAAGAGAGAAGGTACTCAGAAAACGTCCGTTCCGACTCTTCGGTCGGCTCGCCCCCCTTCATCTCGAGATTGGTCACCACGATTCCGCCCTCTTGCGGAACGATCTCGAACTGAACCTCTTGCGGCGAACAGTCACCGGTCCCCTTCATCTTCTCGAGAACGGAGGCCTCGACCGCCTCGATCGCTTTGACGATTGCGTCCGGAGAAGTTGCAGACTTGGCCGCCTGTGCCGCCGCCTGCGCCTCCTTTTTCAACCGGGCCTTTTTCTGGGCCTTAGTTTCCGCAAAAACGCCGGTCGAGATGAAGATTACCAAGGCGGCCAGGGCGAACAGTTTCCGAGTCATGATCGATCCTCCGGTTTGGGGGGTGAAGCGCCCAATCTGTTTTACGTAGTGCGTCATATTTTCTTGCGCAGGCTTACCAGACGTAATGCCTCGCGTCAAGATGGGTTGAGCAACGTCCGTGCCAGCCTTTTGGGGGGGCAAACATACCTAAGTATCTGAAAATACTAAGTGGCAACTGAGCCATTCCCGGTCAAGCTGTGAAATAAGTGTCCCAAACAAGAGACGTTGTTGTCCTCCCTCGAGTTGTGTACGATCCGCCCGGACTACGGCTCAAGGGATCGCTGGGTCCTGCGCGACGCAAGACTTTCAAACCCCGCCAGGTCCGGAAGGAAGCAACGGTAGAGAGCCCGCTGCGGGTGCCGCAAAGACCTAGCGATCTGTTGAGCCGTACGACGTAACAGCCCATGAACTACGTAGTCCTTGCGAGAAAGTGGAGGCCCCAGCAGTTCGCCGACCTGATCGGCCAGGGGGCGATCGCGCGGACGCTCGAAAACGCGATCCGGCTCGGACGGATCCATCACGCGCTTCTCTTCACCGGAACCCGGGGGGTCGGGAAAACGACCACCGCCCGGATTTTTGCCAAATCGCTCAACTGCGAGAAAGGTCCGACCGTCACCCCGTGCGGGGTCTGCTCGAACTGCGTCGAGATCGCGGCGGGGGCAAACGTCGACGTCCGCGAGATCGACGGCGCTTCCTCAACCTCCGTCGACGACATCCGCGAGCTCAAGGAGAACGTCCGGTACGCCCCGTCGAAGTCGAAGTACAAGATCTACATCATCGATGAAGTCCACATGCTTTCGACCAGCGCCTTCAACGCTCTCTTGAAGACCCTGGAAGAGCCCCCCCCTTTCGTCATCTTCGTCTTCGCCACGACCGAGCCGCAGAAAATTCCCGATACGATCCTGTCACGGTGCCAGCGGTTCGATTTCCGCCAGATCTCCGATGACCAGATCGCCGGGCACCTCCGGAAGGTCGTCGAAGCGGAGAAGATCGAGATCGGCAACTCCGCGCTGGCTCTTTTGAGCCGCCAAGCGGACGGCTCATTGCGGGATGCTCTCTCCCTACTCGATCAGGTGATTGCGTTCACCGGCGAAAAAGCGACCGAGGAAGAGGTGGTCGCGGTCCTGGGGTTGACCGACCGAGCGCTGATCTCCCGGACCCTGGAGGCGTTGATCCGGCACGATGCCAAGGAGTCGCTCGGCGTTCTCGGGGAGGTTTTGGAGAAGGGGTTCGATCCAAAGACCTATCTATTAGAGGTATGGGAGCGGGTGAGGGACCTCTTGGTCCTCAAGGGGGGGGGGAACGACGAGCTGGTTCGCGCCACCCCGGACGAGCTGGCCCGGATGAAAGGATGGCTGACCGACCTAAACGAAGCGGAGCTGGAACGCTGGTTCGATCTCCTGCGCCTCGCTTTGAACGACGTCGGGCGTTCGGAACACCCCCGGTTCCTGATGGAAGCGACGTTCCTCAAGATGACGCGGACCGAGACCCGTCTGCCCCTTTCAGAGCTGGTCGGGCGTCTCGAACTGCTCGAGTCGAGGATCGCGGGGAAGGATTGGACGGCGAAGGCGCACGTGCCGCCGGCGGCCGTCGCGGCGCCGCGTCCGGTCCAGTCCTCGGTTTCAAAGGGGACCGCGCCCTCCGGGGATTGGGAGAGCGTCGTCGAGGCGGTGAAACGGACGAAACCGATGTTCGCCGGTGTCCTCCTGCAGGCGAACGGCGCGGATCTCTCGGCGGGGAAGATCGTTCTCACGTTCGACGAGGGGTCGTTCTATGTCGCCCGGGCCAAAGAGCCCGATTTCCAGGCGTTCCTTTGCGAGACGGCGTCGAGAATCCTCGGTTCGCCGCATTCGCTCGAGATCCGGACGCAACCGAAGAGCGCTTCGACGGTCGATTCGAAAGCGTCGGTCGATCGCGCCCGCGAGCGGGAGGCGCTGGAGAATCCGGCGGTCCGGGAGGCGGTCTCCCTCTTCTCGGCGAAGATCGAGGAAGTGAAACCGATCAAATGAGTTATCAGGGACCGAAAGTCTTCCGGGACGCCGTGGCGGAACTCTCCCGGCTCCCCGGGATCGGCGAGAAAACCGCGCAGCGCCTGGTGATGCACCTCGTGCAGGCGGAGGGGAAACGGGTCGAGGGGTTGGCGGAGAGTCTCAAGAAGCTCACGTCGGAACTCTCGCTCTGCTCCATTTGCTTCGGCTATACAGATGTCGATCCGTGCCCCATCTGTAACGATCCGTCGCGGGACGCCGGGTTGATCTGTGTCGTCGAGGATCCGTCCGATCTCTTCGCGATCGAACGGAGCGCGCAGTACCGCGGTGTCTATCACGTGCTGCACGGGACGCTGGCGCCGCTCGACGGGATCGGACCTCAGGATCTGAAGATCGATGCGCTCCTCAAGCGCGTAGCCGGGAACCCGCCGCGCGAGGTGGTGCTGGCGACGAACCCCGATGTCGAGGGGGACGCTACGGCTCTCTACCTCGCCAAACTTCTTTCGGAACGGAAGATCCGGGCGAGCCGGATCGCGATGGGGATCCCGATGGGCGGTCACCTGGAATACACCGATCAGGTAACGCTCGGCCGCGCGATTCTCGAGCGGAGGGAGTTCGGCATCCGATGACGTACCTTTACGGTCCGGAGAAAGGCTGTTAGGAAAAGGTATCCAGGCGCTTCTCATGGCTTCCCCCCAAATGGTCATGTACGAGGACGAGTTTCGGAAGATCTCGGCCCTCATCGATCGCCTCCACCGGGAGGCAACGGCGAAAGTTTGTTATCTCGTCGACAAAAACGGGCAGCTGATCGCCGCTGCGGGGGAAACGGCGAACATCGATTCCACCAGCCTCGCTTCGCTCACGGCGGGGAACATCGCGGCGACGAGCGGCCTGGCGAAACTCCTGGGGGAAAAAGAGTTCTCAATCGTGTTTCACGAGGGGGAGAGGGACAACATCCACATCTCGCTCATCGGGCAACGGGTGATCCTCGTGGTGGTCTTCGACAACCGATCCTCGCTCGGCTTGGTGCGATTGCGGGTGAAGAGGATCACGCAGGAACTCGACACGATCTTCCTGGCGATGGCGGCGAAGAGCCAGTCGGGGGCGGGGGCCCCTTCGCCATTTGCGGAAATCACCGATTTGGATATCGATAACCTATTCAAAGACTGACGCATGTCGTTCATCAACTACTCATCGAGAGAGATCAACTGCAAGATCGTCTATTACGGCCCCGGCCTTTGCGGGAAGACGACGAATCTCCAGTACATCTATCGGAAGACGAAGCCGGAGGCGAAGGGGAAGATGATCTCGCTCGCCACCGAAACCGAACGGACACTTTTCTTCGATTTTCTCCCGCTCTCGCTCGGCGAGATCCGCGGGTTCAAGACCCGATTCCATCTCTATACCGTCCCGGGGCAGGTCTTCTACGACGCCAGCCGGAAGCTGATCTTGAAAGGGGTCGACGGCGTGGTCTTCGTCGCCGATTCCCAGGTCGAGCGGACCGAGGCGAACCTCGAGTCGATCGACAACCTGCGGGTCAATCTTTCGGAACAGGGGTACGACCTCGACAAGCTCCCGTATGTCGTCCAGTACAACAAACGGGACCTGCCGAACATCTCCTCCGTCGAGGAGTTACGCTCGTCTCTCAACGCGCAAGGGATGATGGATTTCGAAGCGATCGCCAACACCGGGATCGGTGTTTTCGAGACGCTCAAGACGATCGCCAAGCTCGTTCTGATCGAGCTCAAAAAGGGGAAGTAATTCCCCGATAAAACGAAAGAATCTCCTCCGATAGACAGGCCTTTTCCACACTCAAAGGCAGAATGTGTGTTGAACGCTCCAACCGCACGAGCCGGGACTTGGGATGCGTGAACCGGGAATTCAAGAAAAAGGCCGATCTCGGATGAACGGCTGAATCCGCCTCGCTGTAGACCGTGAGAGCCGGAACCGAGTTGATGGTCGCAAGAGATCTCGCCCGTTTTGAGAGAGTGAAAAACGCTCCCACCGCAGCCACAGGAAAGCCGTCGTAACTCACGTGCCCGGGCGTCTGATCCGCCGGGTTCTTCGGGAGACACCGATCCCGCAGAAATGGGATCTTCGGAAAAACGTTCGCGACGAGATTCTCCTTCCACGACCGGAGCCAGAGAGGGGGGGCGAGAAGTACCAACGACGCGACCCGTTTGGGGCGGTTTCGGAACGATTCGAGGATCAGAAGCGCCCCCATCGAGAGACCGAGCAGGTGAACACGGGGAACCCGGGATTCGAGATTCGCCCGAGCCGTTTCGACCGCTTCGAGCCAGTCGACCGCTTTCGTCCGGGCCAGATCGTCGGTCGTTGTCCCGTGTCCGGGAAGGAGCGGTACCGAGACCTCCCAACCGAGGGTGGAACCGATCGCCGAGCCGAGATCCTTGAGCTCCGCCGGCGTCCCGGTGAAGCCGTGAATCAAGAGTGCCGCTTCCCTCATTCTTGCTATAGTACCCGGTCACGAAAGGGAACGCATGGCCGGTAACGACAAAGTCGTCCTGATGGTGCTGGACGGGTGGGGGGCGCGGGCTGAGAAAGAAGGGAACGCGATCACCGCCGCCGTGGCACCGAACTACCGGCGTCTTCTCGGCTCTTTTCCCTCGACGCAGCTCGAGGCCTCGGGGCTCCCGGTCGGCCTTCCCGACGGCGTGATGGGGAACTCGGAGGTCGGGCACATGAACATCGGGAGCGGCCGGTGCGTTCAGCAGGAACAGGTGCGGATCCATACGGCGATCACGGACGGGTCTTTTTATCGAAACGAGGTCCTTCGAAATGCAATGGCGGTTGCGCGGGAGAAGGGGACGAACCTCCATCTGATCGGCCTCGTTTCCCAAGGAAACGTCCACAGCGCGGAACGGCACTACCTCGCGTTAATCGGGATGGCTCGCAAAGAAAAGGTCCCGGCGGAACGCGTCTTCGTTCACGCATTTCTCGACGGACGCGATACCGCCCCCCGGAGCGCAGAGGAATATTTGAAGAACGTGGAGACGACGCTCGCGCGCGAGGGGGGGAGGATCGCTTCAATCTCCGGCCGGTTCTACGCGATGGACCGCGACAAACGATGGGAGCGAGTCGATCAGGCGTATCGGGCGCTCGTGCGGGGGGACGGCTTCAAGACGACGGGTGCTCTGGAAGCATTGCACGCGGCCTATGTCCGGGCGGAAGACGACGAGTTCGTGCAACCGACGCTCGTGACCGATCCGGCCGGGACTCCGATCGCGAAGATCTCGTCCGGCGATTCGGTGATCTGTTTCAACTTCCGTCCCGACCGGATGCGGGAGATCGTCCGGGCTCTCACGAATCACGACGGGCCGGTCCCGTCGCTCGATCGGAATCTCAAAATCGAGATCTGCTCGTTCACGAAGTACGAAAAGAGTTTCACTCTGCCCGTGGCGTTTGCGCCACAGGATCTGACGATGTGCCTGGGGGAGGTCGTTTCGTGCCATCACATGCAGCAGTTCCGGACGGCGGAGACGGAGAAGTACGCGCACGTGACCTATTTCTTGAACGGCGGCCGGGAGACTCCGTTCGACGGGGAAGAGAGGCAGATGATCCCGTCGCCGAAGGTACGAACGTACGACTTGCAACCGGAGATGAGTTCTTTAGAGGTGACGGAGAGCGTGCTTCACCGGATCCGGGCCGGGAACGACCGGCTGATCGTCGTGAACTTCGCGCAGCCCGACATGGTGGGGCACACCGGGATCTTCGACGCGGCGGTGGCGGCGGTCGAGGCGACCGATCGGGCGATCGGAAAGATCGCCGAGGCGGCGGCCGCGTGCGGATACACGTTGTTCATCACCGCCGACCACGGGAACGTCGAGCAGATGAAAGATCCGGTTTCCGGGAAGCCGTTTACGGCGCATACGACGAACCCGGTTCCATTTATCTGCATCGGCCCCGAGAAGAAGAAGGTTCGGCTCGCGGATCATGGGGCGCTCTGCGACATCGCGCCGACGGTACTCAAGGTTCTCGGGATCACCCCCCCGGCACAGATGACGGGGAAGAATCTTCTAATAGTCTAACGGAGGTTCGGCCGCGCCTTGCTGGGCATTGAAGTCGATCGGCTGATCCACCTTGGCGTGGGTCCGCAGGTATTTGCTCCATTGTTCGAGGCGGTCGCGACCCGCATCCTCCGCCGTCGTGGCCCGGAGCCCTTCCCGCTCTTTCTCAAAAACCGCCCAATCCGGGCGGACCCTCTTCTTGAGGGCCAGTAGGTAGACCCCTCCCTGGGTTTGAACCGGCTCCGTGAAGAACGGCTTTGGCTCGGTCAGCAGGAACGCCCCCTTCATCACCGATTCCGACATCCCGAGTTTCGGGACCCGGTTGTCGAACGAGCGGGGGAACTCCCCCGTCTCCTCGACGATGAGCCCGATGCTCTTCGCCAACTCTCCGATCGGCTTGCCCGAGGCGATCCATTTCGCAAGGAGGTTGCTGGCGTATTCGGCCAGAGCTCGTTCGCGGAGATTCTTCAGGAACCCTTCCGAAACTTTTGTCCGGACCTCGGCGAGCGCCGGCACGCGGGAGGGGCGGATCGAGACGACGCGGACGAGATAGAGGTTCCCGGAGGGGACGCGGACCGAGGTGCTGACGGCACCCGACGCGAGCGACTGAGCCGCGCGCAGGATCTCGCCGCTGTCCGCGGGGTCGACAAGTCCCGGGAACGATCCGGTCGTCTCCACCTCTGCGGTACCGAAATACCGGAGCGTGGCTTCTCGTTTGGTTTCGCGGAACGCCTTAGTCCCTGCGGAGGCCTTGAACGCCTCGAGCTTTGGTTCCGCTTTCTTGAAGAACCGATCGAGTTGCTCCGGTTTCCGTGTGTATTCCCGCTTCCACTCCGCCAGGAGTTCCGGCTTCAAGCGTTCGACCGTCTTGGGACCGGCGGGGATCTTCTCGATCAGCTTCACGATGTGCCATCCGAACTGCGTTTGGAACGGGGCGGAGATCTCCCCCGGTTTCATCCCGAATGTTTTCGCGTCGAACTCTTTGACCATGGCCCCTTTACCGAACCAGCCGAGGTCTCCCCCCCCTCTGAACGGCTCCCGTCCTCGCTTTCGGCGCGCGCGACCTTCGAGAACTCGGCTTCACCCTTGATCCGTGCGTAGATCGCGTCCACCCTCTTTTGGGCCACGGCGACATCGATTCCGGTACGGATCAGGATGTGCGCGGCGTGAGCCCGTTCCCCGGTGACCGCCACGTCCTTTTCTTTCGCGAACTTCTTGCCGAGGAGATCCTTCAGGTCGGAATCGGTCGGCGTGACGAGATCGGTGAGGTTGTACCCGACCACCTCGAGTTCTCGCGCCTCCGGGATCTGATACGCCGCCGCGCGCTCGTCGTAATACCTCTTTAGGTCGGCCTCGGTCGGTGTCGCGGGAGCCGGAAGCCGGCTCGCCAGTTTGGTAGGATCGAGACGGACGAAATCGAGCGAGACCTGGTCGTTCCGCATCTCAAAGAGCCGACGGAGCTCTTCCGTGCTGACCAGCGTGGTCTGTCGAAGCAAGCCATCGTACTCCCAGGCGAGTTGGGTGGCCGCTTCGTCCTTTTCGAATTCGCCGGTCGTCTTTCCGAACCGGGAGCGGATGTAGTTCCGGTAAAAGTCGAAGTTGAACTCCTCCTTGGCTCCGGCGAACTGCATCCGGATCACCTTCCGCACCTGTTCGGGGGAGACACGCAATCCGATCTGTCGCGCCTGGCGCGTTTTGATCTTCTCGTCGATCAGCGTTTGCAGGGCGTTCTGCTGGATCATCCGGAGGAGATCGTCCGAGGTATCGTTCCGCAGGAGCCCCATCTGCCGGTACCTCTCGAGGAGGTTCTGGTACCGAATCTGAAGGTCACGGCTGGAGATCGACTCCCCGTTCACCGATGCCATCACGCCGGCGCTCAACCCGCGGCTTCCCCGGAAGCCGTAGAACGAGATGAACGAGAGGACGAGGGCACCCAAGAGGATCTTGACCCACAAGGACGAAACCGCGGTGCGCATTTCCTGAAGCATGGAGCGAAGCTAGCGATTTACCCTTAAAAATCAACCATTTTTGTTGATCCGATACTGTTCCGTTGGTACAAAATATCTGCCGTGTTTTTGGACTCTCTGTTTGGGATGTTTTCGAACGATTTAGCGATCGATCTCGGGACCGCGAGTACGTTGGTCTATGTCAAAGGGAAGGGGATCGTCTCGAACGAACCCTCCGTCGTGGCGGTCTCGAAGGACAGTCGCGGCCAGCGACGCGTGGTGGCGGTCGGCAAAGAGGCGAAAGAGATGTTGGGAAGAACCCCCGGCTCGATCATCGCCGTGCGTCCCATGAAAGACGGGGTCATCGCCGACTTCGAAGTCACCGGCGCGATGCTCAAATACTTCATCGCGAAAGTGCACAACCGCCGG
Organism: Pseudomonadota bacterium; assembly: GCA_043809315.1. GTDB lineage: Bacteria > Bdellovibrionota_G > JALEGL01 > JALEGL01 > DATDPG01 > JAZDDX01. The sequence goes on from JAZDDX010000017.1 coordinate 76,584, forward strand.
ACTCTGATCCGCCCCCGGATCATCATCTGTATCCCGTTCGGCGTGACCGAGGTGGAGAAGCGCGCGGTCAAGGAATCGGCCTTCGCTGCCGGCGCACGCGAGGTGTTCCTGATCGAGGAGCCGATGGCGGCCGCGATCGGCGCCGGACTTTCGATCACGGAACCGTCCGGGAACATGATCGTCGACATCGGCGGCGGGACGACCGAGGTCGCCGTGATCTCTCTCTCCGGGATCGTCTACTCGAAATCGGTCCGGATGGCCGGCGATAAGATGGATGAGGCCGTCATCAACTTCATGAAACGGAAATACAACCTGATGATCGGGGAGCGGACCGCCGAGCTGATCAAGATCTCGATCGGTTCCGCTTTCCCGTTGGAGCAGGAACTCAAGGTCGAGGTGAAGGGACGCGATATGGTGGCCGGGGTTCCCAAGACCATCGAGGTCACCTCGGAGGAGATCCGGGAGGCGCTGGCCGAGCCGCTCCGGATGATCGTCGAGGCGATCAAGACGGCGCTGGAACGCACGCCCCCCGAACTCTCGGCGGACATCGTCGACAAGGGGATCGTTCTCGCGGGGGGTGGGGCGCTGCTTCGGAACATCGACGTGCTGATCCGGGAGGAGACGAACCTCCCGGTCATGATCGCCGAGGATCCGACGGCCGCGGTGGTTCTCGGCTCGGGGAAGGCCCTCGATCAGCCCGCTCTCCTGAAAGCTGTGGCGGTGTCGTGACGTGACTCGGCTGATCAAGTTGATCGCCGCGATCCTCGTTTTCCTCTACCTCGGTCTTCAGCTACTCTCCTTCAACTTCCAGAAAAAGGGGAATCTCCGCACCCCCGAGCGGATCGTGGTGGCGATCACCGCGCCGGGGCAGAAGCTCACGACCGGGATCACGAGCGGTCTTTCCGCGATCGGGCACCACTACCTGCTGCTCTCGGGGGTCGCGAGGGAGAACGAAACCCTGGCCGCAGAGCGCGACCGTTTGAAATCCCAGCTGGTGCACTTAGGGGAGATGGAGTCCGAAAACGGGCGGCTCCGGGAACTGTTGGGGCTCGGGAAGCCGAAAAGTTTGCAGATCACCGGTGCGGAGCTGATCGCCCGGGGGATGTCGCCGTACGAACGGACGATCCGGGTCGGGAAGGGCTCCCGCGAGGGCATCTCGCCCGGGATGGCGGTGATTCATCCCAAAGGGGTGGTGGGGCAGGTGATCGAGGCGCTGCCCGATCGGTCCGACATCCTGTTGATCACCGATCAGGCCAGTGCCATCGACGTGATCGACCAGCGCTCGCGCGTGCGCGGGATCCTGCGCGGAAACAAGTACGACGAGCTCAAGTTCGAGTTCGTTCCGAAGAACGAAGATCTGAAGGTGGGGGATGAGATCGTTTCATCGGGGTTGGACGGGGTCTATCCGGAAGGGATTCCGGTCGGAACGATCACGGCGGTCGGGAAGGGGAGCGGGCAGCTGTTCCTTTCGGCCGCGGTCCGGCCGCACGTCGACGTGATGGGACTCGAAGAGGTGGCGATCGTGACCGGACGCGGGAAGGGGGAGTCGCCATGAAAGCGATGCTCTTCATCCTCGTGATGGCCGTTTTTTTGCTCGTGCTTCAAACCGCGCTGATGCCCCGGATGATTCTCGCGATCACCTGGATTCCCGGCTTGGAGTTCGTTTCCGGGCACACGATCGATTTCGCGCTGATCACGCTCGTCTATCTCGTGTTCCATCGCGACCTCCTCGGGGCTCTTCTCTGGGCGGCGATCTTCAGCATCCTGGCTGCCTCGTTCGGAACGGGGTGGCGCGGGGCCGCCGGGATCGGATATTTTGCGGTCGCGCTGGGAAGCTCGTTCGTCAAGAAGAACCTCCTGCTGGAGAGCCGTTGGTCGGTCATCTTGCTGACGGCCGGGATCACGCTGTTCGAGGGGTTCGCTCATCTCTGGGCGGGGCATATCTTCAACCGGATCCCCGATCCGCTCGCGGGGCAGTGGGGGACGATCCTGACACAGGCCGGGTTGAACGCGTTGGCGGCGCCGCTGCTCTATTCGTTTCTCTATTTTTTCGACGGGATCGCCGGAGGGCGTACCGCGCGGAGGCGCCACTCGCTCCTGGCCGACGTGTAACCCGTGTCGCTCAAGCTCCAAGACAGCTCACCGCAGGAGGATTTCCGATCGCGGTTCGCCGCCACAGGGGTGCTGGTCGCGATGATCTTCGCTCTCCTGCTCGGGCGCGCGTGGTACCTGCAGATTTTCAACGGCCGGAAGTGGCGGGAGTTCTCCGAGGCGAACCGGATCGAGATCAAGCGTCTTCCCGCCATGCGCGGGCGGGTCCTCGACCGGCACGGCCGGATCATCGCCGACAGCCGCCCGTCGTTCGATCTCACGATGACCCCTGCGCAGGTCGGGAAAGTCGCGGAGGACACCATCCACAGGCTGATCGATCTTCTCTCCTGGAAGGATGTCAAGCCGGAGGAGATCCTGGACAAACTGAGAGCGGGGAACCCGAACGATCCGGTCGTCATCAAGAGGGATATGTCGCGGGACGAGCTGGCGCTGTTCCTCGCGCGGCAATACGCCTTCCGCGGCGTCGAGGTGATCGATTCCCCGGCACGTTCGTACCCGTTCGGAACGCACGGGAGCCACCTTCTCGGCTACCTCGGCGAGGTGAGTCGACAGGATCTGAAGTCGCTCGAGAAGGAGGGGGAGGTCGGATACCGCTTCGGGGATGTCTGGGGGATCTCGGGGATCGAGAGGGAGTATGAGGGGGTCCTGCGCGGTGAGAACGGCGGGATTCCGATCATCGTCGATGCCTGGGGGAGGAAGGTCGGGACGGAGTTCTCCGATGCCCTTCTGCCGGAGTTCCAACCGCGCGAGCCGAGTCCGGGGACCGATCTCGTTCTCGCGATCGACGGCAACACGCAGGAAGCGGCCGAAGCCGCCTTCACCCACGAAGCGGGAGCGGTCGTCGCGATCGATCCTAGGAACGGAGACGTCATCGCTCTCGTGAGCCGCCCGGAATACGCTCCGGACCAGTTCGCGCGCGGGGTTTCGCACCGCTACTGGAGCGTGCTGACGAACGACCCGAAGAACCCGCTCTACGACCGGACGCTCCGCGGGCAATACCCACCCGGATCGACCTTCAAGATGGTGACCGGAACCGCGGCGCTGCAGGAAAAGGTCGTGAGCCTCGACGAAAAGGTTTTCTGCCCGGGACACTACCGGCTCGGACGGGAGACGAAGAAATGCTGGAAACAAGGGGGGCACGGCTGGGTCGATTTTCACAAGGCGGTCGTGCAGTCGTGTGACGTCTATTTCTACGAGATGGGAAGACGTCTCGGGGTCGACCGGATCGCGAAATACGCACGAAGTTACGGCTTCGGGGAGGCGACCGGGATCGGGATCAACCGGGAGGAGAGAGGATTGGTGCCGACCGAGGCGTGGAAACAGAAGGTTTATCACCAGCCGTGGGTCGGCGGGGAGACGCTCTCGGTCGCGATCGGACAAGGGGCGATGTCGGTCACCCCGATCCAACTCGCGGTCGCCTATGCCGCTCTCTCGAACGCCGGGAAGGTGATGCAGCCGCGGATCGCCCTGGAGGCGCGCGAACTGGACGGGAAGACGGTCGAGAAATACCCCCCTCGCGTCCGCCATCAGTTCAGCCTCGATCCGACGAATTGGCGCGCGATCCTCGACGGGCTCGGGGGAGTCGTGAACGAACCGGGAGGGACCGCCTATTTTTCGGGCCGCTCGGCTCTTTTCAAGATCGGCGGGAAGACGGGAACCGCCCAGACGGTCGGGAAGGGGGCGAGCGTGAATCTGGGGGATCACGCCTGGTTCGTGGCGTTCGCGCCGGTCGATGAACCGCGCATCGCGGTCGCCGTGATCGTCGAACACGGCGGGCACGGCGGTACGGTGTCGGCTCCGATCGCCCGAAAGGTGATCGAGACGTATCTGGGAGGGGCGAAATGAAGCAACCGTACGACCGCAGGCTTGCGTCGCACTTCGATTGGCCCCTGTTCGTCTGCACGGCGCTCATCGTCGCGCTGGGCCTGCTGAATCTCCACAGTGCGACGTTCAACCTGCCGGTCGCGCGCTACTTCCGGTCGCAGTTTCTCTGGGCCGGCATCGGGTTCCTGTTTCTTTTCTCGATGGTTCTGTTCGACTACCGGCGTCTGACGAGACTCGTCTATCCGTTTTACGGGCTCGTCCTCGTCCTTTTGGTTCTCGTCATGCTCAAAGGGCGGACGGCGCAGGGGGCGCAACGGTGGGTTCAGATCGGGCCTCTTTCGATCCAACCGTCCGAGTTGGCGAAGCTGGCGATGGCTCTCTGTCTTGCCCGGTACTTTCACGCGCGGCGGGAAAAGGGGGCGCTGGGGATCCGGGGATTGCTGATTCCCGGACTCCTGGTCGTCGTTCCGTTCGGTCTCGTACTCAAACAGCCGGATCTCGGGACCGCGCTCGTGATCTTGATGACCGCGCTCGCCATGATCCTCTTCATCGGGGTCGAGCGGAGGATCATCGCGGTTGCGTTGGTCTTGACGGCGCTTTCGGCACCTCTCGTGTGGAAGTATGCGTTGCACGGGTACCAGAAAGACCGCGTGATCACCTTCCTGAATCCCGAAAAGTTCTCGCAGGGGAAGGGGTATCAGGTGATTCAGTCGATGGTGGCGATCGGCTCGGGAGAATTGACCGGGAAGGGGTATCTCAAAGGGAGTCAGAGCAAGCTCCAGTTTCTCCCGAAGCAGTACACCGACTTCGTCTTTTCGAACTTCGCCGAGGAGTTCGGTTTCTTAGGTTCGATGATCCTTCTCGGCCTCTATGCCGCCTTCACGTTCCTGGGGGTGAACGTCGCCTATACGGCCAAGGAGTCGTTCGGGATGTTGCTGTCGCTCGGGCTCACGTCGTTCATCGCGGGGCAAGCCGCGATCAATCTCGGGATGGAGACCGGCGCCCTGCCGGTGGTCGGGGTTGCATTGCCCCTCTTCAGCTACGGAGGGACGTCGCTCCTCACCTCCCTGTTGTCGGTGGGGATTCTGCTGAACGTTTCGATGCGGCGGTTTATTTTCTGAAAACTAGATCGCCTTCTTGATCAGGCGCTCGATGTTCTCTTTCGGCACGGCGCCGACGACTTGATCCAGGATCTTACCATCCTTGAACAGGATCAGCGTCGGGATCCCGCGGATCCCGTATTGCGTCGGCACCGCAGGGTTGCTGTCGATGTCGAGCTTCCGGAACTGGATCTTGTCCTTATAAGTTCCGGCGAGTTCCTCGACCACCGGGGCAATCGCGCGGCACGGCGCGCACCAGGCGGCCCAGAAGTCGACCAGCGTCGGCTTGCTCGCCTTGAGAACCTCTTTCTGGAACGCAGCGTCGGTTACAGGAGCTACCAATTTGTCGTCTGCCATAAGTCGCGGCAAGCTAGAAGAAAACCTAGAGGGTGTCAACCGCTGTGATACCCTGCGACACCTGACGGAACCCGTATGCCGCCTGAGGAACAGAGTGTAGGCAATCTTTCGGATCGGCCCCTGCCGCATCTCCTGTTGTGGGTCTATCAGACCTCGTTTTCGGGGGTTCTGGTGCTCGCCCGGGAAGATGTGAAAAAGTCGATCGTCTTCGAGAAAGGGAAGATCGTTGCCGCCCGTTCGAACGTTCCGACGGAGGTTCTGAGCGCGCTCCTGTTGGAAGAGGGGAAGCTCACGCCTGAACAGCTCCGGACATCCCTCGAAAAAATCCACGGCAAGGAGACGATGCGCCAGGGGGAGATCCTGATTCAGATGGGGGTCATCGATCACGCGGGCTTGAACGAAGTGCTTCAAAGGCAGCTCTTGCGGAGAATCCACGAGACCTTCAGCTGGCCGGAGGGGAGGTACGGGTTCGTCGCGAAGATCCCGGAAGATACCTCGAGGATCTCGATCGACATGCGGATTCCGGAGATTTGTTACCGTGGACTGTTCCAGCGGTACAAGGGATCGAAGGAGGCGGCCGATCTCCAGGATACGGTGACGCCGAACTTCGTTGGCGGGCAGAACTGGAACATCACGGATCTCCGTCTGGTCGGCCGGGAGATGGGGGTCCATCGGGTGATCAACGGGCTCGCGACCCTCGCCCAGATCGCGGAACGATCGAAGACCGAAATCGATACCGTTCGGGCCATGCTTCTCTCGCTTCGGGACTTGGGGCTGGTCCGTCTGACGAGCGAGGATCGTATGCAAGTGCAGTCCGATTTCGTGCGCCGGGGGCAGCCCCTCGGTCCTGCGGGAGGGGCGGCGGCCGACACCGCGGCGATGGCGGAGGTGATGAAACTCCTCAAGGCGTTCGAAGGGAAGAATCACTTCGAGGTGCTGGGGATTCCGCGGACCGCAAGCCTGCCCGACATCAAGGCCGCATACTTCACCCTGGCCAAGAAGCTCCACCCGGACCGGGTCGGCGTTCCTTCGGGTACGCCTGAGAGGAAGATGGTCGAGGACCTCTTCACCCGGATCACGGAAGCACAAAGCATTCTGGCTAACGACGTTTCCCGGAAGGAGTACATGGCCTCCCTCGATCTCGCCGCGTCCGGAGCCGCGGGTGGCGCGGAGGCAGCTCATGTCCTTAATTCGGAACTCGCCTTCCAGAAGGGGGGCATTCTGATCAAGAAAGGGGATTTCGCCGGTGCGATCGATCTTTTAAAGGAAGCGACGAGGCTGTACGACAAGGAACCGGAGTATTTTGTCTCTCTCGGCTGGGCGCTCTATCGGCAAGGGTCGAAGACGAAGGACCCAGCCAAGATGAAGGAAGGGAAAGCGGAGATCGAGAAGGCGTTGGTTCAAAACGCTCGGCTGAATCAGGCCCAATACTACCTGGGCCTGATCGCCAAAGCGGAGGGGAACCTCGAAAAGGCGAAGAAGCAGTTCGAGAAGACGATCGAACTGAATCGCCGGCATACCGAGGCCGCTTCGGAGCTTCGGGTCATGAACATGCGCGAATCGAAAGAACCGCAGAGTAAATTCAAAGGGCTGTTCAAGAAGAAAGAGGAGTGACGCGTGCTCGCCTTCGAGATCACCACCACCACGGCGTACTTGATCGCCACGATCTTTCTGTCGGTCGACCTCGTCCGGCGGGAGTCTCGGTACCGGCAGCCGTTTCTCTGGCTTCTCTTTCTCGGTTTCGCGTTTTCGACGATCGATCTGATCCTCCACTCGATTCATGCGGTCCGCGGGGGATTTCTGCCGTTCTCGGGTGCCCCCCGATCGTTGTCGATGCTCTCCTGGATGCTGATCGTGATCGTTCTCTACACGCAAGCGAAAGAGCGTTGGTTTCCGGTCTCGGCGCTCCTGACCCCCATCGCGTTCGTTTCTTCGCTCCTGGCGTTGTTCCAGCATGAATCGATGGAACCGGTGCGTGGGGAGACCACCACCGCGGTCTTTGTCCTGCATGTGGCGGTCCTCCTCTTCGGGATCGGATGTGTCTGTCTGGCGTTCTGTTCGGCGCTTCTCTACCTGGTCCAGCAACGGGAGCTCAAATCGAAGCATGTCGGCCGTCTTCTGGCCCTTCTGCCGCCGCTCGAAGTCCTCGATCGGACGGCGCTGCGCTCGATGATTCTCGGAGTCGTGTTACTGACGATCGGGAACGCCACGGGGATCTATCTCGCGCACGTGTACTGGAAGACCGAATGGCTTTCGCAGAAGAAGTTCGTGTTTTCAATGCTGACCTGGTGGTGGTTCGTCATCTCCCTCGGCGTGCGGTATCTCGTGGGATGGCGGGGAGGGCGTTTCTTCGCCCTGATCGTCGTCGGCTTCATCTTCCTTCTTTTCACCCTCGCCCTTTCGGTGCTCCGGACTTGGCCATGGATTTAGTGATTCTGGGCTTGAGCCACCACACCGCGCCCCTCCACGTGCGGGAGCGATTCGACTTCTCGAAACACGCGAGCGAAACGTACCTTCCGCGCCTGTCGGGACTGGATTCCGTCCGCTCCGGGATGGTTCTCTCCACCTGCAACCGGGTCGAGGTCTATGCGGCCGGCGTAGGGGAGGATGAGCTGATCCGCGATGCGGAGGGGTTCCTGAAAACGTTCCACAAACTCGACGAGAAAGAGGTGCGGCCGTATCTCTACACGCGGGTCAACCGGGAGGCGGTCCGGCACCTGTTCCGCGTCGCCGCCAGTCTCGACTCCCTCGTCGTCGGCGAGCCGCAGATCCTGGGACAGGTGAAGGAGGCGTACTTCGACGCCTCGGCACTCTCGCTCACCGACCCGTTCTTCGATCGTCTCCTGCAACGGACCTTTTTCGTCGCGAAAAAGATCCGCAACGAGACCGGCATCGCGGAGCACGCGGTCTCGGTCAGTTACGCGGCGGTCGAGTTGGCGGAAAAGATCTTCGGCGACCTCACCGGGAAACAGGTGATGATTCTCGGAGCCGGGGAGATGGCGGAGCTGGCGGCCCGGCATCTGAAACGCCAGGGGGTGGAGGAAATCTTCTTCGCCAACCGCTCTCTCGATCACTCGGTCGAGCTGTCCAAGGAGTACGGCGGGACGCCGATTCCGCTCGCCGAGTTTCAGCGGCATCTTGCCACCGTCGACATCCTGATCGTCTCGACCGCGGCACCACATTATCTCGTCACGTTCAACCCGGTCGAGAAAGTGATGGAGGAACGGAAACAGACGCCGATGTTCATCATCGACATCTCCGTTCCCCGGAACGTCGATCCGAAGGTCCACGAACTCGAGAACGTCTACCTCTACAACATCGACGATCTCGAAGGGGTGGTTCAAGAGAACCGCTCGGTGCGCGTCCGCGAAGCGGAGAAGGCGGAGGCGATCGTGGAAGCGGAAGTCGAACGGTTCTTCGAGACGGTCGAGCGGCTCCGGGTCGCGCCGGTGATCCAGAAGCTTCAGGAAAAATACGAAGGGGTCCGGACACGCGAACTGGAGCGGTTGAAGAAGAATCTGCCGGAGCTACCGCAAACTCACCTGGAGGAGATCGACCGGGCCACGTCGTATCTCGTCAAGAAGGTGCTGAACGACCCGATCGTCTTCCTGGGGGCGCAACAATCGAAGAAAAATGCGACCGATCTGGTCGAGATGTTCCTCAGGATCTTCAGGATCGGGAAGGACGAGGAGGAGGAAGAATGAAGGCGCTTCGCATGGGGAGCCGGGGGAGCAAACTGGCGCTGGTCCAGACCCACGAAGTCCAACAGACCCTGACCAAAGCCCACCCGGGAATTTCGGTCTCCATTCAGGTGATCAAGACGATCGGCGATCGGGAGTCGGAGGTCCCGTTCTCCGCGATCGGTGCCAAGGGGGTTTTCACGAAGGAGTTGGACGAGGCGTTGCTTGCGGAACGGATCGACTGCGCGACCCATTCCCTTAAAGATCTTCCCTCGGATCTGACGAAAGGGGTCAAATTGGCGGCGGTCAGCGCCTGCATCGACCCGCGGGACGCTCTCGTCTCGCGCGACAACGTAAAGTTTTCGCGTTTGCCGGAAGGGAGCCGGATCGGAACCTCGAGTCTGCGGCGGGCCGCGCTCTTAAAAAGGATCCGCCCCGATCTCGTCATTACGGAGTTGCGCGGGAATGTCGACACCCGGCTCAGGAAGCTGGACGAGGGGCAGGTCGACGCGATCGTTTTGGCGGCGGCGGGCCTGAAAAGGCTCGGGCTCGGGAGTCGGGTCACTGAATTCCTTGATCCGCACGATTTCGTCCCGGCGATCGGACAGGGGCTTCTCGCGATCGTCTGCCGGGCGAAAGACTTCGAGACTCAGAAGTTGCTGGCCGTGTTGGACGATCCGTCGAGCCATCGGATGGCGGACGCCCAAAGGCTCTTCATGGCGGCGATGGAGGGGGGGTGCCGGGTTCCGCTCGGCTGCTACGCCGAGGAGACCGGCGATCGGGTCCGTCTGATCGGCTTTCTCGCTACCCCGGACGGAAAGCGGGAGATCCGCGAGTCGGTGGAGGGGACGATTTCGCAGGTCAAGGTGTTGGCGGAGAATCTCGCCCAGCGGATCCTCAAAAAAGGAGGGGACGAAATCCTCCGTGGCCTGCGTGCCGAGGTCCGGAGTTGAGCGGGCCTCTCTTTGGAAAGCGGATCGTCGTTACCCGATCCCCCGATCAGGCGGGGGAACTTTCGGAACTGATTCGGAAAGCGGGGGCCGTCCCGATCGAAATTCCGACGATCGCGTTCGCCCCTCCCGCCGACTGGAGTCCGGTCGACCGGACGATCCGGATGCTCTCGAATTACGATCTGATCGTTTTTACCAGCCGCAATGCCGTCCGTTTCTTCCGGGACCGCCTCGCCGCCAAAGGGATCGAGAGGGTTCCCTCGTCGATTCGGGTTGCGGCGGTCGGAACGAAGACGGCCGAGGCTGCGGCGGAACTCTGCGACGACTTACCGCTGGTGCCGGAGCACCCGATGGCGGCGGAAGAGCTGATCGATCTCCTGCGGGATCGATTTGAGTCGCTGAAGGGGGTTCGGGTTCTCTTCCCCCGGGCCGAAAAAGGGCGGGAAGTTCTTCCCGAGTTTCTCCGGAAGGAGAAGGCGAACGTAGAGGTGGTGACGGTCTACCGCACGGTTCCGATCTCGGAAGGGAAGGAACGCCTCCGAGGGTTGATGGCGGTCGGGATGGCCGATTGGATCACGTTCGCTTCGGGTTCGGCGGTGGACGGGTTTTTGGCCCTGGCCTCCCGCAAGACGATCCAGGCATGGATCGGGTCGAAGAAGATCCGGATCGCGAGCATCGGGCGGGTGACGAGCAAGGCCCTCGAAAAGCACGGGTTTTCGGTCGATGCCGAGCCGGGGACCGCGACGATCGGGGCGATGGTTGAAGCGATGTCCAAGGTGGGGTAAGGAGGGCGCATGACCGAACCGTTTTTCCGAGGGCGCCGTTTGCGCATGACCGATTCGATCCGCGCCTTGGCGCGGGAAACCTTCGTCGAGCCCCGGGACCTGATCCAGGGGATGTTCGTGATCGACGGAAAGGGGAAGAAGATCCCGATCGACGCCATGCCAGGGATCGACCGTCTCTCGGTCGACCATCTCCGTTCGGAGATCGACGAAATCCGCGAAGCGGGGGTTCCGGCGGTTCTCCTGTTCGGGGTTCCGGACGAGAAAGACGTGAAGGCGACGGGGGCCTGGAAAGAGGGGAACCTGGTTCAACGGGCCGTTTCGGAAATCAAGAAGCACGATCCGGAAATGGTGGTGGTGACCGACGTCTGTCTCTGCGCTTATACCGATCACGGCCACTGCGGACATTTGAAAGACGGCATGATCGACAACGACTCGTCGCTCGAGACGATCGCGAGGATGGCTCTTTCGCACGCGCAGGCGGGGGCGGACATCGTGGCCCCCTCCGACATGATGGACGGCCGGGTCGGGGCGATTCGACAGATGTTGGATAAGAACGGGTTTGCGTACACGCCGATCCTTTCGTACGCGGCGAAATACTCCTCCTCGTTCTACGGTCCGTTCCGGGAGGCAGCGAAGTCGGCGCCGAAATCGGGGAACCGGAAGAGCTATCAGATGGATTCGGCGAACGTCCGGCAGGCGATGCGGGAGATCGAGGCCGATATCAACGAGGGGGCCGATCTGGTGATGGTGAAGCCGGCTCTTGCCTATCTCGACGTGATCCGCGCGGCGAAGGAACGGTTCGACGTCCCGATCGTCGCCTACAACGTGAGCGGCGAATACTCGATGGTCAAAGCGGCCGCCCAGCGGGGATGGGTCGACGAGAAAGCGATCACGACGGAGATCCTAACGGCGATCAAACGCGCCGGCGCCGACAAGATCATCACCTACTTCGGGAAGACGTTCCGATCGTAGATTCGATCTCCTCCCAGGAAATCGGGCCCGAACGCAGCAACTTGGGGGCATTTCCCCCCGACAACTCGATCACTGTCGAGGCCTGTCCACCCGGGGTGGATCCGCCATCCAGAACGCAGAGATCGGCATTCCGGAAATAGTTAACAACCTCCGTGGCAGTCCTTGCCGATGGTTTTCCACCGGGGTTCGCACTGGTCGTCGTGATGCAACCGCCGAACCCTTTCACCAATTTGCTCGCCAGTGGGTGTCCGGTGACGCGGAACCCGACGCCGCCGTCCCGGTTCATGAGCTCGGAGGGGAGCCCCGAAGCGGGGAGAACAATTGTCAGAGCGCCGGGCCAGTATTGATTGACCAGCTTTCGTACATTCGGCGGGGTCGGCGTGACGTATTTGCCGAGCGAACGGACATCGGGAAGGAGAATCGGGAACGGCTTGAACGGCGGCCGGTTCTTCAAGACGAAGAGCGCGCGAAGCGCTTCTCCGTTCGTCGCGTCGACCCCCAAGCCGTAGAAGGTTTCCGTCGGGTAGGCCACCACTTTTCCCGCTTGGAGCGCCTCGATCGCCGTTTGAAGATCCTTGGTGACCGTGACGCTCATTTTCTTACCTCCGGGCGAAGCACCCGCCAGCCGATATCGTTCCGAAACACTTTGCCATCATAACGGATGCGATCGGCAGCTCGATACGCTTTTTCCGCCGCCTCCTTGAGAGTCGGTGCGAGCGCGGTGACCGTCAGCACCCGTCCCCCGGATGTGACGATCCGGTCTCCGTCCAATCGGGTCCCGGCGTGAAAGAGAAAGGCCTCTTTTTCGGCCTCCGCAAGCCCTTCGATCGTGGCCCCGGTTTTCGACGCGGCCGGATACCCGGCTAAGGCGAGAACCACCCCGATCGCTGCATCGGCGGTCCAGGTCGGTGTGATTCCGATGAGTCGCCGTCGCGCCGCTGCGAGCAAAAGCTCGGCGAGGTCGCTTGTAAGCCTTGGGAGGATCACCTGCGTTTCGGGATCCCCGAACCGGACGTTGAACTCCAACACCTTCGGCCCGGCCGGCGTGATCATGAGGCCGACGTACAGAACGCCGCTGAACGGATTTTTCCGCGCGGCCATCGTTTCGAGCAGCGGCCGGACCACCCGTGCCTCACAAAGCTTTTGCATTGTTGCATCGAAGATCGGGGCCGGAGAATACGCCCCCATCCCGCCGGTGTTGGGCCCCCGTTCGCCGTCGTTGAGTCGTTTGTGGTCCTGGGCGGAAACGAGCGGGATGTAATGGGTGCCGTCCGCGATCACGAGGAACGACACCTCTTCCCCCTCGAGAAACTCTTCCGCCACGAGGGTTGCGCCGGCATCCCCGAAGATCCGCTTTCCCATTACGGCTGTGACGAAACGACGGGCATCCTCAGGACCCGGGCAGATCGCGACCCCTTTTCCCGCCGCCAATCCGTCCGCTTTGAGAACGACGGGGTAGGGGCATCGGCGGAGATAGGCGAGAGCCTCCGCTTCCGAGTGCAAGGCCTGGAATGACGCGGTCGGGATCTTGGCCTCTGCCATGATCTCTTTGGCGAACTGTTTGGATGACTCGAGGCGCGCCGCCTCTTTTGAAGGCCCGAAGATGTCCAACCGTCTCTCCCGGAACCGGTCGACGATTCCGTCGGCGAGAGGCCCCTCGGGTCCGACCACGGTCAGATCAACCCCCTCGGTCGAGGCAAAAGTGGCGAGTGCGTGAAGGTCGGCGGACCCGAGTGCGATGTTCCGATTTTTCTCGATCTGGGCCGTGCCGGGATTGCCCGGGGCCGTGAAGATCCGCTCCACCGTCGGGCTCAAGGAGAGCGCTCGGCAGATTGCATGCTCGCGCCCGCCGTTACCGATCAAGAGAATGCGCATCGGAATGAGCGACGGTAGCGGCCGGGTCCGGTCAAGTCAACTCATGTCACCGTTGCGCGACGTCGGTGCGCGACAGAAGCGATCGCCAGGGGGCCGCGTACGCAGGCTCTTTTTCGAGTGCCCGCCGCCAGAATCCCTCCGCACTGAGACGGTCCCCCCGCACGGCGGCCAGATCCCCCAGGACCGAAAGCGCCCGGTATCCCCAGACGGTGTCGGCCGAGGCGATCGTGAGGGCCCGTTCCGCCTCGCTCAACCGCTTCTGTCGGGTCAGTGCACGTCCCATCCAGTAATGGGACATTGCACTGATCGGGTTGATCCGAATCGCCTCGCGGAACGCCGCCAGCGCAGCATCGGTGTCGCCGAGTGCTAAGAGCACGCGACCGGTGTAAACGTTGGTGTACTCCAATGCCGGACCGAGTGATTTTGCGCGGCGGAAGGAGACGAGTGCGGCTTGAAGCTGCCCGGCTTCCATCTGGGCGAGGCCGGTCAGCGCGTACCCGAGCGCGGTGTCCGGACGCCGACGGGAGAGTTTCTGGAACGTCGTCACGAACGACTTCGAGTCCAGTGGGAGAGTCTCGCTGTCGAGTCGTCGCCAGAGATCGGATCGTTCGCGCAGTCCGGCCCGGCTGACCGTCGCGTCGGCCACGTCCAGCGCCTCATCGTCCCGTTTTTTCTCGATAAGAAGGTTCACGAGATAAAAGTACGGATCGAGCCACTCGGGTCGCTCCGCGAGGACGGCGCGGTAGGAGCGGACCGCGTCCTCGACGCTTCCCTTCCTCTCGAGGATCCGGGCGCGCTCGAACTGGGCCTCGGCGGAGTTCGGATGTCCCGCCAGGAAGGCGTCGATCGCGTTCAGGGCACCCTGATCCCCTCGTACGGTGCGGATCGCTCGAGATTGCGAGATCACGAGGTCGGGCGAATCCGAGAGGATGACCGGGAGCGTCCGCGCCAGCTCGGCCGCCTCGATCTCGCGTCCGCTCCGGGTCAGGATCCGGATCAGTTCCCGCGAAGCGGTGAGTAAATCCTCTTCCCGGGCGTGATTTCGGTATCTCGTCCCGATATCACGGAGATGGCGCTCCGCCAGGGCAAGGTTGTTGTCGATGCGGCTGTAGATCAACGCGAGTTCGAGACGGGCGGGGGAAAAGGTGGAGCTGGCCCGCAACGCGTCCTGGTACCAACGCTTCGCGCCGGCATAGTCCCGGCCCCGTTCTTGGATCGTTCCGATCCGGTAGAGCGCGCGCGGATCGTTCGGCGCCTGCGCGAGCCTTCGTTCGAAGGCGTCGAGCGAGGCGGCCGGCTCCGCCTTCAAGAAGAGCGCCTCCCCCGATAGATCGTATGCCTCGAGCAGGCTCGGATTCTGGGCTCCGGCGCGGGTGGCGAGCGAGATCGCTTGATCGAGGGAGACCTGATCTTGGGAGAGGGAGATCAACACCCGGGAGCGCGTCAGGAGCGCCCACGCGTTTTCCGGATCCACTTCAAGTGCTTGCTGGCTCGAGCTGCGAGCCAGCGCGACGTTCCTGGATCCGAGTGCGGTGCGGGCTTTGGCCACGAGCCCCTCGACCCTCCTGGGAAAGAGGCGCTGGAAAAAATCAATCGTATCGAGCGTGGCGGCTGAGAACCGGGGATCCTGCTTCCAGGCGGCGGTGAATCCGTACGCCAATACGAGCAGGGCGAACGCGTCGGCAGAGGTCGGGTCGGCGACGAGGGCCTGCTCGCAGAGCGACATCGCGACCTCGAGTTCCTCCGGACGATCCGAAGCGATCACCTTCCGCCCTTGTTCCATCAGCGCATCGGACGGACGGGACGGGGGAGGAACGCGTTTCATGAGATGGGTCGCGAATTTCGCCAGCTCTCCGGGGGTCGCGAGGGGGGGTTGATAGGTGACGACGCGATAGATGGCCCAGGAGGCGGCGAATGCCATGAACAGAAAACCGAACCCCTGGGACAGCTCGGCGGGGCGGTAATACCGGCGGAAGAGGCGGATGATCGTGGAGGTCCGTGCCGGCGGCGGCGCCGGCTTCTGTTCACGGAGGGCGGAGCGGAATTTCCCGAACCGTTTGGCGGCCGCCGTTTTCCCCTGCGGGGAGATCAAGGGATCGTCCGGTCGGATCTCGCCCATGCGGATCCACTCCTCGACCGAGCCTTCCGATGCCAGCTCGATCATCCGGCCATCCCGGAAGACCTTCCATTGGGAGTGCTCCCGCTGGGCCGGCTTTTTTTTCACCTCTTTCCGGCAGTTCGGGCAGATCGGGAGGACCTCGGTCATGTCCGCGGCGTATTCGCGGGAACAGGTCAGGCAGGTCCGTTTCGCGATCTTCCGATCCTCGAAGATGATGTCCGAGGAGTGGCCGGCGGCGGTGGACGGAACGATCCGGAAGGAAGCCTGACAGAAGGGACACGACGAGGCGTAGCCGCGCGGGCCGACCTCCTCCACCGAGACGACGAAATCGGTGCGGCAGTCCCGACAGGTGATCCGCATGCCCGGCGATCATAGCACGGGATCGGGAGTTGATCAGTGCCGGAAGTGCCGGACACCGGTCACGAGCATGGCGAGCCCGTGCTCGTCGGCAGCGGCGATCACTTCCTCGTCCCGGAGCGAACCCCCCGGCTGAACGATCGCGGTGACGCCGCGGGCGGCCGCCTCATCGACACCGTCCCGGAACGGGAAGAAGGCGTCGGAGGCCAGGGCGCTCCCGGTGAGTTTCTTTGGATCCGCCTTCATGGCTGCGATCCGGGCCGAATCGACCCGGCTCATCTGTCCCGCCCCGATCCCGACGGTCTGGAACCGGTTCGCGATCACGATCGCATTCGACTTCACGTGCTTGGCGACCCTCCAGGCGAGATCCAGCCCCTCCATCTCCGCCGGAGTCGGGGCGCGACGGGTCACGACCCGGGCGGAATCGAGCGGCTCGATGTCGCGATCACGCTGCTGGATGAGATACCCATCGACTGCACGGCGGATGTCGAAACCGCCGAGAAGCGGGGAGGTTTTTTTCGCGTCGACCTCGAGGAGACGGAGGTTCTTCTTCTTCCCGAGAAGTTCCAACGTCTGCACGTCGAAGGCGGGGGCGATGACGATCTCGGTGAACGTTTTGGCGCAGGTTTCGGCCGTCTCCGGATCGAGCGGATGGGAGAAGATCACGATTCCGCCGAAGGCGGAGATCGGATCGCACTCCAACGCCCGCTCGTACGCTTCGCGGAGCGAGTGATCGGAAAGACCGACCCCGCAGGGGTTTGTGTGTTTCAGGATCGCCACGGAATAGCGTCCGGGGAGTTCGCCGGAGAGGTCGATGGCGGCGGCGACATCCATCAGGTTGTTATAGGAAAGGACCTTCCCCTGGAGCACGCGCTCGAGAGCGGTTTTTCCCTGGAGGGCTGCCGGAAGATAGAAAGCGCCGGTCTGATGCGGGTTCTCCCCATACCGGAGCTCCCACTTTCGCTCGAGAGCGAGTGGGTAGTAATTCGGCGGGGCGGAATCCTTCCGCTGGAAGTAGCGGGCGATCGTCGCGTCGTACGCGGCGGTTCGTTCAAAGACCCGGCGGGCCAGGGCTTCGCGGTAGGCCAGGGTCGTCGACCCTCCGTGGGTTCGGAGTTCGTCGAGAAGCCCTTCGTATTGCGAAGGCTCCGTTACGACCGCGACGAACGAGAAGTTCTTGGCGGCTGCGCGAAGGAGCGTCGGCCCGCCGATGTCGATCTCCTCGATCACCTCCGCGGCCGGTTTTCCCTCCACGGCGCTCGCGGCTTCGAACGGGTAAAGGTTCACGACGACCAGGTCGATCGGGACATAGTCACGGAGCTTCAAGTCTTCCATGTGCCTGGGGTTGTCCCGTATCGCGAGAATCCCGCCGTGGATCTTCGGATGCAGCGTCTTCAATCGCCCGTCCAACATCTCGGGTGCGCCTGTGAAGTCCCCGACTTCAACGACGTCGAACCCTTTCTCGCGCAGATATTTCGCGGTTCCTCCGGAAGAGAGAATCTCGATCTCGAACTCCCGCAACCCGGCCGCGAGAACATCTAGGTTCTTCTTATCGCTTACACTTACAAGAGCGCGGCGAGTCGGGGAGGAGGACATCAGAGCCGGGGCATGGCGGCGATGAGCGCCTTGAGATCGTTGTCGGTGAACTGGATCCCGGCCCCGGCGAAGGCGTTCCGGCCGCCCACCTTTGTGGCGACGTCATCCACACCGCCGGTCAAGAGAAGGTGCTTGTAAAGGATGAACGTGCCGTAGGCACGGATATGGGCCCGGTTTCCGGGGCGGGAGAAGTCGAACGCCTCCACGCTCAGCATCAAACGGTCTTTGAGTAGGTGATAATCCATGCCGGCCCCCCCGGAGCTTCGGAGGAGTCCCGCCCGGAACGTGACGTCCCAGAACCGTTTCGCAAGCATGATCGTGAAGAGGAGATCGTTGCTGGTCTGAACGGTCTGGGTGGTCGTGACCACGTTCCCGCCGGCGCTGACGACGGTGTCGACGACGCGGGCCCTGCCCCTCGGTGCGTCGACCAACTCGATCAAGAGGTATTTGTCGGGAGCCGGCGCAATCGTGATCCCGACGAGATTCTGCATCTGCTTGTCGGAGATCAGGTACTCGCCGCGATACCGGACGCCGAGCTGAATCTTACGGATCAATCCGAAGGTTTCGTTCAGACCCTCGACGGCGTTGTTCAGGTTGTTGACCGTCGTTTCATCGTTCAAAAGCTTCCCGACCGATCCCTCGCCCCGTTCCACCTTGTCGACGATCTTCTCGAGCGATCCCAGCGTGCGATCCAGCCGTTCCGCGGCGCGGGTGACGCTCCCTGTTTTACCAAGGGAGTCCTTCATCGCCTCCGCCACGTCGTTCAGGGCGACCAGGACGGTATGAATCTGCTCTTTGTTCTCCCCCGTGATGTCGTTCAGGTCTTCCGAGAACGACTCGAGGTTCTCCACGATCCGGTTGATCCGCCCCTGGTTCCCCCCGACGATGTCGACCATCTTCCCTGAGAGGTCGCGCAGATTCACGACAATCTTCCCGAGCGCCCCTTTCGGCTGGTCCGACGTCATCAACTCTCGGAGCGTGTCCGAGGTCTCCGCCAATGCGTTCGAGATCTTTTCGAAGTCGCTGCGGGAATAGGTCTTCGGGATCTCCCCCCCATTTTCGAGAAGCGGGCGGTCCGGAGTGCCGGGATTCAGCTGGACGTACTTGTCGCCGAGAACCCCCCGGTCCCGGATCGAAAGGGAGGCGTTGTCGTAGACCTTTACCCGTCCCTGCAACCGGACCGTAACGTAGGCCCGCCCGTCCCGGAGTTCTGTGGTTTCGACATAGCCGCACGCGATCCCGGCCGCTTCGACGGGAACCTTCCGGACCAAGCCGGTCACCGTCTCGAAATACGCATGGTACGACTTCCCGATCCCGCCGACGGTGGAACGGTCGCTCACCTGAAGCGACATGTAGATGATCATGAGGAGGCCCAAGAGCGCGAACGTCCCGACCGCGAATTCTGTGGAAAGGAATCTCCTCATAAAACCTTGCTCTCGTGGCTCGCCTGCGCTTGTAAGAATTCTCTCACGAACGGGTGCCCCGAACGATGAAATTGTTCGGGGGTTGAATACTCAACGATCTTCCCTCTGTAAAGCATGCCGACCTTGTGCGCCACGCGGTAGCTCAAGGCGAGGTCGTGGCTGATGAGAACGATCGTCATCCCGTGACGTTTGTGGGTTTCAAGGATCAGTTCGACGATCTGATCGGTGATGATCGGATCGAGGCCGGTGGTCGGCTCGTCGAAGAGAAGAAACTTCGGGTCCAAGACCAGAGCACGGGCCAGCCCGGCCCGTTTTCTCATCCCTCCCGACAGCTCGCTCGGGAGCTTTTGATCGACGTTCGTTAAGCCCACCTCCGAAAGACGCTCGTCCACGATCTCGGCGATCTGGCGGTCGGACAACGTGGTGTGTTCGTAGAGCGGGAAGCTCACGTTGGAGTAGATATCCATGTCGTCGAAGAGGGCCGCGTCCTGGAACAACATTCCGAACTTCCGGCGGACTAAGTCGAGTTCGTCCGGCGGAAGGGTCGTGATCTCCTGCCCGTCGACGTAGATCTCCCCCTGGTCCGGTTTCAGGATTCCGATCAGGAGTTTCAAGAGGACCGATTTTCCCACGCCGCTCGGCCCCATGATCGAGGCGATCTTCCCGGCCTCGACGGAGAGATTGAGGCCGTCCAGCACCTTCTGGGAGCCGAACGATTTGTGGAGGTTTCGGATATCGATCATCGGTTCGTCAGAAGAGAAGCGCGGTTAGGAAATAGTCCGACACGAGAATCGCCACGGAAGAGATCACGACCGCCTGGGTCGTGACGAGGCCGACCCCCGCGGCCCCTCCTTTGGCGTTGTATCCTTTGTAGCAGGAGACGAGCGACAGAATGATCGCGAAGACGACCGACTTGAACAGCCCCTGCACGATGTCCTGGATCTCGACGTAATAGCGGATCTTCGCGACGAAGATCGCGGCGTCGATCTCGAGGATCTTGACCGAGACAACGTACGCGCCGAGGGCCCCGACGAAATCGAAGACGGCGGTCAGAATCGGAACGACCAGGATCGACGCGAGGACGCGGGGAACGATGAGGTAGTTGACCGGATTGACCGCCATCGCGGAAAGGGCGTCGATCTGCTGCGTGACCTGCATCGTTCCGAGTTGTGCCGCCATGGCCGAGCCGGCCCGCGCCGTGACCATGATCGACGTGAGCACGGGGGCCAGCTCCCGCGCGATGGAGAGGCAGGCGACCGCCCCGGTCAGTGTCTGCGCCCCGAAAAGCGCGAAGGCCCGGCCGCTCTGGAGGGCGAAGACCATTCCGGTGAACGCCCCGGTCAGGACGACGATGAACAAGGAGCTCACGCCGATGAATTGCATTTGCTGAACCGTGGCTTTCCAGCGGATCGGCGGGTGGAAAGTTTGGACCACGACTTCCCGCAGGAGGAGGAGGACCCGGCCGGTCTCGCGGATCGCGACGAGAAACATGTAGACGACCGACAGGATGAACCGACCCAGGTTGCCGATCGGCTTTTCGGTGAACTCCGTGATTTTCATCCGGTGCCCCTCAAACCGCTTCCCGGCCGACGCGTGCACTGATCCCGGTCAGGACCTGATACGCCAGACTTCCTTCCGCGGAGGCCAACTCCGCCGCCGTAGGTTCCCCCTGGGAGCCGTCCCCCATGAGGACGATATCATCCCCTCTTCGGGGATCGGCGAGATCCGAAAGATCGACCATGAGGAGATCCATGCAAACCGAGCCGACGATCTTACGCCTTTTTCCCCGATACCCAACTCCGGCCGAAACGAAACCGCGTCGGTACCCGTCCCCGTATCCGACGGCGACCGTCCCGATCGTCATGTCCTGCGGAGCGCAGAAGACCGAGCCGTACCCGACGCGGTCCCCTTTGCGGATCTTCTTGATCTGGATGATCGGGGCCCTCCACTCCAGAACCGGCCGGAACTCCCCCGCGGGGAGAATCTGCCCGGGAGCGTACCCGTAGAGGAGCAGGCCGGGGCGGACCCAATCGAGACGTGAGGCGGGGAGGTTCAAAACGCCGCCGCTGTTCGCCACGTGACGGATCAGCCGGTGCCCCAGGATCTCCTCGAACAACGTGGCGGCTCGTTCGAGTTCACTCTGCTGGTGTTCGGAAAAGGAAAGGTCGGCGGCTTCGGATTCGGAGAAATGCGAAAAAATCCCTTCGACCCGGATCTCCGGAAGCGAGCGAAGACGGAGCGCGACATCGCGCCAATCGTCCGGTTCGATCCCGAGACGGTGCATCCCGGTTTCGATCTCGAGATGGATGCGTGCCGGAACCGAAAGCCGCCGGATGGCGGGAATGACCTCGGGAATCTCCTCTTTCGAGTGGAGGACGAAGGTGACGTCGACCCCCCCCGCCCGAATGACCGTTTCGGCCGAGAACTCCCCGAAACAGAGAACCTCTTCCGCATATCCGCTGTAGCGGAGCGAAAGCGCCTCCCCCACTTCGGCGACTCCCATTCCGACGGCGCCAAGGCGCGCACACTCTCTCGCGATCGTCAGCGTGCCGTGGCCATACCCGTTCGCTTTGACGACCGGCAGGATCCGCGACCCTTTCGGAATCCGCGCCACGATCGCATCCCAATTCTGTTTGAGGGCGCTCAAGTGAATGAGCGTGTGCGTGTCGCGGTGGTGCGCGCTGCGAAACACGGTCATGGGATTTTCCCGATGATCTCTTGGATCTCCGCGATGCTCTGGAACCGCTTCTCCGGCTCTTTCTGCATGCAACGGAGGATGATCTCGGAAAACACCTCCGGGACCTGGGAATCCCGGGCTCGCGGATCGGGAGCGGGGGTGTGGAGATGGTGGTAGCCGAGATCCCCGCCGATGAAGGGGAGTTCCCCCAACAGCATTTCGTAGATGCAGATGCCGAGGGAGTAGATGTCGGTCCGGTGATCGATCGGCTTGCCGAGCGTCTGTTCCGGCGACATGAACGACGGGGTGCCGCCGATGATCGACTGCTCGCTCATCAACTCGGTGATCATCTTGGCGAGCCCGAAATCCATGATCTTCACGCTCTTCTGCTGCGTCCACATGATGTTGTTCGTCGTCAGATCCCGGTGAACCACGTTCTTGGAATGGGCGTACGCGAGAGCCGAGAGGAGCTGCCGAAGAACCTCGAGAACGCTCGGGAGGGTGAGCCGTTTCTTGATGCGCAGGATCTCCTTGATCGTCCGTCCGTCGATGAATTCCATTGCGATGTAGTACTGTCCGGCCTGCATTCCGGCGTCGTGCACGATGACGATGTTCGGGTGATTCAGCGCCGCCGCCGCCTTCCCCTCCCGCAGGAACGTCGCGACCGCGCGTTCGTTCGTCTTCAGCGATTCCGGCAAGATCTTCAACGCCACGATCCGGTCGAGCGTCATGTCGCGTGCCGTGTAGACGATCCCCATCCCGCCGCGGCCGATCTCCTTCACCGGCACGTAGCGGGTCGCCTTGACGGAGGTCGATCCGGCCGATTCCGCTCGTGGGAACGCTGCAGTCCCGTCGGTGTCCGCTCCGGGGGAGGAGATCATCCGCGAATGAAGAGCGATCTTTTCCGTGAGCATTCGCCGGAGGTTCTCCGCTTTTCCGCGCGCTTCGTGCTCGATCCGATCCTGAACGAGTGCACGCTCCAGGACATCGAGCGCTTTCGACTCGGTCTGGGTCTGTTCCGAGACGACCGCAAGGTTGTAAACAGCGTCGACATCTTCGCTGGTCAATCTCTCCACCATGCTGACCGCCCGGTCGAGGTACTCTTTCGCCTTCACCGGGTCGCTCTTCAAAAGGAACTTCCCTTTCATCGAGAGAGCCTTGCGGAACTCCGGATCGTTCTCCCGCACTTTTTCCAGCCACTGCAGAGCGGTTTTCGAATCCCCCTGCCGTCCGAGGCACTCCGCGAGCGAGACGAAATCGCCGAGCTTCTCGAGAATCGCCGCCTCCCGCTCCGGCAGATTGGCTTTCCGGTAACAGGCGACCGCTTCGCGATAATCCCGGTCCTTTTCAAACGCGTTTCCCGCTTCTTCGAGCTGGCCAGCATCCCGGTACAGAGAGGCCGCGGAATGGAAATCCTCCCCCCGTTCGTACATCTGGGCCGCCTTGATCGGTTCGTGAAGCTCCAGATAAAGGTCGGCTGCCCGGGAAAACTCCTCCGCTTCCTGGAACTTGGCGATGGCGCCCTGCGATTCTCCCGCGACTACGAGCCGCTCTCCTTCGAGGCGTGCGGCGGTTCTCGGATCCCCCGATTTCTCCCAATACTTGGCCGCCTGACTCAGATCCCCCCCTGCTTGGGCCAACTCCCCCGCCTTCTTGAACTCCCCCGCACCCGCATAGCAGCGGGCCGCATCGGCAGGTCTCGAAAGTTCGGCGAAGAGAGCGGCGGCGCGTTTGAACTCCTTCACGCGTTCCATGTGGTTGGCGGCCTCGATCCCGATCTCCGCCGCCTCCGGCGATACGACCTCGCTCGCGATCCCGTCGAATCGGGCTTTCACATGATCGAACGCCTTCCCGTAGGCGTCACACGATTCCCGGACTTTCTCCATTTTGACGAAGACCCGGGCCGCTTCGAGATATCTCTGAGATCTCAGGAAAGCCCTGGCCGCGAGCGGCAGCTCCCCGCGCGACAGATAAAGGTCTCCGGCCGCGTCGAGCTTCCCCATCTTTTCAAGACTTGCCTCGGCCCGGTCGTATTGTTTCCGTTCGATATAGAGCGAGGCGGCTTTCTCGAAATCGCCGGCCCGTTCGTACATGAGAGCCGCCTGATCGCTCTTTTTCTGTTTGAGGTAGACGTCGGCAGCGCGTCCGAACAGGTTCCCTTCTTGAAAGATGCGGCTTGCGTGATCCAGCTCCCCGGCCTCGAGGAGAAGCTCTCCGGCCTGGGCGTACTCGCCATCCCGTATGAGATCCTGGACTTGTCGACGGGCGTAGATCGTTCCGAGGATCGGAATCATTTTCCGGAGGCCGAAGGCGAACCGGCTCATCACAAACCGGTACGTGGCGTAGCCAAGTGCCGCCAGAACCAGAAAACGGACGGTCCGGTCCAGCGCGGGATTTGCCGCCAAGTAGTCGAACCCACGCTTCAAAAATTCAGGAGCGGCCATGATGGTGAACGGAACGACGCTAACCGGCGGCGCCGTTCTTGACAAGTCAGGATGCGACCCGTAAAGCCCCGAAGCGGAAGGAGTTCCCATGGCCGGCAGCGTAAATAAAGTCATTTTGATCGGGCATCTCGGGGCCGATCCCGAAATCCGCTACACCCAGGGGGGATCGCCGGTGGCGAACTTGCGTCTGGCGACCAACGAGAGCTGGACGAACAAGAACGGCCAGAAAGAGGAACGGACCGAGTGGCACCGCGTCGTGGTCTGGTCCAAGCTGGCCGAGCTCGCCGGGCAGTATCTCACGAAGGGGCGCCAGGTCTACGTGGAAGGACGTTTGCAGACCCGTAGCTGGGACGACAAGGACGGGACCAAGCGGTACTCGACCGAGGTTGTTGCGACGAACCTCCAATTTTTGGGGGGCCCGGGGGATCGAAAGACCGAGTCAGCGAACCTTCCGCCCGACCTGCCTCCACCGCCCGAGAACCTCGGCGGGTCCGACGAGGACATCCCGTTCTAGATCAGTTGCGTCGGGCCGGAAGGTCGCGCGTCTCTATGAGAAACCAGTCTTTCTTTGCCGAATCCCACTGCCAGAGCTGCATCTCCTGGCGGTAGGAAAGGCTCTGGTCGCTGATCCCGTAATAGCTGAACTCGACGAGCACGGACCCCTTTCTTTTCTCGGGGTCGATCGCGATGTCGGCGATCGAGAAGTCGAACACCCGCCTGCGGTCGATCTCCCGGCCCATCTTTTCCAGAAGCGTTTTCCGATTCTCGTCGGAGATGAAATGTCCCGCTGCGGCCAGGTTCCCCCACCGGACGGTTTTGTTGTAGCGGTCGGTCCGGTCGGTCAACATTTCGATACGTCCGGGTCCGCAGCCGAGCGAGAGACAGAGGAGCAGGCCCCCGAGAGGAGTGAATAAACGCATGAACGGATACTACCCCTTACAGGGGTTGAGGGAGGCGAAAAAGTTTTCGAACGAACTCTGGCGGGCGATGTTGTTCCGCTGATATCCCGGGGATTTCGCATTCCCGCAGTCCCCGCTGGGGCAGGGGCCGTACCTGCTTTCGTCCGTCGAAGGGGTCGAAGAATCTGCGTCTTTTCCCGCGCACGTTTCGACGGGTCCGACGATCGATTGAAGTTGGGAGCCGGTTAATCCGAGGCTCGGGGCGAAGAAGGAAAGGACGTCTTTCACGAAGAGGTTCAAAAACTCCATCGTGAAGAGCCCGCCGCCACCGGTGAAGAACTTGATGAGATCGACGCCGGCCTTGGTGATCGCTCCCGTGGGGGTCATCCGGGTGGTCGATGTGATCGCTGATTGGCGGTTGTTAGCATTCGAGCGGCGGATACGATTCTTGGTTCCCTTGTTTTTGTCGGCGAGATCTTGATCAATTGCCTGTTTTCCTTTCTTCGTGTTCTGCACGGTCTCCCGTGCGCGGGTTCCGTGGTCGACTCCCCGGTTGACCTCTTTCTTGTCGTAGGTCAGATCCTGCCCCGGCTTCGTGAAGGCGGCGAACGCCGGAGGGCTTACGAAGATCGATACGGCAAGCAGGAGAGCAAACGTCATCCCCCCCAAAGAGAGCAACATGTATGCCAAGCTTTCCGGAAGCCTCAGGGATAACCCGTGATCATCCTTGAACATTTTTGTCCCCCCCTCCGGGTCGGTTCCCGGCCTTTGGGTCCGGTTGAGCCGTTTCTCGGCATTCCGTGAGGAGTTGTCGCGCATCGGCGAAGGCCGGGTTGATCTCGAGGGTTCGTTCAAAGGCGGTTGCGGCGGCCGCGAACTCCCGACTTTCGAAAAGCGCTCGCCCCCGCTCGAAGTGAACGTCGGCGTAAGAAGGGTGCTGTTCCGCTGCGATCGTCAGTTCGCGAGCGGCGGCCACCGGCTCTCCGGCATCCATCAGAAGCCTTCCGAGATCGAGACGCGCCTCGGTATAGTTCCCGTTCAGGCGAAGAGCTTCCTCCAGGCTCTTCCGCGCTTCGCTCGGCCTCTCCGTCGCTTTCTGGAGTTGCGCGAGTTGGTAGTGCAGATCCGGATATCCTGGATTCTCCTTCACCAGCTTTTCCAGATCGCGGGTCGCCTGTTCCAGGCTTCCGGTCCGGATGAGGGCGCTGACGGCATCCCGATCGTCGGGACGGATCTCCGTTGCCCCGATCGACTCGGTGCTTCCGCGCTTCCCAAGTGAACGCACGAGGCCGATCCCGGTGCCGGCCAGGACGAGGAGGAACAGAGCGAAGCCGATCCAGACCCAACCGGCGTCCCGCAGGTATCCGGACACGAACCGGATCACCCGGTCCCGTAACGGCAGGGCGGGGGAGGGGACACGTTCCAAGAGCACAGAGGCCGATGAACGGGAAACTGCCGGCAGGTCGGGCCCGCTCCCCGGTTCGAACTTCGTGAGCTTGTACTCCGTCAGGTGTTCGCGAATCCAAATCGGCCCGATCCCTTCGGCCATCCAGATTTCACCAAGCGGGTCCTGTCCCCCCGGGGGCATGTAGGCGATCCGCCAGGCGTGATCAAATTTTCCAGCCGGGAGATCGACCGGATCGGTCCCCTCGACGAAGAAGTCGAGATCGGCGCCGCTCCAACGAACTCCTTCGCGGAGGGGCCAGGTGAAGAAGACGAGAGGATGTTCGCAGTCGACCTGCTGCGCGACCGGGTCGATGAGACCGCACTCGATCCACTGGGTTTCGGTCCGGATCACAAGGCGGTCGCGGCCGTCGGTGCGGCGGAGAACCGCGGCGGGGAGCACGGTCGACCCGAGTTTGAGTTGGGTGAACCCCTCGACGAGCGCGATCCGCGTCGCTCCCGTCTCGGTGACGTAGGTCCAGCGCGTTCCTTTTTTCAGCGGGTAGGGAGTTTCGGATTTTGGTTCAGCGAGAGCCGGCGGAGACAGGACAAGAAGAGACAAAAGAATCGTCTGGAACCAAGCCGTCGCGGCCGGAACGGGCACGGCAGGAGAGTATCACGTGGTGGTGCCGATTTGAATCCAGAGAACGTTGTCGACGTCTTTGGGGAAGTCCGATTTCTGCTTGAAATTCTTCAGCTGATTACCCTGTTTTGCAGACTGCGCTGCCTGCTTTTTCTTGGCTTTGTCCGCTTTTGAGCTCTTCGTTTCATCCGCTTTGGTCTCGTCGGTTTTTGTCTCGTCCGTCATCGTTTCTTCGGTGGAGACAGTCGTGCCCTCTGGAGTAAAGGAAACGCGCCCAACTTCCCCCTTGGACGGAACACCGACTTGGAGAACGTAACGGTGCTCGGTGTCGGTCACCCCTCCGTCAAAAGCGTAGAGGTTGAAATTGGCCGTGATGTACTTCGTGTCAGGGTCTGGCGTCATGTCTTCGAGTAAGTAGATCCGTCCCCCCTGGATGTTGATGCCGTTGTTTCCACAGGGGGAGGAGGAATTATCTTTTGAACCGGTCTGCTCCTTGCTGCTGGAGCAAAGGTGGGTCCCTTGAACGATCTCGCGCGGATTCGCGTGATCGGAAACCTCGACGAGGACGGCTTCCTCGGGAGTGACCGTTTTTTTGTCCTTGGTGTTCGAGATGTTGGTCGAAGTGATCTGAAGGTCGTCTTCACCGGTGGCGAACCCGAACTCGTCCCGGTTCTTGACCTGGAACGTCACGCTCTTTCCCATGACCAGCGCCGAATCGGCACCGTCGGCCGCCATGTCCTTCACGTCGAAGCAGTACCGCTCCCCCGGAATAAGGGGCGGGTCGTCGGAGGTTTCCGAGTACGGGATGAAGTAGACGTCGGTCTTTCTCTTTTGTGAGCCGTCTTTCGCTTTAGCGTAGTTGAAACTTTCGGTCAGATACCCGTTGATCCCGACGCGGGTCTCCTGCTTCTGGGTGCTGGCCGCCGAAGTTCCGCTTCCGGTCGGTGTCGCCGAACCGGCTGGAACCGGCGTATTCGCCTGCACGCAGTTCGAGAGTTGGAAGTTCCCCTTCTTCTCGATCGTCTTCTTGGAGATCCAGTTGTCGCCGATGAAGACCGTGTGGATGATTACGTTTGGCGGAACGTCGTCGCGGTCGGCGATGTCCTGGATGTCGGCTTGAAACGGCTTCCGGCAACCGACAAAATTCAGGGTTGCGAGAAGGAGAATCGCCGAAAGAAGCTGTCTGGGCACAGACCGGGGCATCGTTCCTAAATAGGATCGCAAGGTCCATGCCGGACCAAAATGTTATTATATTAGTATGTTGTATGCATGCTGGGGTGCTCAAAAGGGGACAGGATCGTCCCAGCTGTGCAAAATTATTCCACGATCTCCAGAACGTACCGCTTGTTTTGCTTTCCGCCGGAGGCGTCGAGAATCGTCCGGATGGCGTTCGCGTTCGCCCCCTTCTTTCCGATCACCTTCCCGATATCTTCCTTCGCGACCCGAAGTTTCATCACGCAAGTGTAAGTTCCTTGCGACTCCTCAACCTGGACCTCTTCCGGCTTATCGACGAGCGCTTTCGCAATCATCTCCACGAGTTCCTTCATTGCCGCACCCATCCTCCCACACGGTTCCCGCTCTTAAGACACAAGAGTTTGATTTTAGTAGCTTTTTCGTCCAACGAATTCTAGCATTCGCTCGTTCGGCGTGGCAAGAAATGCGGTATTGACAAGTTGTCGCGTCGCGTTATATTCTTCGCGCGGAGGCACTCTGAGGTGAACCGAATTCTGATCGTCGACGATGACCCGGAACTCCGGCACTCGCTCCGGGCGGCGTTCGTCGACCTGTACCAGGTCGATGAGGCCGAAGACGGGAAAAGCGCCGTCGAATGGGTCGACAAGTACGGTTCCCCGAACCTCGTCATCCTCGACATGGACATGCCCCGAATGGGGGGGATGGAAGCGCTCCGCCAAATCAAACGAAAAGACCCGCGCATCATCATTCTGATCCTGACCGCGTACTCCACCGTTCCGGACGCCGTCGCGGCGATTCGCGAGGGGGCTTACAACTACCTTTCCAAACCGATCCGTCACGACGACATCCGCCACATGGTCGATCGCGCCCTCAAGGCGCACGAAATGGTGGCGCAGGTCGCGTACTCCGCCCCGATCTTCAAAGGGGAAATCGGAATTCGCCTCTCGAGCCAGAGCGACGAGATGCGGAAAATCGTGAGCCTGATCGAGAAGGTGGCGACGGTCGATACCGCCATTCTCTTCCGCGGTGAGAGCGGGACCGGGAAAGAGGTCCTGGCGCAGGCGATTCACTACAACTCCCTGCGAAAAGACGGGAAATTTGTCGCGGTCAACTGCAGCGCGATCCCGGAGAACCTGATCGAGAGCGAGCTGTTCGGTCACGAGAAGGGGTCCTTTACCGGCGCCGACCAGCGGAAGATCGGGAAGTTTCAGTACGCCGAAGGGGGAACGCTGTTCCTGGATGAGATCGGGGACATCTCTCCGGCGATGCAAGTGAAGTTACTCCGTGTGTTGCAGGAGAAGGTCTTCTCCCCGGTCGGATCGAACCTCGAAGTCCAGACGAACGTCCGGATCATGGCCGCCACGAACCGGAACCTCGAGGATCTGATGGCCAAGGGGATCTTCCGCGAAGACCTCTACTATCGCCTGAACGTCCTCCCGATCTTCCTTCCGCCGCTCCGCGACCGGAAGGAGGACATCGAGATCCTGATTCAGCACTTCATCCGGAAGTTCAATGCCGCCCACAAGAAGACGATCCAGGGGATCGATACGTCGGCGCTGGCCCGAATGAAAGAGTATCAGTGGCCGGGGAACATCCGCGAACTGGGAAACGTGATCGAGCATGCTTTCATCATGGAGAGCGGAACGGTTGTGACCGAACTCGCGCTCCCCGAACGGTTGCGCCCGGTCGATGTGGCGCGCCCGGCGGCCTCGCAGGCGGAGACGAGTTCTCCCGCTGCGCCCTCCGCCGAGCCGCACGCCGAGGGAGAGCTCGATTTCCAGGTCTACAAAGAAAAACTGGAGAAGGAGTTCATCGTCCGGGCGCTTCAAAAATTCAACGGCCGGATCAACCTGACCAGCGCGCAGACGAACATCCCGAAAAAGACGCTGCTTCGGAAGATCGAGAAGTACAAGATCAAGACGGAAGATTTTCGGAAATAACCCCGGAGCGGTTATAAGGGGCCGATGTTCGGTTCCCGAGTCATAGCCGCCTGGCGCGGCCGTCTACGACAGCTACTGAGTCGCTCGGAAGAGATTCCCCACGACGATCTCGAGAAACTCCTCTACGAAGCCGATTTCGGTGCCCCGATCGTCGAACGTTTGATCGATGCGGTTGAGCGATCGAAAGTCCGGGATCCTGACGGGGTTCTGCGTCTCCTCCGTGAAACGACCGTATCGATTCTCCGCGAGATACCGGGAGAGGTAAAAATACTCCCGATCCCCGGTTCAATCCTCCTGGTCGGTGTGAACGGCGTCGGCAAGACGACGGTTGCCGCGCGCCTCGCCCGCCGCTATCTCGACGAGGGGAAGAAAGTCGTTCTCGCAGCGGCCGACACGTTCCGTGCTGGGGCGATCGAACAGCTCAAGATCTGGGGAGGACGGATCGGAGCCGAAGTTGTGGCCCAAGGTTCAGGGGCCGATCCGGCGGCAGTCGTTTTTGACGCTTGGCAGAGGGCGGTCGCATTGGGAGGGGTGATGGTGGCCGATACCGCGGGGCGAATGCACACCAAGGCGCCGCTCCTGGAAGAGCTGAAGAAGATCGTCAAAGTTCTCGGGAAGGACGGGCGGGGAGCACCGCACGAGATCTATCTGATCCTTGACGGGACCACCGGGCAGAACGCGATCTCGCAGGCGAAGGAGTTTCTCGCGGCGGTTCCGGTGACTGGACTCGTCGTGACCAAGCTGGACGGCAGTGCGAAAGGGGGAGCGACCGTTGCCAGTTCTCTGGCGTTGTCGGTTCCGATTCGTTACGTTGGGGTCGGGGAACAGGCGGGGGATCTCGTCCCGTTCGATCCCGTGAATTTTTCGGAAGAACTGTTTTAGAAGATGCGCGAGTTTTCGTTCATTCATTTTTTCAGTGCGATCTGTTTTTTCTTTTTCGGCCTCCGTCTGGCCGAAGAGGGGCTTCGCAAGGCGCTCGGCGACGGTCTGCGCACCCAGATCGAAAAGCTCACCCGGAACTCCTTCGCGGCGCTCGTCGTCGGGATCTTCCTGACGGCGATCTTCCAGAGTTCCACCGCGACCGTCGTGATGCTCGTCGGCATGGGATCGATCGGGGTCTTAAGCGTTCGACAGGCGACACCGATCGTGCTCGGCGCGGATATCGGGACGACACTCCTAGTCCTTCTTCTGGCGGCTTCCGTCCGTCTCGACATCCGGACCATCGCGCTGGGGGCGCTGATCTTCGGGTTCCTTTCCTACTTCATCTTTCAACGAAATCGGCCGAAGTTCTTCGCCCAGGCGTTTCTAGGGGCGGGGTTTCTCTTTTACGGTCTCGGCCTCCTGACCGCTGCCGGGGAGCCTTTGAAAGAGTCCCCCCTCGTCCGGCAGGTCCTCTCGGCGATCGTTTCCAACCCGTGGGTGACGTTCTTCTTCGGGGCGATCCTGACGGCGATTCTGCAAAAGAGTGCGGCGGTCTTGGGGATCCTTATGTCGTTTGCCGTAGCCGGGCTGCTGAATGTGCAAGAGGCGGTCCCATTCGTTCTTGGCGTGAACCTCGGCAGCACGACCGGTCCGTTCGCCGCAAGCCTGCGGGCCCAGGCGGATGGAAAGCGGATCGCGTACATCCATGTCGCCCTGAAGGTTATCGGCGTCCTTCTCGTGATGCCGTTCGCGGCCCTCGTGGGGGACGCGATCGAGGGGGTGTTCAGCGGCGTTTCGTACCAAGTTGCGGCGATCCACATCGGGTTCAACGTTTTACTCGCCGTTCTGTTCCTGCCTCTCTGCCCCCTGATCTCGAAAGCGGCCGTGCGTTGGATCCACGCACCGGAGGAGGAAAAGGAGTTTTCGGCGAAATACCTCGACGTTGCCTCGCTCGATTCGCCCGGCTTGGCGTTCGCCAACGTCTTCCGCGAGGTGTTGCGGATGGCCGAGATTGCCCAGGAGATGTGCACCCAGGTGCTGATCCCGTTCGAAGAGGCGGGGCGGGAAACGATCGAACGGCTGGAAGAGCTCGACGATCAGGTCGACCATCTCGACCGGGAGATCAAGTTCTACCTGGCGAAAGTGAATCAGGCGCAGCTCGTGGAGAACCAGGGGAGGCGGCAGTTGGAACTCCTGACCCTAACGCACGATCTCGAGCAGATCGGCGATGTCATCAACAAGGACATCATGGAATTGGCCGAGAAAAAACGGCGGAAGATTGTCTCGTTCTCCGCGGAAGGGTGGAAGGAGATCCAGGAGTTCCACGACCTGGTGGTGGAGAACTTCCGCCTGGCGATCACCGCCCTGGCGAGCGGAGATCACGATCTCGGCAAGAAGGTGTTGCGGCACAAGAAACACCTCGCGGAGATCGAGCAGGAGTTCGCCCAGAGGCATCTTCTGCGGTTGAGCCAGGGGCTGAAAGAGGCGTTCGAGACCTCCTCGATCCACCTGGATCTGCTCAGCAACCTACGAAGGATCAACTCGATCATCTGCCACCTGGCCTACCCCGTGATCGAACGCAGAACCGCTGCGGAAGAGTAGCAGCGCGCCTTGACTTGGCCCTGGCCGGCCGGTAAGACCACGGTGTGAGCGTGGAAATCAAAATCCTCGGCAAGACCTACTCCATCCGTACCGAATTCGACGAGCGGTTCACGAATCAGACCGCCGATCTCGTCAACGGCAAGATGCACGAGCTCGCCGGGAAAGTAGGGCCGGGGGCGCCGGAAAAGATCGCGGTCCTGGCTGCCATGAACTTCGCCGGGGAGCTCTTGAAGCTCCGCCGGGAGGAGGACGACCGCCGGACGCTGCTTCGGCAGAAAGCCTCCCAGGTCATCAAGCTGATTGATTCCCAAAGGTAATCGAAAAACTCCTTGAGCCGTATTCTTCTGATCGGTGACGTGTTCGGCAGGCCGGGCCGTCGGGCTGTGTTTGAAACTCTTCCGGGGTTGATCCGGGAGGAGAAGCTCGATTTTGTGATCGTGAACGGGGAGAACGCGGCGGGGGGAAAGGGGCTCACCGGCGAGATCTGCGGGCAGTTTTTCGACAGTGGTTGCGACGTCATCACGACCGGAAACCACGCCCGCGACAAGAAAGAGATCGATCCGTTTTTCGAGTCGGAACCGAGGCTTCTTCGTCCCTCGAACTACCCCGCTTCCGTTCCGGGCACTGGCGCGTTCGTCGGGACCGGTCGGAACGGAAAGACGATCGCGGTCCTGAACCTGATGGGGATCGTTCATATGGCGGAGCGGATCGATTCACCGTTCCAGACCGTGAAAGAGCGGATGGAGGAACTTCGCGCCCGAACGCCGGTCGTCATCGTCGACTTCCACGCCGAGGCGACGTCGGAAAAGCGGGCGATGGGGTGGTTCCTGGACGGGACCATTTCCGCGCTTCTGGGGACCCACACGCACGTGCCGACGGCGGACGAACAGATTTTGCCTGCGGGAACCGCCTATATCACCGATGTCGGGATGACCGGGCCCTACGAGTCGGTCATTGGCCTGCGCACCGATCTCGCGCTCGAACGGTTCGTACAGGGAAAAAGAGGGGCATTCGACGTCGGGAAAAAGGATGTGAGGTTTTGCGGTGTGATCGTCGACGTCGACGACGAGACCGGAAAAGCGCGATCGGTCACGCGGTTCCGGCGGGACTTACTTTTCGCGGTTTAGTCTTTTCGAGACCGACTCCAGGATCTTGCTTTCGAGAGAGAGATCGCTCGGGATCGTTTTCCAGGCGTCCGCCTGTTCGATCTCCAGTTGCTTGTAGAGCTTCACCACCGTCGATTGCCCGTCGTATAGGACGGTCCCGGAGAGTCGGTAGCGCGAGCGCTGGAACGGCTGGTAATCCTTCACCATCTCGCTTGCGAAATACCCCCGCTTCTTTTCGATCACTTCGATCGGGATCATGAAGTCGATTTGCACCGTTTGCGTAACCGCCTTCCAGACCGTGGAGAACGGCTTCGAGTAGGTCCGCATGCTGGCCGGCACCAGACCGCTCTGCGTCTCCGGGCCGCTTTTCACGCAGGCCGTCGCGAGAAGAAGAACGGGTACGATCCAAGTACGAAACTTCATGGTCAACGAAGGTAGGTGAGCCATTCCTTGTATTTGGCCACGCGGCCGTGGACAATTTCGATGTATTGCTTGGCCATGTTGACCGTGACCGGTCCCGGCTTTCCGGTGCCGACCGGACGTGCATCGACCTCGCGGACCGGCGTGATCTCGGCGGCCGTTCCGGTCAGGAAGATCTCGTCGGCGTTGTACACGTCGTCGCGGATCAACTGTTCTTCACGGAACGGAATCCCGTCCTCCTTCAGAAGCTTCATGACCACGTCGCGCGTGAAGCCGGGGAGGATCGATCCGAGGCGCGGCGTGTAGACGATGCCGTCCTTCACCAGGAACAGGTTCTCGCCGGTCCCTTCCGCCACGAACCCCTCGGTGTCGAGGAGAAGGGCCTCGTCGCAGCCATTGACCTTCGCATCCCGCTTGGCGAGAACGGAGTTGGCGTACTGGCCGCAAACCTTCGCCTTCGTGGCGGAGATGTTCCGGTGCAGCCGCGTGTAGCTCGAAATCATCGTCTTGATCCCGTTCTTGAACCCTTCGTCGCCGAGATATTTTCCCCATCCCCAGGTGATGACGCCTACTCGGACCGGGTTGTCGAATGCCCAGACCCCGGCTCCCGGCCCCTCCGAAATAAACGCGATCGGGCGGAGGTACCCTTCCTTGAGCTGGTTCGCTTTCGCCGTCTCGACACAGGCTTCGCAGAGCTTGTTGAGATCGTACGGGACGTTCATTGCCACCGACTTGGCGGACTCCAGGAACCGCTTCATATGGTCGCGCAGACGGAAAACGGCGCTTCCTTCGCTTCCGCAATCGTAATAGCGGATCCCCTCGAATACCCCGACGCCGTAATGAAGCGTGTGCGTGAGGATGTGCACGTTCGCCTGTTCCCAGGGGATCAGTTTCCCGTCCAACCAGATCTTTTCCGTTTTCTGCATAAGCTCTCCTCAAACGTGAAGGTAAACCGTCTGTCCGGTTCTTCAACTCATTTTGATTTCGACGCTAGCTTTCGCAATGATTCCGAATAGGGGGGGCGTGCGATTCCCGCCTCTGTAACGATCGCAGAAACGTATCGTGCCGACGTCACGTCGAACGCCGGATGACGGGCGATCGTCCCGGCCGGGGCAACCGGTTTTCCTGCGAATTCAGTAACTTCCCTGGGGTCGCGTTCCTCAATCGGGATCTTGTCGCCGGAGGGGCAGGCGAGATCGAGCGTCGAGAGTGGGGCCACCGCGTAGAACGGGATCCCATTCTCCTTTGCAAGAACGGCGAGGGAATAGGTTCCGATCTTGTTTGCGACGTCGCCGTTCGCCGCGATCCGGTCGGAGCCGGTGATGACGGCGTCAACCTCTCCTCGGGAAATGAAATGTCCGGCCATGTTGTCGGTGATCAGGGTGTGTGGGATCCCTTCTTTCGAAAGCTCCCAGGCGGTCAATCGGGATCCCTGCAGGAAGGGACGCGTTTCATCGACCCAAACCGAGATCTTTTTCCCGGCGGCGACGGCGGAGCGGATCACGCCAAGGGCCGTTCCCCACCCAGCGGTCGCGAGCCCCCCCGCGTTGCAGTGGGTGAGGATTCGCGCCGGGGAGGGGAGTAACGACGCGCCGAACTCCCCCATCCGCTTGCAGGCGGCGATGTCTTCCTCGCGGATCGCGAGCGCTTCGTTCAAAAGTTGGGTCGCCCACGCTTCCGTCGTTGCAAACGGGCGTTTCGCCAGTTTCTTCATCCGGTCGATTGCCCAGAAGAGGTTGACCGCTGTCGGCCGGGTCGCCGCGAAGAGCGACGCCCACCGATCGAACGATTCGAGCGCCTTCGGAAGCGGAAGAGCTCGGTCCATTTTCGCCGCCAGAGCAAGCCCGAGAGCGGCGGTGACGCCGATCGCCGGGGCTCCGCGGACGACCATCGTCCGGATCGCGTCGGCGACCTTCGAGGGGTCGTCGTACGAATGGTAGATCTCCTCGGCCGGAAGACGGAGCTGGTCGAGAAGCACTACGCGACTGTCGGTCCAGGTGACGGTTTCAAACCCCACGGCTCAACTCCTCTTTCAGTAGTTGGTTTAGGACGGCCGGATTTGCTTTCCCTTGTGTCGCCTTCATGACTTGTCCGACAAAGAAGCCGAACATCTTTTCTTTTCCTGCTCGATATTGCGCGAGCTGGTCGGTATTCGTCGCCAGCACCTTCTGGATTGTTTTGCGGATCGAGTCGGTGTCGGAGATCTGAGTCAATCCTTTCACTTTCACAATCTCTTGAGCGGCCTTACCCGACTCCGCCATCTCGTCCAGGACATCCTTCGCTATTTTTCCGCTGATCGTTCCTGCGTCGATCATCTTTAAGAGGGCGCTGAGATTTTCGGGACGGATCTTCAGTTGTTCGATTGATTCCGTTCGTTCTTTAACGAGACGAAGGATCTCCCCCATGACGTAGTTGCTGACCGTCTTCGCTTTCTCCGGATTCCCCGGCGCATAAGCGGTGAGCGTCGCCTCAAAATAGTCAGCGACCTCTTTCTCCGCGGTCAGAACGTCGGCATCGTAGGACGGTAAGGCAAAATCCTTCTCGAATCGTGCGCGACGTTCATTGGGCAATTCAACCCTTCCGGCTGTACGAGCATCTATCGAAGCGGAGACCGTCACAGCGTCGGTCAGACTTTGTTCGAGTGGCCTACCCCTCTCATGGAGCCATTTCTCGGGCACGTTTAGGGGCAAGAGATCCGGCTCGGGGAAATACCGGTAGTCGTGCGTTTCTTCTTTCGATCGCATCGAGGTGGTGATCCCCTGATCCGGATTCCACAGCCGCGTTTCCTGATGAATCTTCTTACCCGCTTGAAGTGCCTTTGTCTGGCGGTCGACTTCGTATTCAAGTGCTTTCCGAACGTGCTTGAACGAATTCAGATTCTTGATCTCGACCTTCGTGCCGAACTCCTTCACACCCACGGGGCGGAGCGATACGTTCGCATCGCATCGCAAGCTTCCTTCCTCCATGTTCCCGTCGCAGACTTCAATGTACTTCAGTACCTGACGGAGTTCTTTCAGATAGTCTGAAGCCTCAGCGGGGGAGCGGAGGTCAGGGGCACCGACGATTTCGATCAGGGGAACGCCGCACCGATTGAGGTCCACCAGGCTCCCCTCCTTCGTCTGGAGGTTGTCGCCGTGGAGGAGTTTCCCCGCATCCTCCTCGAGATGAACGCGGATGATTTTGATCGTTCGAGAACCGTCATCTCCCTTGATTTCAATTCTCCCGTTGACCGCAAGGGGCTGGTCAAACTGCGAGATCTGATAGCCTTTCGGAAGGTCCGGATAGAAATAGTTTTTCCGTGCAAATACCGAGTGCCTATTTATCGTACAATTCAGACTGTTGGCCGCCCACACGGCGAACCGGATGGCCATGGAGTTGACCACCGGAAGGGCACCGGGGAGCCCCAGGCAGACGGGGCAGGTGAGCGTGTTCGGTTCGCGACCGAAGAGGTTCTCGCAACGGCAGAACATCTTCGTCTTCGTCTTGAGCTGTGCGTGGACTTCGAGTCCGATGATCGTCTCGAAGCTCACGACGGCTCCTTTTCGAAATAGCGTGTCTCCGCTTCGAAGGCGCGACCGGCCCGGAAGAGAGTTCCCTCCTCGAACGGCTTCCCGACGAACTGCAACCCGAGCGGAAGATTCTGTTTCGTGAACCCGGCCGGCACGACGAGGGCGGGAAGTCCCGCAACCGAGATCGTCACGGTGAAGACGTCGGAGAGATACATCTCGAGGGGATCGCTCGTCTTGCTCCCGATCTTGAAAGCAGGAGTCGGTGATGTCGGTGTGGCGATCACGTCTACTTTACGGAACGCATCGGAAAAATCTTTCCGGATCAACGTTCGGACCTTCTGTGCCTTCAAGTAATAGGCGTCGTAATAGCCGGAGCTCAAGACGAACGTGCCGATCAGGATTCTCCGGCGGACTTCGGCCCCGAACCCCTCGCTTCTCGACCTGGTGATCAGCTTGCCGATCCCGTCTGCGCCTGAGGTGCGGCGGCTGTACCGGACGCCGTCGTAGCGGGCGAGGTTCGCCGACGCTTCCGCGGGGGCGATAATGTAGTAGCAGGCGATCCCGTAGTCGGTGTGGGGAAGGGAGATCTCCGCAACGGTTGCCCCGGATTTCTCCAACACTTTGAGTGCTGCGAGAAAGTTCTCGCGCACTTCGGGAGAAAGCTCCTTCGGAAGATATTCTTTTGGGTATCCGATCTTAAGACCGCGGATCGGGGTAATTTCGCTCTTCGCGACCGGAAGAGGGGCGGAGGTCGAATCGAGCGGATCGTGTCCGGCAATTGTCTCGAACAGAGTCTGTGTATCGCCCACGGTTCGTGCCATCGGCCCGACCTGATCGAGCGAGGAGGCGAACGCCACGATCCCGTACCGGCTCACGCGCCCGTACGTCGGTTTGAGTCCCACGACGTTGCAGAGGGCCGCGGGAAAGCGGACCGAGCCGCCGGTGTCGGTTCCGAGCGCGAGCGGGGTCATACGGGCGGCGAGCGCCGCCGCCGATCCCCCACTGCTCCCGCCGGGGACACACGACGGATCCCATGGGTTTCGGACCGGCCCGTACGCGGAGTTTTCGTTCGAGGAGCCCATTCCGAACTCGTCGAGGTTCGTTTTTCCGAGGAAGACGGCTCCTTGATCGCGCAAGCGCTTCGCGACCGTGCTATCGTACGGCGAGATGAACTTTTCGAGGAATTTACTTCCGGCGGTGGCGCGGAGGCCTTGCACCAGAATATTGTCCTTGATTGCAATCGGGATCCCCGCGAGCGGTGCTTGAGGTGATCTTCCCTGGAGTAATCTGTCCGCCGCATCCGCTTGTTCTAAAGCTTCGGTCTTGGCGACGGTCAGGAAGGCATTGAGTTTGGGATTCTTCTTCTCGATCTCAACCAGAAACGATTGTGTCAGTTCGCGAGAAGAGATCTCTTTCTTGTCGAG
Organism: Pseudomonadota bacterium; assembly: GCA_043809315.1. Classification (GTDB taxonomy): domain Bacteria; phylum Bdellovibrionota_G; class JALEGL01; order JALEGL01; family DATDPG01; genus JAZDDX01. Next base: position 115,897 of record JAZDDX010000017.1, read on the forward strand.
AAGTGTGCGTAAGTCGGCGACGGAGCGGTTTCGGAGCGAGGCAGTCAACTTACTCTTTCTCTCCGATCATTCGGGGGACCTGAAAGAAGTTGTCCTGTCGGGCGGGGGCGTTCTCAAGCGCCTTCTCCGGCGAAAACGATTCCTTCGGTTGATCATCGGCTAACGGAGTTCCGGCACTCACGCCAGAAGGAAGAACCTGCGTCGTTGGTTCGATTCCGTCGGTCGGGAGCCCGTTCAGCTTCTCGATGTATCCGACGATCTCGTTAAACTCCCGCAGACGTTCCGGGATCTCCTTTTCGGGCAGGTCCAAGTGGGCCAACTTGGCGACATGCAAGATCTTTTCACGCGTATAGTTCGCCACGGGGATTGGCTACCATACCCCGTCCGCAAGCGCCAGTTGAGCGCTTGTCAGCATCCGTAGGTTGTGGTACGTCGCGTCAACCATGAACTTCTTTCAGCTCGTCATGGGGTTCTTTTTGGTTTTCCTAGGTCTCTTCGGATCCGTCTCGGCCAAGGAGGGGCAGACGAACTTCTATTATGGGATCAGCAAACCGGTCTGGGAGAAACCGAGCGCGGGATATGTCGCGAACAACAATAAGATTCTTTTCAAGGCCAACTACCTGATTGAAACGCAAGATGTCGAAAGGACCTCGGCGATTCAGGACAATTTCAAGGTGTTCGCGGGCCTCATATCCCACACAAATCTGTGGTTTCTTAGTCGTATGAGACTCGAAATGGTGGTTGATGCGAAGCGCACGGGCACGATCGTTCTTGGGATCGTTCCTTGGAAAAGCGACCGAGAAGCCATTGCTGGCCACATCGTTAATGTAAATGTTGCTGGACCGACAGAAGATCGGTGGCAGGCGCTTTCCTGTGAGATCGATCTCTCGAACTTTCCCGACGGGTTCTATAAAACTCTTCTCTACGTGAAATCGAACGACGGAATGACGACGATGATCGGCGATGTATTCCTCAGTGCTGCCAACGGATCGCTTCACGAACTTCTCGAGAAGAACATTCCCGATGCGACCGTTTTGAAAACCAAGATGGCCGTCTACGATCCATTTCTTCTCGCATCGGTAGGACAGCTGGCGTCGGACGCCAGGGAGTCATTGCACCGGGTCGTTGGTCCCGAGAAAGAGCCAACATTCCAATGCGCTTGGTCCTCGAGGCACGTGGAGCCGCCTAGGGTCGAGAAGTGATAGGTCGCTTTTTCACCCCCTCCTTGCCGTCCGCAGCTCCGTCTTCGCCTGCGCTATCTGGTTAGCCATTAAATAGTATGTATAAAAGTATGTATTTAATGATATACTAGAAATTGGATCGGCCATGGATTTCGTGGTTGGAATCTTTGAGTGGGACGTCGAAAAGGAACGCGGGAACGTTGAGAAACACGGCGTTGATTTTCTGATGGCCATGCAGGCTTTTCTCGACGAAGAGAGGCTGATCGCAACGGATGAGCTGCATAGTGAACGGGAGCCGAGATTCTTCTGCGTGGGACAGGCGAAGGGACAAGTTCTGACGGTCCGGTTTACAAGAAGGGGTCGTAGGATCCGGATTCTGGGGGCCGGTTATTGGAGAAAGGGGAGAGCATTATATGAAAAAGCGAACTCAAAGAGATGAGAATCAGCCTGTCGGGAAGCTGACGATCGTCGAGGATTTTCTCCCTCCTCCGGAAAAACTCGTGGCTGCGAGTGAGCGGGTGAAGGTTACGATCGCTGTTGATTCGACCACCATTCGATTCTTCAAGGCGGCAGCCAAGAAGGCGGGTTCGAAATACCAGCGGATGATTCGCGAAGTTCTGAACGGCTACGCGCGAAGATACGCCTGACTCGGCTTCAGGAGCGCCTCTCCTTTGCCGTTTACAACTCCCGTTCTGGCTGCCAAGATTCGCGCCTACAAGTCTTAAACGGGAGGATACTCACATGCGTTTCGGAACGATTTGGATGGCAATTCTGGGACTCGCGTTGATCGGGTGTGTGGCGGAGACGAACCGGGTCGACATCGCGACCGACGAGGGGGGGGATACCGAGACCTCGAGCAAGGATCTCGTGACGGTCGCGCAGAACATGTCGCGGTCGCTGGTTCAGCTGCCGCAGATCTCGAGCGCCAAAACCCCGCCGCGGATCGCGTTTGCCGACGTCAAGAACGAGACGAACGAGATCATCAACAAGAACATGTTCATCGAGAAGATGCGCACACTTCTTCTGAAGAACGCGGGCGGACGGATGATCTTCCTGGATCGTGAAATCAGCGAACAGATCTCGACCGAACGAAACTCGAAGCGGAGCGGCCAGCTGGGAAGTTCCGGCTCCAAGATCCGCTCCGGCGCCGACTTCTTCCTGACCGGCAAACTCTCCTCGATCGACAAGCAGGCCGGAGGAAAACGCTCGACTTATACCCGGTATGCGTTCCGCCTGACCGACGCCGAATCGTCCGACATCCTCTGGGAGGATGAGTACGAGGTAAAGAAGGTCGGATCGGCCGGTTGGTACGATCGTTAAGACGTTGAGGTTTCTCGCCGCAGCTCTCCTGCTGTTGCTGCTCGGCTGCAGCACGCAGCTGTCGCCGTCGACCGTTCGGGCCTATTACTCCTGCAACTACGGGCCGGTCGTATCCGAACTCAAGGCGAAGGCGAAGGAGGATGGGAAGGATTATGCCCTCTACAACCTCAATCTCTTGAGCGCCGCTCAGGGAGCCGGGGATCGGGAGACCGCGAAACAAGCCTTCCTGAACGCGCAACGCCTCATGTGGAGTACGGAGGCGGGGAAGGGACGGGGGACCGCGAGCCTGGTTTCCGCGGAATCGATCAAGATCTTCAAAGGGGAGCCGTTCGAAAAATCGATGGCGGCAATCTACGGCGGGATCCTTTTCTTCAATGAAGGGGACTTCGATAACGCCCGCGCCTCGTTTGGTAAGGCGACGATGGCGATCCAGCAGAAGGAGGAACACCCGAACGACTTCGCCGTGGCGTACTTCCTTCAGGCATTGTCGTTCCTGAAGAACGGAGACACGGACAACGCGAAGATCGCATTGGAACGAGCTAAAAAGGCCTACCCGAACAATCCGTATCTCGACGTGAGGAAGCTCAAGTCGAGCAATGCCTTCTTCGTGATCGAACTCGGACGTGGACCGGAAAGGTTTCGGACCGGTCCCGGGGCGAGCCTGGCCGATTGGCGCCGTCGCTCGTACCCCGAACAAGGGGCGGCGGTCTTTGTGGATGACGAGGAGGTCGGCCGGGCGCAGGAGGCGGGGGACCTGACCTACCAGGCGACTACAAAGGGATGGATGAAGAAAGACACGGTCCAGGTCACCAAAGGGGTGATGAGGGATGCCTCGATCGTGACCGCCGTCGTCGCGGCCGATGTCGCGGCCAATGCGAAAAACAAGAAGGATCGCGAGACCGCCGCGTGGGTCGCCCTGGGAGCGGGGCTCTTCGCCCTGGCGAACCAGTCTCAGGCGGACATCCGCCAGTGGGAGTTCCTTCCGGACCGGCTCCATGTCGCTGCAGTCCGTCTGTCCCCCGGTCCGCATAGGCTCAGGGTGGTTTTTTATGGAACCGGAGGGGTTCCGATTTCCGGATATGACAAGACCTGGTATTACAACCCTGCGGCCCCCGACGAGGAGAAGATTTTCCTGGTTCGGAGCGGTCCTTGTTGAAAGAGGAGGTTTCCATGCGTTCGAAAATCGTGGCGTTCGCCGTCGTATCGTTCCTGGCCCTCGCATGCGGGCCGTACAAGCCGGGGGTGAACACCGCCCCGATGCAAGAGAAGGAGAAGATCGTCCTTCTCGACCACGGCCTCACCTACTATCTGAATTTCGTCAAGGAGGGGATCTCGCGCCTTCCGGGCGGGCAGCTCCAGGTGAAGCTCGAGGTGGAGAACAAGAGGGACAAGGATGTCTGGACCGATGTCCAGGTGATCTTCCGCGGGGAGGACGGGTTCGAGATCGAGAAGACCGACTGGCAGCCGTTCCTCTTCCACCGCCGGACGGTGACACTCTACCAGCAGAACTCGCTGAACACGGGCGCCGCCGACTACCGGATCCTGATCCGGGACGCGAAGAGTAACTGACGGCCATGAGACGCCTAGCGATCGTATCGGCGGCAATCGCCGCCGTGGTTCTCTGCGGTTGTCACAAGAAGCCAATCCCGTACTCCACTCCGCCGCCGGTCACGGTCCGACCGACGCAGCCACCTGCGGGGGTGGACTACACGCAGACGCTTTTGACGGGGAAGATCTTCCAAAAGCGGGTGGCGGTGGCCCGTTTCGTGGACAACCGTCCGGTCGAGGGAAGCCCGTTTGGGCAAAAGAAACAGCTCGACGTGGTAGGCCCGGGAATCGCGATTCACCAGGAGGAGCTGGTTCCCGAAAGCGACGAACCGAACAACTCGTTCACGCCGAAGCTGATCGACGCTCTCTCCCGGACACGACGGTTCATGCTCGTCGAGCGGAAAGACATCAACGCGATCCTGCGCGAAAACTCGTTCGGCGAAACGAAGTGGGCCGACAAGGAGAAAAGTTCCCGGGTCGGAAAGATTCTGGGCGCGGAGGTGATCGTCACCGGTTCGATCGGGCGGAATGAGAATCCCCAAACACGCGCCGAGGGTCCGCTTCAGCTGTTGCTCCGGATGTACGAGACCGAGACCGGCCGGATCATTGGCACGGCCAAGGGGAACGGGCGGACCGAGGAAGAGATGATCGACAAAGCCGTGACCGAGATCATCGGAATGATGGAGCAGACCGATGGTCCGTCGAAATAGGGCGACGATTCGGATGCCGTATCCTGTGTTCTATCGGGTCTTTTTCTTGTTCCCGTTTCTATTAACCGCTTTCTCAGCCTGTGTTTCTACCGATACGGTTAAATCGTCCAAAGTCGATTTTGACACCATTAACGCGAAATACACGCTCTTCCAAACTCAGGACACCGGTCGAGAAGTGACGGTTAAGTTGGAATTCCGAGTCGGAGGAACCACTGGAACGACGGTCGAGTTTGACGAAGGGGAGAAGTTCCTCGTCAACGGTGAAACCATTCCATTCTATCTAGGTGGGACGAGCGCGATCAATACGGAGGGGAGTTATTACCAACGCGTGATCGAACTTGATGACGCGACAGAGACCCTCGACATCACGTTTATGGATAAACAAGCCGTGGAACACAAGGAAGTGGTCAGTCGGGCACGACCCGTTGCCTTCACATCTGTATCGGATGGAGATGCCATCGATATTACGAAACCCCTACAGATCACGTTTGCTCCAGCCATCGAGGCATCAGGTGAACTGGACTGGAGAGATACCGTGGACAACAAAGGTAACTACCAGGATCATATATCGACGGATACAGGTTCAGGAACGTTTGATTTCTCGGCTCAAAACATCACCGGGAAGAACGTGATTGCCGTATTCTTGAAAGCAAGAGTTTCCAAAACCTCGTCTGTGCCTCCGGAGGGGTTTGTCCAAGGAAGCGTAAGCTCCGGCTACGAAACCAAGACGCTGACCCTCCACCTGCCGTAAGGCAAAGGATCAGACTGACCCGAGACAGACGAGGGATCCCCGACGGGACCGCCCCGAGAGTCCGTCGCAATAGCCGGCGCTGGACATCGGCCTACAATGTAGTTTGTGATCTTCGGGTGGGATCCGGATAAGGCGCACAGCTGTCGATCGTCGATCCTTCTTTTTCGGACAAGGAGGAGAGATGGGTGACAGTCGGGCGTTCGGCGGACCGTCGGGTGCTCTTGGTGGTCCACACGTACCGGATTCGCGTGGGTGAGGATGAGATCATTCGAATCATTTCGGCACGATCGGCGACTCGAAAGGAGGGAACACAGTATGAAGAAGGAATATGATTTCTCAAAAGGGGTTCGGGGACGGTTCCACAGACCCAAGAAGATCCAGAAAACCATTCGGATCGACGAAGGGGTGCTGAAATTCTACCAGAGGCTTGCGAAGAAGGTGGGAGTGCCCTACCAGACATTGATCAACCTAACCTTGCGTAAATTCTCGGCGGAACGAGGACTTCTCATCATCAACGCCGAAAAGGCCTGAAAGGGTTCGGTGATCATGAAAAGAACCGTATCGCAAGGGGCGCGAAGAGAAGCAGGAAGACGACCGGGAAGATCAGACCGATCAACGGAGCCAGGAGTTTGATCGGCGCCCGCTGGGCCGTCTCCTCCGCTTGCCGATATAATTCCCGCCGCAGACTCTCCGACTGAAGACGGAGTAATCCGCCGAGGCTTGAACCCAATTCCTCCGACTGGGATACGGAGGTTGAAAGAAGTTGAAGAGGTGCCACCCCGGTCCGTTCCGCCAGCCTTGCAAACGACCGGCTTCGCGTGGCCCCAACCCGAATCGACCGTAGTGTGATCTCGAACTCCTCTCGCAGCGGGTTCGGTCGGTCCCTCACAATCACTTCTTCAATTGCAGCAATCAGGTCGAGCCCCGCCTCGAGTGCCAGCGTGATCAGATCCAAATAATACGGGAGATTCAGGAGAATCGATCGTTGCCGTTTCTGAATGGCTCGTCGCAGTTGGAGACGCGGCCAGAGGACACCGAGAACGCCGAGTGTGATCGGGAGCAGAGTGGGGGAGCCGAGAAGAGTCAACAGAACTCCAAATACCAAGCCGCCGATGCCCGCGAAGATCTGTCGCAAAATGAAACGAGATTCCTTCCCGGGCGTTCCGGCGCGCTCGAGCAATACCGTGAGGTGCGAACGATAACGGGAATTGATTTCGATTCGGTGATGAATGGAGCGACAGGTGCGCGTGGTGAATTTACTGAAGTCGAGATTTCGTAACGCAAGCCATGAACCGAAGCCCAGTAGAATCGCCGCGAGCCCTAGGCTCACTGAAGTGGCTCCGCGCGGCTGATCTTGTGGATCCAGATCCCACCGATCGTGAGGGCGACTGCCGCAACGAGAAGCAGAAGCCGGCCCCCACCGCTCTCGAAGAGAGGGGCGAGGTACTCCGGTGCCATGAGCTGAAGGATCGCGGTCAGCGCAACCGGCATCGCGATCGCCACCCAAGCTTGGAGTCTTCCCTGCGCGGTCAGAGTGGCGACGCGATCGCGGAGTGCGGCGCGAGCCAGGACCGTCTGCGCCACGCGGTCGAACGCCTCCGCGAGGTTCGAGCCGGCGCGCGTCGAGATCTGAACCGCCCGGACCATGATCTCCAGATCGCGGAACGGATACCGTTCGGCGAAGTGATCCAACGCCGCTTCGAGTGGAACCCCGAGGCGAACCTCTTTCAAGACGAGCTCGAACTCCTGCGAAATGGGAGGGGAGGCAGTTTCGCTCAACGCTTCGAGCGCTCGTTCGAACGTGTGCCCTGCGCGAAGCGTGGCCGAAAGGGTCGGAAGAACGGTCTGGAGCTGTCGTTCGAGCTTCCTTTGGCGGGAGGATTGAACCCATCGAATCAGGCGTTCCGGCCCGAACCAGATCGCGGGGAGCAATAGAACGAGGGGAATCGCGGATCGAAGAAGGAGCGAACCGGAGATCGCGACGAAGAGGCCGGTTCGCAGGAGCTTTTTCATTCTCGTGGGTTCGATGAAAAAGAACTCCTTTGCGAGACCGATTTCGACCAGCTTGAGCCGGTCCCGTTCGAGTCCAGCGAAGCGCTTCTCGAGCGATCGTTGCATCGGGCGGACCAAGAGGGAGAGGGTGAGTCCGAAACAGAGGATGCTAAGCCACAGCATGGGCAAATGCCTCCCGCTCCTGCGGGGAAAGATGTTCCGCGAACCGTGGCAACCGGTGGCACGATTCGAGGTTGCTGTTTCCGGGCGACCGGTGAAACAGATTCTGCGTCACGATCGTCCCCTCCTCGGTGCCGCAGACTTCCGTGATCTGCGTGATGGCGCGAGTCCCGTCCCGCTGGCGGGCGACGAAGACGATCAAGTCAAGGGCTCCGGCGATCTGATCCCGGATCGCTCGGAGGGGGAGGTCGAGACCGGCCATCAGGACCATCGTCTCGATCCGGAGAAGAGAATCGCGCGGCGAGTTCGCGTGGGCGGTCGTCATCGAACCGTCGTGCCCGGTGTTCATCGCCTGCAGCATGTCGAGAGCCTCGCCTCCGCGGCACTCCCCCACCACAATCCGGTCCGGGCGCATCCGGAGGGCGTTCCGGACCAGATCGCGGATCGTGATCTCGCCCCGCCCCTCGACGTTCGGCGGACGAGCCTCGAGCGAGATGACGTGATCTTGCGGCAGGCGGAGTTCGGCGGCGTCCTCGATGGTCACAATCCGCTCGCCGGACGGAATGAATCCGGCGAGGGCGTTCAAGAGCGTCGTCTTCCCCGATCCCGTTCCACCGGCGATCAGGAGGTTCCGCCGGCCCCGAACGCATGCTTCGAGAAACGTCGCGGCTACCTTCGAGATCGATCCGAGGTCGATCAGCGTCGCGATCGAAAGGGGGTCGCGGGAGAACTTCCGGATCGTGAGGATGGGACCGTTCAGGGAAAGTGGGGGGATGATGACGTTGACGCGCGACCCGTCGGCGAGGCGGGCATCGACCATCGGGGATGATTCATCGATTCGGCGGGAGAGGGGGGCCACGATTCGCGCGATTACCGCACGAAGCGAGCTCTCGCCGGCGAATGGGGCTCCCGTCCGTTCGATTCGTCCGTTCCGTTCGACAAAGACATCACTCGGGCCGTTCACCATGATCTCCGTGACCGACGGATCCCGGAGAAGACGCTCGATCGGTCCCAAACCGATGATCTCGTCGACCAGCTCCGCTACGAATGAGGAATCTTCCGCGAGCGACCCGACCGGGGAGAACCGAGCGAGCGTTTCGCGCACCGCCGCGCCGATCTTCGTGCGGAGGAGTTCCCCCCGGAGTTGCGTTTCATCGGAACGACGCAGATCGGCGATCTCGATCATATGGGCGTGGACGTGGTGGCGAGCTTTCTCCCGGATCTCTTGCGCCGTCGTTTCCATGCTCAATCGAGAATCGAGAATTCGATCTCCTCGGCCGCCTTCTGATCCGCGGCGTGGGCCCGTCGGATCGCGTTTTTCGGTTCGGTGGCCTCCGCTGCTCCGGGATGGGGGGTTAAGAAAACCAGGAACTCGCTCTCGTTGTTTTGGAACTGCCGGCTCTTGAACAGCTCCCCCAGGATCGGAATATGGCCGAAGAACGGGATCTTCGAGACGTTCTTACTCGACCGGTTTTCGATCAGGCCGCCCAGAACCACTGTTTCCCCGAGGTTCAGGTCAGCTGAAGTCTTCACGTTGTGTTCGAGAAAGGCGGGGAACCCTTGCACCGCTTTCGAATAATCGACGTCGCTGATCTTTGATTCGATCTCCATCGAGACGTGCCGGGAACGATCGACGGTTGCTTTCACCTGGAGCTGGATCCCGTACGGCTTGAAGATGACGTTCGCGGTCCGCTCGGAGACCAGAGGGATCGGAACCTCCCCCCCGGCCATGAAAGAGGCGGGGGATCCACTGCGGCAGAGGAGTTTCGGGTTGGCGAGGATCCGGGCGAACCCTTTCTCGATCAGACCGAGAAGGGAGGCGGTCGCCCCTTCCCCGATCGTCACGCTGGAAGATGGGGCTCTCCCCTGGAGGGTGAATGTTCCCGCAGCGTCGATCTGCCCCGGTAACCGAAGTCCCGCCTTCAGCGCCGAGCTTCGATGCACCTCCATCATCTTGACGTCGACGAAGAGCAGTCGATCCGGTTCGAGTCCGACGGTGAGGTGGTTCGAGATCTTGCTGAAGATCGATCGGGCGATCCGGAACGCGCGATCCGCGTCTGTTGGTCGCGCCGCCTCCCCTTCGAGAAAAAGCGTGTCCCCCGCGGGATGGACCGCCACGCCGGTCACACCGGCGGCGGCGAGGGCCGCGGCGATCTCCCTGGCGAAATATTCCAGCGCTCGCGGATGGACGACCGTCAGATTAACCACGCCAGGGTGGAGGGCGACGACCTTCCCGACCCGTTCCAGATCCTTGCTTCGGTACAGCTGACCGTCGATCACGACCCGTCCGCCGTTGGCCCGAACGACCACTCCCTCGATGCCAGCCAAGAGACGGCGAACCTCGTCGAGGAGCGACTGTCCCATGCCGGTCACGCGAATGAGGTACGATCTCTTCTGTCCCGACTTCGACCAGAGGATCAGGTCCGTTGACCCGATCGCGACGCCGGTGACGATTACCTGACCGCTTTCCGGGACGGCTCGGATATCGGCGACGCGCGGATTCCCGATCGCGGCCCTCCGAAGATCAGGTGCCGCAACGACCTGCTGCCGCCCCGGGGAGAGGTGAATTACGTCACCCGCCGATGCGACGGATGGGGCGAAAAGGCTTAAGATGACGAGCCAGGGTTTCAACGACGTAACGGAATGGCAATGATGATGCCAAAGGGCGGGAGAGCTAACTTCGCGATATTCGGGGGAGACGACCGGCACGAGTCGCCTGGAATGCGGACCTTCGGGACCGGAATCCGGACTCTGCTCGTCTTCTTCCTGGTCCTCGGGACGGCTCACGCCTCCTCCGACGCCACGAAACGAGCGGTCGCGATCCTGGCGGCGAACTTCGATCAGGGGAGTCCCGAGATTCAGAAAAAGCTCTTACGCGAGATCGGCCTTCTCCGGGCCGACGAGTCGATTCCGTTCCTCGCGTCGGTCGCATTGAGCGAGTCGCTCGAGAACGAGATCCGGCGGGATGCACTCAAATCGATGCTGGCGGTTGACGGGTCGAAGTATCGCCCGGTCCTCGATGCGCTCAAGTCGACCGAGATCCAGACGCCGGCCGTGGTCTCGGCTCTTTTCGACATCGGTGATCCGCGCTTCGCCGAGCTGTTCGTCCGACGCGCGCTCACTCCCGATCTTCCGGAGCGCGATCTCCGGAGCGCGATCGTGAACGCCCTCGATTTCTGGGACGGTCAGGGGAAGAATCATCCCCCGTTCGAACTCTGGCGGAAGACGAAAGCCTCGGAACAGCTGATCGCCGTCGAGGAAGAGAGCGTCGGGACGAGGCGCCTCCGGGCGGTCCAGGCGATGGGATGGGTTCGGGGCGACGGCGCCACGAACGCCCTGATCCGCCTCCTCGACTTCTCCGACCCTCAAATCGTCGCCGCTGCGATCGAAGGACTGGGGCATCGGGGGAAGGACGCCTCCCCCGCACTGGGGCGGTTCCTGATGAAGACCCAATCGGCGGAACTTCGCAGATTGGCGGTTGAATCTCTCTCCAAGATCGGTACTCAGGCGTCGAAACGAGCCTTAAAAGCGTATCGGTCGAAGAGGACGGCCCCTTAGTTCGCTTCCCCTTGGGGCACGGAGGCGAGGGCGCTGACGTCGACCCCGAGCTTCTGGATCGAGCGGGTCCAGAGCGTCTGCGCGGCGGAATCGAAGATCAGCTCCCGGTCGATCGGGGCGGTGAGCCAGCTCGCGGCGGCGATCTCCTGCTCCAGCTGCCCCGCTCCCCATCCGGCATATCCGAGGAAAAGGCGGAACCGCGGCGGGTTCGGGTTCTTCTGCTCCTCCATCAGCGCACGGAGGACTTCCGACGAGCCGCTCAAGAAAAGCCCGCTCTCGATTTCGAGCCCTTGCGACGCGAGGGACAGGCTCTCGTGGACGACGAACCCCCGCTCGTTCTGGACCGGTCCCCCCCAATACGCCTGGATCGTCGACGGCCCTTCGATCGGTTTCCCGTCGTGCACCAGTTGGGTCACCGAAATCCCGAGCGGGCGGTTCAGGATCACCCCCATCGCCCCCTCTTTCGTGAACTCGGAGAGAAGGCTGGTCGTGCGGAAGAAGTTCGGGTCGGCCAGCTGGGGCATCGCGATCAACAAGCAGCACCGTTTCTCGGGGGAATCCGGCAAGGCCCGTCCAGCCTATCGCGTTTCCCCGCCGGGACCAACCCCCGGGATCGTGAAAGGATTTGACGCCGACACAGTGGAAACGATAGAGGTGAGTGGCTTGAAAAAACTACCCATCGCATTCACGCTCCTGTCCGCGGCATTGCTCGTCGCGGCATGCAGCTCGTCCAAGAAAACCGAAACGCCGGTCGCTCCCGCCTCGAACGGGGAGATCCTCGTTGCCGAGGTCGACTCGTTCACAGGGTCGCAGTCCTTTTTTGGCACCTTCTCGCGGTCGGGGATCCAACTGGCGATCTCCCAGACGAACGACGCCGGGGGGGTCGGCGGGAGGAAGATCCGTCTGGTGACCGTCGACGATCAGGGGAAGCCGGAAATGACCGAAGCGGTCGTGAAAAAGCTGATCAAAGAGCAGAAGGTTGTCGCGGTTCTGGGGGCTTCGGCCAGTTCCCGGTCGCTCGCGATGGCGCCGTTGCTTCAGAAGGCGGGGATCCCGATGATCACCCCCGCCTCGACAAACCCGGAGGTGACCGGCGCGGGGGATTACATCTTCCGCACCTGCTTCATCGATACCTTCCAGGGTTCGGTGATGGCGAAATTCGTGCGCGAGAACCTCAAGGCGAAAAAGGTCGCGATCCTGCGGGACAGCGACAGCAAGTACAGTCTCGGGTTGGCAGAGTTTTTCAAAGACCGGTTCGTCGCGATGGGGGGGCAGATCGTCGCGGACGAAGCGTATAAGGCGGGGGATGTCGATTTCAAACGGCAGCTGACGGCAATTCGCCCGAAAGCGCCGGACGTGATCTACGTGCCGGGGTATTACACCGACGTGGCGAACATCATCCCGCAAGCCCGTACCATGAAAATTTCGGCGACCTTCGCGGGGGGGGACGGTTGGGATTCGAATGAGCTGTACAAGATCGGGGAGGGGTCGACTGCCCCGAGCTATTTCACGAACCATTACGCGCCGGGAAGCACGGACCCGGTGCATCTGAAGTTCGCAACGGCGTACAAGGCGAAGTTCCGGACCGATTCGAACGCGGACGCCGCTCTCGGGTATGACGCCGCCACGGTTCTTTTCGACGCCATGAAACGGGCGAAGAGCCTTTCCGGGCCCGATCTGCGCGACGCCATCGCACAGACGAAGAACTTTCCCGGTGTCACCGGCGTCATCACGCTCGACGCGAACCGGGACGCGATCAAGTCGGTCGTGATCTTCAAGGTCCAAGGGAAGAAGACCGAGTTTATCGAGTCGATTGCCCCGTAGGGCGATCCGGCTACCAATCGATCGGCTGGACGCTCCGGTCGGGAACGAACTTCGTGACGAGTCTCAGCAGAAAGTTGTGTTCGTTCTTCTTAAACTCCTCATCCGAAACGTACGCGGTGACTTTGCCGTTCCGGGTCCCTCGATAGAATTCGACGGAACGGAGCTCGATGTAGTTGATGTCGACGTCGACGATCCCGCGATTCCCGAAGACGCCGAACAGATCAACACCGGTGAAGTAACGCGCCACCAGGTTCCCATCCCCGAGCCGCTTCAGCTGGAACGAAAAGCGGTTCCGGAAGATCAATTTCTGCGCATGCTGGCAGAGACCGTTCCGGTAGAGGCGGAACCCTTCCCCGTTGTTGAGCGGCAGGAAGATGTCGCTCCCGTCGAAGAACACTTCGTAGCGGGGTTGTTCACGATCGTACCGCTCGATCTTCACCTCACAGATCCGGTTCGGGAGATCCGTGGTCCGGAAGACGGCCGAAGCGAGGAGGACGTCGCGAACCGCCGTCGCATCGAGCGTGACGACGTTCCCGAACTCTTTCGGAAGGTATTGGGCGATGAGATAGAGGAGCGAGTAAAACTGCTCCATCTTGGTTTTTACCTTCGTTGTGTCGAACGTGGTCCGGACTTCGTCGGCGGTCGGAACGGTGAGCTCGAACGCCGGTTTCCCCTCTTTGGTTTTCAATTTACCCAAAGCTTCGAGGATCACCGGGACCGAAACCGGAGCCGGCACCGTGACGGCGGCTTCCGAGCCGCCGAGGCAGAGCTTCTCGTCCGTGATGGGAACCCCCGCGGCACCGGGCGGCAGCGCCAGAAGGGAAAGAAGCAACAGTGCCGTCTTGAGCATCGTTCGGGTCTATATCACGGACGGGGCTATTCTCGATGCAGGATATATGTCATACTATATGACATGAGAATAGTAAGGACCCTGGCGGAAGATCGAGCGGGTCACCTCTGGCTGAAAGTCAGGGGGGAGGGAAGGGCCTGTCGGGTTGTGACGGTGATGGACGCGTGCGCGCTCCTGGGTCGGAGTCGTCGGCAGATCTACCGGTATCTCGAGTCGAGACAGCTGGAACCCAAGGGAAGGCTGGGTCAGGAACTTCTGGTCGATGCCGATTCGCTCTCCCGGATCGCCGCCGGGGCGCGCTCGAATCGGCCTCTTCCGGCGGGGTTTCAAAGTCATTTTCCTGAATATCGCGTGCGGGATCTTCACCCGTCCCGGGACCGTACGGTCGTCCTGTCGAGACTGCTCGAGCACGGGACGTACGAGGACCTTCGGTGGATGTGCCGCCGCTACTCTCGGGCGACGCTTCGTGCCTTCGTGAAGGGAGAAGGCGCACGGCTTCTCTCGAAGCGAAGCGCGAACTTCTGGGGTGTGATCTTCGGGGTGAAGTCCGCAGCTCCCTCCGGACGTGATCTTGGTCTCGACCCGTGGAGGAAGAGGATATGAAATTCTTCGAAGAGGTGGTCGATCGGGCAACGATCGAAGCGGCGAAGAGTCTGGGGGCGGCTCTGGGGGAGCGATTCTATCTGGCCGGAGGGACTGCGATCGCGCTGCAGCTGCGACACCGGATCTCTCTGGATCTGGATCTCTTTTCCGGGACGAACGAACTGCGCGACCGGGACCGGGATTCGATCTTACGCGCTCTTCGCCCGGCGGGTGGTTTGGAGGTGGTGGAGAATAGCGAAGGAACGCTGAACCTGCGGATCGATGGCGCGGCCGTGAGCCTCTTCCATTACCCCTATCCGCTCGTGCACGTGGTGGCCGGCAAGTGGCAAGGGCTTCCGGTGGCCGATCTTCGGGACATCGGAGCGATGAAGTTGAGCGCGGTGGTCGGGCGGGGGTCGAAAAAAGATTTTATCGATCTCTTCTTCTTGGCGAAAAAACTGGGGCTTCGGGCGTCGTTGGAAACCGCGGAGGGGAGATTCCGTGATCATCCCGGGTTTACGATTGCGGCCCTGAAGGCCCTAGTCTATTTCGAGGACGCCGAAAAAGAGTCGATGCCGCGGATGAGGAAGCCGGCCGACTGGGAAGAGATGAAGCGGTTTTTCCGGCGGGAGGTCCGCGCACTCTTTAGGCCGTAGAAGATGGTGCCGGGAGCCGGACTCGAACCGGCATGACCCCGTAAAGGGTCTCGGGATTTTAAGTCCCGTGCGTCTACCAATTTCGCCACCCCGGCACGCTTGAAATTATTGAACTATTTTACTTTCCTCCAAACTACAAGTTCCGTCTGTGTCCGTTTTGGTGTCCACTTTTTGTCAGAAACGAGCCGTCCTATCCCCTATGCTTGTGGTCAACCGAACCAGGCGACGGCCCCACACACATGGTCGTTTTAGCCCGAAGAAGAGATACCAGAACACAAAGTAGTTAGATCCGATCAGGAGTATCAGAAACTCCCTCCAATTTGGAAGGCGTTGGATTTGTTCGCCGAACTGAGACGTGCCAGACGAATAGGTTCGAATTGCCAGGTTCTCAAAGTTCTTTGGATACTGAAACTCGATCCCACTTTTATCACTGTATCGAATCCTATCCACGTACGACCAAACTTTGGGATTGGGGGGCCACTCTCCTGGTCGTCTGAATGTTCCGTACATACTGACCCGAAACCAATCGAGCAGCCATTCGCGAACCCAAACGAGGCCAAGGCTCCTTATAATCTGAAGGGATCTTCCTCGTTCCATGAGGCTTTCTAGGTCTTCTACTGCCTTCTTCTTTCTCTCTTCCTCAGCCGATACCACTTCTGGTTCCTTGCCTTTAGTTCGTGCACCTCGGGCCGAGCCTACAATCTGGATGTCTTCCGTTGCATCATCATAATCTGGACTTCTTCTGAGGAGGCTCCTTACAGGAAAACAGAGAATGGCGAGCACGAAGACCGTCGTAAACAGGATCAAGTACCAGAAATCGCGATCATCGCTCCATCGAAGTAGGAGCCTCTTAAGCCACAAGGGTACGAACCACCGAATCCGAAGCGTCCGGAAAATTGTTGGGACATCTTTCGCGACAGTGAAATACCCGAAGAAGATTGCAAACAGTTCCCAGGGGGGCCACGTAACTGATTTCCTGCTTTTGGGCATTTAGCGTCTCCCCAATCGCCTAGCGTTTAGTGTTTCGAGTTTGCGATTTCAGCAGGGACCGTACTCTGTTGCGGTCGCACATCAACCGTTTTCAGAAAGTCCCGCAAATCGCCTTCTGTGAGGTTTGTGTATCGATCAAAGACCTTCCGCGTCTTGTGGCCGGAAATTGCCATTATCGCCTTTTCTGGGATCCCCCGCTTAACCCAGCGGGTTACTGCCATGTGCCGGAGGTCATGAAAGTGGAAGTTTTCGATCTGCGCTCGGTCACAAGCACGCAAGAACCCCTCTCGAATCGAACGAATACGATGCCCGTTCCGATGGAACACGTAAGGGCAGTGGAGAAGGCGGATCTTCGCAGAGATAATCTGCGAGAGGCGGGAGTTGATCGGGATTGTGCGGCGAGTTCGTGTCTTGGTGTCGTCAGCGGTGAGCCGAATAAACCCCTGCTTCAAGTCCACTCTGTCCCAAGTCAGGTTGAGAATTTCACCTAGCCGCATCGCCGTTTCGTAGCCAACCTCAATAATGGTACGGGTGAGGGGAGGTGCCGAGTCTAGGAGGTGGCCATACTCCTCTTCAGTCAGAATCCTCTCGCGTTGCAGATGATCCTCGTTGAACAAACGCACGGAGTGAATCGGGTTTCTTTCCAGTTTCCCGTCTCGGACGAGTCGGCCGAACATCGCCTTGAGGCAAGCCAACTCTCGGTTGATCGTGCTGACGGCAACGGGTGTTCCCATCCTGGTGGTTTGGTTCCGCCGTGCCTCTTTATATCGTTCGATCTCGGAAGGGAGGATGTCGCGGACCTTTCGTTGCCCGAAATGCCGAACGAGGCGTCGGCAGATGTTGATGTCGCTTGCATGAGAACGCTTTCGAGCAGTGTTTTGAAGGTAGTCCTTCGCCATTTCATCCAAGGTAAGATTCGACAGAATCTTCTTGTCGAATATCCGGTTCTCCTTGATCTCGACCTTTCTCTTGGCAAGCGCCTTCTCTGCTTCTCGCTTCGTGGTCGGACCCAGGCTTTCCCGGAATCGCCGACCGTTGACGCGATAATCAAGCATCCAATTCCTATTCTTTCTGAAAACGCCCATAACGTACCTCCGACGGTTAGACTCCCGTTTTTTTCCGTCCTACCGAGTAATTCTTCGCGTATAATCTATTTTGATACTTGTTATATGTCTCTCGGTTCTTCTCTCGCCAGGCATAGATGCGGTCCTTTTTCACTTTGGACTTGCACTCGTTCGAGCATCTCATGGCTCCTCTTCTGCTCTTGCTGACGAAGATTCGATTGCAGACATCGCATGTGTGAAGGAGTGCCATGGGGAAGTTGTTGAGGGCATCGGAAAAGAGTTTCTTTGCGCGAAATACCTTATCTTCGGTCGCTGTGATTTGATGCACCATGCCCTTCACTAGGTAGAACTCGGTGCTGATGGTTTCACGGGGGCGCGGTGGAAAGTCGGCAACTTCCCCAAGAAAAGACCAGCCAACAACATCCCTCGTGTAGTCCCTTGGTCCAGTGATCAGCCGCAGGACGCTGCGCATCCAAGCCTGGAGTTCCCTAATCTCTTTAACGTTAAATGCATTTGGGCGTTGATCCCAGAGCATGTCTCCCGGCACCCGATGTAATAGGCCGTCGAATAACCATGCTTTCGTGATCCTTTTGTTCTTCTCGAAGGGGATGCGCCCAGTGCCGCCTGACGGGCACTTGTCGTCCAATACCTCCTTCAGATGGTCTTCGGGGCAGTTGATGAACTGCGCATAGAACCGAATCCGGTCTTCCTTCGGTGTTGGCGCTTGCATTTATAGTTTCCTAAAGACGGCGAACTGGGGTGATGCCTGAAACATCAAAAAGTGATGGAAGAACACGGAAGCGCCTTCAAAAAACCCTGAGGGGGTTGTATGGTCAAAATCGTAGTTGCACATAAATGATAACAACATACAACTATGGAGGCGAATCGATGTCAACAGAAAAGAGGGAACCTGAACCGTTGGTAGATATTGCCGCAGCGGCTAGGTTCCTGGCCGTGCGTGAGAATACGATTCGGATTTGGTGCTGCGAAGGGAAGCTTAAACCTTTAAGGGCCGGACGGCGTCTGCGCTTCCGTCTGAGCGACCTAGTAAGATGGGCGGAGGGCATAAGCGATGTTCAATCCTGATGACAAGACGACCCCTTTCGATCTTGATTTCTCCGTTCGCGAACTAATCTCGCGGCGACTGAAGAAGCTCCAAGCCGTCTACGAACTTCAAAAGCCCTCATTCATTCGGAGACATCTGCATCAACTTGAAGTTCTGACAGATATTTTGTTTGGCTCGGACGATCGAACAGCCGATTAATGTCCGAGGCGTTCTTTATGATTCCCCGTCAATGGTACGAGGACGGCTCCCTGTTTTCGGGAAGCGGGGCCAGGGTCCTCCTGGCGCTGGCGAAAAGAGCGAACCACGGTGCTCCCAAATCCTACCGGGGAAGCTGGATCAATAAGGGGGAGCTGGTAGTGGGAACAAAGGAGTTGGCTCGGGAAGTTCAAGTTCCGCGATCGACCGTGTACCGGCACTTGAAGCGGTACGAAAGAGACGGGAAATTGAGACTGAAGGCGGGACGCGACAAAACGCTGGTTTCCATCGTTGATTTCGCCACTTACAGAGACGCACCAGCAAGAAATGGCACACCGATTGAGACTCAAGGTGAGACACCACCCGAGACATCGGCCGGGAACAAACAAGAGAGAAAGAACAATAAGATGGTCGCAGCTTCGGAGATTTCGGTGTGGCCACGACTTTAATTCCGAAAACCATCACAGCGAAGGAGGTAGACCGATGGCAACCACCATACGAAAGGAGTCCGATTGCTGTCGGGGACATCTCCAATTCGGTCGTCCACATCCGCGAACTGTTCGACCACGTGATCAATGCACGGACAGCTAATCCTGAGACGACCTACGGACATCCAACCCAATGCTGGCCTGTGTTCGCGCGAGCATTTGGAGGACTTCGGCCTGGTGAACTGACAGTCGTGACGGCTGAAACGGGTGCGGGCAAGACCACGTTCGCTCTGAATTGGGCGGCTGACTATGCCCGACCTGGTACGAACGGAGTGTTCTATGTCTCCTTGGAAATGTCGAAACAGGCAACTGCCGAAAAACTCGCTCAGCTTATCCACCGGAAGCCTGTCCGGGAGTTCGACCAAGGGACCAACTTCACTGATTTGAGGGCGGTTAGGGAGGTGTTCGACCGCCTAAACTTTTGGTTCTTTGATCATTACGGCCGAGTTAAAACAGATCGCCTATTCAAAGCGATTTGGTACGCAGTCTGTGAGAAGAAAACGCGGCTGGTTGTGATCGACCACCTCGCCTATCTCGTCCACCAGGACAGGGCCGAAAATCAGACCATTGCAGTCGAAAACACGATGCGGGACCTGGCACTGGTCGCGAATCAAACAGGTTCAACAATTCTTCTCGTCGTTCATCCGAGAAAAGGGACGCCTGATGAAAAACGACGACCTCTTGAGCTAGATGACCTGAAGGGATCTTCGGCAATCTCTCAGGAGGCTTCCAACGTCCTTTCGCTGTTTCGGCCGGACCGCACTAAATCCGAAACGTATCTGTTCTTCTTAAAGATTCGGTCCCACCACTTCGCTCATTCATTGGGCGGGGGAATCCGGTTCAACTTCAATCCCAGAAGCCTTTGGCTGGAAGAAGAGTCGAAGGAGATCGAGTTTCGGGGAGGTCGAAATCATGGGGTTTAAGAGCCCGGAGACTCGCCGAGCCTACCACCGTGAGTACAAGCGACTTCACAGGGGTGGGGTTTGTCAAACCCCCGGTCAAACCCAGGTCCCGACGGAATTTCGGATAAAAACGGCAAAAGACATTCTCGATTTATTGGCAGAACAGATCGAGGTAATTCGAGGAGATTCGACGATCAGCTCAACCGAACGCGCGCGTACGATCGGCTACCTCGCGGGAATTTCATTGAGGGCAGTGGAGGCAGCAGACCTAGCGGTAAGAGTAGAGGCCATTGAAGCAGTGTTCAAGAATAGAAAGGCTTTTACAGATGAAGCTAAGTAACGATTGCTACCAGGAACTCGACGCCAAGGAACGGTGGCGACTAGCCTTGGCTGCCAGAACACGCAATGACCTGCGCGAATATCGCCGCCTTCAAGATACGTGTCCTTATTGTCAGGTTGTAAAAGAAGATCCCGAGTTTACCTGGCTCATGGGGCGGAGTCGCGACATCGGTGCCGTTTTCACGATCTATTGGCTTAGGATTGCGCTTTGGAAAGCAGAACTGTGCTGGTGCCTCGCGGAAATCGAGCAGATCGAATCATCGGATAACCAACTGAGAAAACGTGCGGCTGATCGCTTGGATTCGGTGATTTCAAAGGAAAAAGGACTTCACGAGGGGCTAGAAAAGTTCTGTCAAGCCATAGGAATCCAAGCAAATGCCCTTCTTTGTATCTACCCTGATGTGGCGGAAGGTTACGCTGAGACGACTAGCCGGATACCCCCCGAAGTCATTGCGGACCCAACGGCGGTAAACACAGTCTACGACCAGTTCATGGAAATCTGGAAAGGTCTGCCTTGAATACGACCCCGGCTGATTAACCGGGCGCTAAGCCAAATCTACTTTGCCTCGAAATCGAGCAGCTTACCCAGGGGTACGCCAATGGTTTGGGCGATCTTTGCCAACGTGACAATTTGTGGATTTACTAGGCCGTTTTCGATTTTCGATAGTGTCCCGCGCGAAAATCCGGCCTCCAAATAGACGCGATCTTGGCTATAACCCCTTGACTTGCGAACCTTTGCGATATGTTTCCCCAGACGCGCAAGAAATGTCGTCGTGTTCACTACATGATTCTGAGACGGCAAACATTCGACTCTCTTCCTATAGGAAGGTAAAAAGAAGGAAGGTCTTGAGAATAGCAGATACTCGGGGGTTCAGATGACAAGAACGAAGATCATTTTTGCGTTCATGGCGCTTTCGCTCCTCGCCGGATGTGGCGCCACCATCGTTTCGACAAAGCGAAACCTCTCCAACGATCCAAATGCCCCCGTGGCCTCAGGTCCTGATGGAGGCGAGATCAAGTTCTTGAACGAGGGACTAAGGGAATCGGTTGCGCAGGAGCAGCGGCAAGACGCCTACCGCCAAATGAAGGATTATTGTCATGGACCGTACAAGATCGTCTCCGAAGAAACCAAATGGGAGCCGTATTCAGTGTCGGCCTGGGTTAACCCGACTCCTGCGCATGTCGTACACGTCAAATTTGAGTGCCTACCGGAAGGAGTCACAACCACCGATGGAAAGACGTCCAATCCTAAGGAGTAGGAACCTAGTTGTCGCGCTGTTCTTTCTGATGGGGTGCGGAAGCGACGATAAAACCCCCGCTTGCGATGCAGCTTGCCAAGAGAGCCTTTGCCGGGATGGGTACTCAATATGTTACGACGGGTGTCAAATCGGTGGAGTAGATTTCTCGTGCCTGGCGGCGTGTGACAAAAAATGGTGTGCGTGCAGTGCAAAAGGTTGTTCATGAAAAAAACAAAACGAAGGACCCCAAGGCGATCTTCTTCCCCTCCCTGGAAGTGTCCGTTTTGGTGTCCACATTCGGCAGATTTCAGCGAATTTCGATGAAGAATGGCGAACGGTGGTTTAGGGAGGAAGTCGAGGCTAGAAAAGGCGTTTAGAGGGATTCGGGTCGACCTTCGCGGGGTTACAAAAACGCGGTCGGGTCGATTTTAAGTCCCGTGCGTCTACCAATTTCGCCACCCCGGCGCACTTGAAATTATTGAACTATTTTACTTTCTTCCAAACCACAAGTTCTGACCACTGCGAGAACGTCCAAGAAGCGCAATTGCCTCCATAAAGGCGCTCTGCAATTATTTCAGAGCCTGACCCCGTAAACACGCTCTAACTATTGAATATCGTTACCTACTTGCCGGTATGAACCGTGCATAATCATAAAGAATCATCATGAGGAAGAGGATTTGGGTTCTGGTTCTTCTCCTGGCCGGCTGTTCCAGCGGGATGGGAGATGCTGCCAAAACCGATGTTGGCAACGGCGACGGCACTGCCGTCCCTACCGTCGACGTCACCAATGGGGTTCTTCCTCTTTCTTCACTCTGCGGGAACGGCGTCGTCGATTCGGGGGAGAAATGCGATCCGTTGTTCGGATGCCCTCACGAATGTCCCCAGACCGATTCCTGCCGGAAACCGAAACTCGTCGGGGACCCTTGGCGTTGCAGCGCGGAGTGTGCGTACGACGCCATCACCGCATGCGCGAATGACGACGGATGTTGCGCGGCAGGGTGCACCAGGGAGAACGACAACGACTGTTTCAAATACTACGTCGACGCGAACGGCGGGTCCGATTCGAACAACGGACTCGCGCCCGACAAGGCCTGGAAGACGATCGCCAAGGTGAACGGTTCTTCGCTGGTTGCCGGGGATTCGGTCGGATTCAAACGAGGTGAGACCTGGCGGGAAACGCTCGTCATTCCGTCCTCCGGAGCCACGGGGAACCGGATCGTCTTCGGAGCGTACGGGAACGGGGAGAAGCCGCTGATCAACCCGACGACCCGAGTCCAGAGCTGGAGGGTATCGAGTGGAAACGTCTGGGAGGCCGATGTCAGCTCTCCGATGCGGCAGCTCCTGTTCGACGGCGAACTCCTTCCACTCGCCCATGATCCAAACGGTGATTTTCATACGATCGACGTCGACAGCCCGATCGGGACTTCCCTTGTGGACGCCGGCATCGCATCCCATGCGGCGGAACTGACCGACGCCACCGTCTGCATCCGGACGGTCGATTGGGAGATCGAGGAACGAAAGGTCACGTCGTTCGACGCCGGAACGAATACGCTCAATTTCGACACCGCCGTCCGGTACGCGGTCAACGCCGGTCGTGGCTATTACCTTGAAAACCGGAGGTGGATGCTCGACTCGGCCGGGGAGTGGTTCTTCGATGCCGGGGCGGGGCGTCTCTACCTCTGGCCCCCCGGGAACGTGAATCCGAACGAACACACAGTCGAGGTCTCCCCGCTCAACACGACCAGCGCGGTCGCGAAGGAGGAGGTCGGGATCTACGGCGTCAATCGACGATACATCACCGTAAGCGATCTCGCCGTGCGCAGCGCCGCCCGAATTGGCGCTTATTTTCAAGACGCCGGTTTCCTCCGCTTAGCCCACCTCGACATCCGATCGATCGGAGGGAACGCAGTCCCCGATCCGGGCTATCTCTGGGGACGAGGGATCTACGTCAATCGGACGCCGTCGACGGCCGCTGAACCGAGCACGATCGAAGGGAACGTGATCGAAAACACCGTACGCGAAGGGATCTACATCGACGGCTCCCCGTCCGTCCAAATTCTTCACAATACCGTCCGGAATCCGGGGGCCGTCGGCCTTCCGAGACGAAGTTCCGCCGGAATCGTCGCGGGGAGCGGATCGACCGGCGCCTTGGTCGAGGGGAACGAGGTCACGAACGCCGGCCTGATGGGGATCGGGTTCTCGGCGGCCAACATCGTGATCCGCCGGAACGTCGTCAACCGCGCCTGCTCCGTCCTGATGGACTGCGGCGGGATCTACACATGGAATGGCATCGAGACGGACCTGGGCCGTTCGGGGGGCACCATCGAACGAAACGTCGTCATGAACTCGATCGGGAACCCAACCGGTACGGGGAGAACCACGTATGGCGCCCACGGCATCTACTTCGACAACCGGAGCAACGGGCTCACGGTTCGGGAGAACGCGTCGATCCGGAACCGCCGAGCCGGGATCTATTTCAGCAACAACTTCGACGACACGATCTTGAAAAACAACTTGTACGGCAACGACGTGGCCGGGATGAGGTTCGGCGAACATGGGTGGGACGGAATGGCCGATTTCGGTCCCGGCTTTGTGCACGGGAACAACGCCAGCGGAAACGTCCTCTTTTCGACATCGGCCGAAAGTTTGGGCCTTCAGGTCGAGAGCGATTTCGATCCTCCTCATGTCGCGGAGTTCGCTGGGAACGCGTACGTCCAGCCGTACAATCGGGTGCGTGCGGTCTCCACCATCCGAAGCTCCCCATGGCTGGAGCAGTTCTTCATGTTGTCGGGATGGCAATCGTTGACCGGAAACGACCCGACCGGGTGGACGACGGACGCTTTTTACGAAGTCGTCCCGTTTGTGGCTCGAACGATCGCCGGACCGGAGATCATTGCAAACGGCACTTTCAATGCGGACGTTTCAAGCTGGCGTACCTGGCCGGCGGATCTTCCGCACGAATGGGTTTCCGACTGCGGGCTGAACGGGGGGTGCTACAAGGGGACCAAGCGCGCGGATACCGGGTCGGTACAGGAGCTCGGATACGCCGGTCCGTTCGGCGTCACGAAAGACCGGACGTATCTTCTCCGCTTCAGCGCTCGCGCGAGCAAATACGAGCGGGTTCGCGTGAACCTCATGATGCACGAATCTCCGTGGAGCACCCTCTGGACCGACACGTTGGCGATCGGCCCGTTCCGATCGGAGCACGCGTTTATCGTCAAAAGCGCGCAGACCCTGCAAGCGCGACTTCAATTTCAGAGCGGTCCGACCACGGGGGTCGATTACTATTTCGACAACGTGACGCTCAAAGAGGCCTCGGACATCACCTACAACGAGACCTGGGATGACAGCCGGATTCTCTTCAACGCCTCGAGCGTCGAACGGACGTTGCCGTTGGGTGAACCGTATTGCGATCTCCAGGGAAACGTCGTCAGCGGAAGCGTCCCTCTCGGCGCGTTCGAATCGCAAGTACTTCTCTCCTGTTTCTGCAACCGGGACGGGGGCTGCAACAACCGCGAAACCAAGGACACGTGTCCTTCCGATTGCGGCGGTTGACCGCCTACTTCCGGATCCCGCGAAGAGTCTTCCCAACTCGTTTGGACCAGCGTCCGTCGAGACGCTTTTCCTTGGGTCGGGGGTCGGTCCCTTTCGTATCGAGTTCCTCGCGCCGAAGTTCCGACTCCCGAACAGCGTTCACTGCCCCCTTCGGTGGTGACATCTCTGTGAAAATATCCCTCGGGTTCGGACGTTCTATCATCTTCTCGTTCGGTTGCCGCGGCAGAGGGTAGGGGTTGTTCTTCACCGTTTGTGTGATTCGGACCCAATCCAGGAGCGTCATCGGATTGCCTGGCCTCGGATTTCCCTTCCCCGGAACCTTCCATTCGACGGACGGTTGACCGAGAGTGGTCTTCTCCGCCACGAGTTTCGAGGGGTCCAGGTCCACACCGTCGGCTGCGGCGAGCCGAAGGAACCCGCTGACCTTCCCCGGATCGGCGTCGATCGAGAAGGTCAGATCTTCCGTCGGTTCCAGGATGAAGCGTTGTTTTCCCGTCGTCGAACCGTCGCTGAGAATTCCTCCCTCCCGAGCGAGTTTAACGAGATCGTTCCAACGCACTTCCTCCGGCCGTGTATCTCCCAGGATTTCGGCGACGAAATCTTTGTAGCCGTTCATTCGCAGATACTCACCGAACGAGATCGTTTTCGGAATCGTTTCGACCGAAACCATTTCGATCGGAACCCACTCCACCTTCAACTCCGGTCCTTCGAGGTGTTCAATCAGGGTGACCCGGGTCAAGAGCTCCATCTGAAGGTTCGGATTCACTCCGTCGAAATGCCGGGTTGTCTGGACGAGCCAATAGGCCCACTCAGGTGTCGCCGAGCAGACGATTTCGTTTTTCCCTCTATGGTCGGAAAAAATGAATTTCTTTTCTCCTGGTTTTGGTCTCGTGCTGCCGAACCGAATATCCCGGAGCTTGTATTCGAACGTCGACCAGGAGGCGTCAAAAAAACCGACAGAGAATCCCGTGTTCGACAGAATGACATCGCTCGGCAGAGAGATGCCACCCCCGACGAAGACTTTCTGCCATTGGAGCCAACGTTGAAGCAGGGGAACCCCATCGACGCCGCCCGCCCCCACGGGATGTCGAATGAGAGGTTTGTGAGCTTCGGTCCCTGTTTTGATTAGCTCCTGGAGGGTCGGATAATCCTCCGGTACGATCTTGTCGGTGTAATCGAAGCGTTGTTGAGAAAAACCGCTGGTGGCGAACGTGAGAACAAACCCCGACGCCAAAACTCCCGCGGCCCTTACGAGACGAATCCCCCCTTGGACCATCTTTCCCCCCCAACCCATTATATTTCACCTCTTTACGGCTCTTGCAACCCGCAAAGAGTCGAAAAAAGAATTGCATATCATCCATGAGCGCAGTGCGTCAATGGGTCGAGTATTTGTTCGTAACTAATTTATATCAAAGAATAAAACGATCAGAACTTGTATGAACCTCCCAGCAACACGGCGTAGTTACGCTGCTCGACGTCGATCCGGTTCATCTGGTTGTCAATCCCTTCCCCCCAACCGAAGCTGATCGTGGTGCCGAGGGTGATCGATGTCTTTTCGGTGTCGAGGCTTAACGAAGCCGCGAGGCCGAGGAAGTCGACGTGGTCCGCCTGTCCCCCCACGCCGGTGCGGATGTCGGGGGCGGAGGAGAAGTCGCTGAAGAACCCGAGACGGAGCGGGATGTTCGGGTACACGTAATACTCGCTCCCGACGCTGAAGTTGTAGATCGTCTCCCGCTCGATTTCGGTCCCGGCCGCGTTCCGGAATGGCGCGAAGCTGTCCCCGGGGTGAACCAGGAGATCGGCCGCGACGAGCCAGTTCCCCTTCTTGAGATAGGCCGCTCCGAGCGTCACCGTTTGCGGGATCGGATAGTTCGGATTCAGGTTCCGGTTGTCGGTGATCGTCGTGTCGACGTTGGTGGTCGTCTTGTCCTGGGCAATCGTGGAAGTGAAGACCGAACCGCTGGCGTGAAGATGGATCGAGGGGGGCTGATAGGTGAGACCGAGCCAGAGGTTTTCGACGGGGGAATACCGGAGTCCGACCTTCCCGACGAGGTTCCCGGCCGACTGCGTTTCCAGGAGGAACCCTTGCCCGAGCGTTGTCGCGTCGTTCTGGTAGATGAACGCCATGCTCTTGGCCTGGCGCAGGGAATAGAACACCGAAGCGCCGAGAGAGAAGCGATCGCTGACCCGCCGGGCGTACGATGGCCCGATGAGGAGCGTCCGGTCCTGGATCGACCGGGTGAGGAGAGCCTGTCCCCCCGTGACGTTGAAGTCGACCCGTCCGAACAGATCGACCTGCTCCGTCACGACGACGTTCAGGCCGACCGCATCCTTCGCGTCATGCGTGAACCGTTTCACGAAGCTCGCCACCGCGGGGATCGAGTTGTACGAGTCCTGGGTCAGATCGGCTGAATCACCGGCGAACTTGAGCGCCTTGGATCGCGACCCGCGTGTCAGGCGGTAGAGGTTCGCGGCGACCGAAAGGGAGGTCTGGTCGACGAAGGCGAGCCCCGCCGGGTTGTAGTATCCCCCTTCGCCGCTGTCGGAGAGAGCCGTGTACGCCCCTCCCAGACCGACAGCCCGTTCCCCGACCAGGATCGGCCGGTAGTTGAACGTTCCAGCCCATGCCGGAATCGAGGGAAGGAGACAGAGGAGGAGAAGGAATCTTCTCATAGAAATACGCATAACGCCCTCGGAAGGGTCCGGTCAAAGAATCGATTCGAGGACTCGAGGGTCCGGAAACTGGACTCGGTGTTCCGTCGGAAGCGTTGTGGACCGTTCCGGCCGCTGGCCGGAAATTTGCACGAGGGTCCGGGTATGTGGAGGGAGGATCTCGAGGTCGTTCGAGTCGACGGGAAACCGGGAGGAACGTGGCGGGTGCCGTTCCCTCGCCGGCGAATTTCCATCGGTCGCGGGGTATCGAACGACATCATCTTGCTCGACCCTTCGGTCCCCCTCCATGCCGTGATCACCGGCCGCGACGACGGACCGTTCGAGGTCGGCCCGTACCGATGCCGGGCGAGGCGTTGTTTCTCTCTTCCGACTCTCGTCGGGATGGCGATCTTCTCCCTGTCGCTGACGTTCGCGACGTCGATCTTCCTCGGGCAGCCTGCGGTACGTTTCTCGGAAACTGAGCCGTCCGAGGTTCCCCTACCGGCTCGCGGGAGCTATGGGCGGTTGGAGGAGGGGAGGTCGGTCTCCCGGCTGTCGTTCCGTTTCGAACATTCCGGAAGGGACGGCGTCCTTCTGCACTACATCCCGGGCGGGCTCACCGATTCCTCTGCGCTGTCGATCGAACTGAACGGAGTTCCGATCGGTTTCGTCCCCGTCTGTCCCGGGGACTGGGGGATCGAACAGCGACTGATGTTGCCGCTCTCGGGGGTCCGGCTCGGGTGGAACCGGATCTCATTCTCGATGCGGAGTCCGGAATCGGCGCCGTCGCGCTGGGGACTCCGGGGCCTGTATGTAACGGCGGTCCCTCTGGACCGGATCGTCGGGGAGGATGCCGACTCCCTCCTTGCGGCGGCCGATCGTCTCTTGCGGGAGGGGGGGGAGAGCCCCGGCCGCCTTGCCGAGGCCGGGAGACTGGTCAATCGGGCGATCGAGCGGTTTCAAGTCGGCGACGGCCCCCTGCCGGCCCGTGCAATCGTGCTCCGGCGCGGGATCGACAGGGCTCGAAACGATCTCTACGACGCTTTCATGGCGGAGGCCCGCCGAGCGTCCAGGCTCGGCGATCGGGAGCGGGCGAAAGGGATCTATGCGCAGCTCCTCTCCGGGTTCACGGAGGTGGGGGATTCGCGCCGAAGAAAGATCACGTACGCCTTGGAGGAACTCACCCGATGAACGAGCCGGTCCTGACCCGTTGGCTCTTTCTCCGGCGGGCGACCGGAGAACGTCTCGTGCGCGCGCGCTTTTTCGGGCGATCGGGAACGCTCACGCTGACAGGGGAGGAAGATCCCTGTTGGTTCGTCCGTCTCGGAGAGGGACGACTCCGGCTCACGGTTCCGGAGGCCCTCGCTGCGTGCCTTTACGAACCGGGGGTTGTGCTGTGGAGGTCTTCTCCCGAATCGGCGCCGGAAGAGGCCCCCCGACGGCATCTCCCGTCTCTTCTGACGTTGTTGATCGTCTGTCTTTGTCTTCTCTGGATCGTTCGGATCGCCGTCTCAACGTCCTCCGCGCCGCGTTCCGCGAATCATCCGCACATTCCGGTTCGGTCGGTCGCGGGTATCGCGAAGCAGCCATCTCCTCTTCCGATGGCCGCGATTCGACGTTTGCCGGTTCCGGTCCGTCGCCGTACCGATCGTCGACTGCTTACCTCCGTTCTCAAGGCGTTCACGTCCGGCGATCTTGCGCGGGCCGAAGCGATCCTCGAGACGGCGGAAGCCGGGAACGACGGCCGGATGCCGTATGGCCTGCGGAAGGCGGCCCGGGAGGTCCGGTATGCGGCATGCCGGCAGGCGTTTGAACGGGGGAATTGGGGAAGCGCATCCCGTGCATGCGAACGGACGGTCCGGGAGTTTCACCACGCGGGGTCACGGGAAATTCTCAGCCGGATCGAGGAGCGCGCGCGGAGGCTGTTCCTCGAAGGGTATGTCATGGAGGATCGGAATCCGTCCGCGGCATTGCGTCGCTATCGGGAGGTTCTGTCGATCGCTCCGGCGGGAGGAACCTACCGATCGAAAGCGGCCGAGAAACTCCGGACACTCGCGCGGACTCGCACAAATTGAACGAGGAACATCGATCTGACACAATCAACGCGGCGTGAAGAAGAACATCCTGATTCTTGCCCCCCGGAACATGAACGAGGTGCTCCGGGTCGAGAAGGCGCTGTTCGCGTTCGAATTCGACACCCTCCGGGTGATCACGATCAAAGACGCCCTCTACCGCGCGGCGAACGAGATGTTCTCGTCGATCCTCTGTGTCGACTCGGTCGACAGCTCTCTCCAGCGCGCCCTCACGGCCGGGTTGGCCGATTCGCCGCTCGGCGCAGTGACGCCGGTCGTGGTGTTGGGGGAGGGGAGCGGGCCTGCCGAACGGTCGGCGCTCACGTCGATCCTGGACCAGTATTTTCCTCTTTCGACAGATCCCGAGGTGATTGCGGAGTTCTGCAACGAGACCCACAAGCTCCGGGTCGAAAAAGCGAAGCGCGGGACACTGGGGACGATCTCCGTACCGCAGATCCTGAACCACGGAGCGCGCGTCCGGATGACCGGGTCGGTCGTCGTCGAATGCCGGGATGAGAAGTGCATCGTTTTTTTCGAAAACGGGTCGGTCGTTTTCGCCTCGTCGAACCGGGACGAAAACCGATTCGGGGAATTCCTCGTCGCGCAGGGGGTGATCACGAAGGATGTGTACAGTCACGCCAGCCGTCTCCTTCGGCAGACGGGAAAGCGGTTCGGGAACATCCTCGTCGAGGAGGGGGTGATCAAGCCGCAGGTGCTCAAGACCCTGATCCAGTCGCAGGTCAAGCACATCATCTACACCGTCTTCGACTGGATCGAGGGGGAGTTCTACATCCTGTTCGACGACAAGACGGGGCAGGCGGAACCGGTCGCCAAGTTCGACGTTACGTCGCTCGTTCTGGAGGGGATCCGCTTCCGGTTCTCCGAAGAGAAGCTGAACCGGATCTTCGCCCCGTTCGACCAGCGGGTGTCGATGGCGATCTCGCTCAAAGAGGCGCAGCGGCAGATCCAGCTCGGGAAGAACGAGCTCGACTTCTTGAAGGTGGTCGGAGAAGGGCGCCCGATCGGCGATTTTCTCCATCTGAAATCGTTCAGCCGCGGGGAGAGCCTCAAGCTCTTGTACGCCTTCAAGGTTCTGGGCCTCTTGAGCTTCGAGCGAATCGCGCGGACCGAACCGGTGGTCGACGCGAGCGCGAAGGGGACCGACCGGGCGCAGGCGATGAACGAACTGTTCCGCTCGAAGATCGGTCCGCTCGTCCCGGAGACGACAGCTCCGGAGGGAATCCCCATCCCCGAGGAGGCGCCTCCCGTCCCCCGACGCGTTCGGTATTTCTATTCGGTCCTCGGCGCCACCGCCCTCTCGGTATTCGTCCTGATCGTGACGTTCGTTGATCCACGTACCTGGCGGAACGGGAACACGTACGAAACGGTTCCGTTGCTGAAGCCGACCGCCGTTCCGACGGCGGCCCCGACTCCCACCGAGATTCCGACCGTGGTCGTCCAACCGACGCAGATCCCCGAGGTGCTCCGACTGGTGGCGGTCGCGTCGGCGGAGCGGAATTCCGGGGAGCTGGAACGTGCGCTCGCCACTTACCGAAAGGCACAGCGTTTGAAACCGGGGAGCATCGAGATTGCGATGGCGATCGGAGACGTGCTGTTGGACCTCGACCGGAGCGAAGAGGCGAAGGCCGCGTTCGAGGAGGTGGTGCGCCTGGAGCCGCTCAACGCGCGCGCCTACCTGGCACTCGGGACGATCCACCTGATGCAGGACGATAAAAAGAAAGCGGCGGAAGCGCTCCAGAAATACCTGACGCTGGTGAAACGGACGTCCCAGAATCTTTCTCAGGTCACGGAAGCCCAGAAGGTCCTTCACAGCATCGAGGCGGAAAAATGAAACATCTGCTGATCGCCCCCATTCTCTTATCGGTCGCCTGTGCCCCGTCGATCCATACGATCGGAGAGATGCCGCAAGAATCGACCTGTCTGGCGATCGTGCCGTTCGAGACGAAATACGATCTGGAGGCGAGCGACGACCCGATCTCCCCCCTTCTGGCCGAACGGCTCCTGAAACGGGGGGCGCGCGGGGTTCTGGGGCCGCACGAGCTTTCGCAGCTCTTCGTCGCTGCGCACGACCGACTTCCTCCGTTTGTCGACCCGTTCTGGGTCCGGACGATCGGGAACCGGGTCGGCGTCGACACGGTGGTCTTCGGTTCTTTTTCAAAAATTCCGCTCACGCTGACGGAAAAAGACCGGCGGGAGAAGTTTCTGATCTCGATCGATGCTTATGGGATGGATGTGAAGAGCGGGGAGATCCGATGGACCTTCGGCGCGCGGGAGATGGTGCTGGGGACCGAACTCCCCTCGAAGCTTCGGCAGCATTCCGAAACGATGGCGTCGGATATCCTAAGCGGTCGTTCCGGCGCGTTTACCAAAATTAATTGCTGGCAGGCGCCGACCGGGGGGGCGGAGATCGAGAAGCCGGTGACGACGCCCCAGGAAGCGACGCCGAAGCCGGTGGAAGTGACACTCACGAAAGAGGAGCGGGCGACACTCACAATGTTGATGCGTCCGTCCGGGTTTGCGATCGACGCTTCGCTTTTCGAAGGGCGTGAGGACCGCCTGACCGCCGACGGCGTGCGGATGCTGGGACGAGTCAAGGCGGCGCTCGCGGCGAAGGAAGCCCCGAAGCAGATTCGGATCGAAGCGCATATCGATGCCACGAAAGATTCAGCCCGCGATCTGTCGGCGTCGAAACGGCGGGCGGAGATGGTCAAGAGGTATCTCACCGATCTGGGCGTGGGGGGGACCCGTCTGGACGCCGCCGGTTTCGGAGGGGCTCGTCCGATGGTTCCGAATCTGAGCCGGAAGAGCCGGGAGTTGAACCGGAGAACGGTTCTGATTCCCGTGATACCGCCCCGGAAGCCATGATCCCGCTGCGGGACGAGAACCCGACCAAGCGGTTCCCTTGGATCACCCTTCTCCTGATCGGGGTGAATGTCGGGGTCTTCCTCGATCAGGGGTTTCTCGGTGCGCATCGGTTCGATTGGTACGTCGAGCATTACGGTGTGATTCCGGCGGCGCTGATCGGTCGCAACGGCTGGCACGATATCCCGACGCTATTTTCTGGGATGTTCATGCACGGCGGGTTCCTGCACCTGCTCGGGAACATGTGGTTCCTTTGGATCTTCGGCGACAACGTGGAGGAGAAACTCGGGAAGACGAAGTTCCTGATCTTCTATCTGACGGTCGGGCTGCTCGCGACGCTTGCGCATGTCGCCGCCGCTCCGGGGTCGAAGCTCCCGCTGGTCGGTGCGAGCGGAGCGATCGCGGGGGTCCTGGGAGCCTATTTTCTCTTCTTCCCGTTCCACCGGATCCTGACTCTCGTTCCGATCTTCGTCTTCATCACGACGATTCGGATCCCGGCGATGGTCTTCCTTGGCCTCTGGTTCCTGATGCAGATCGCTTACTCTTCGTTCGGCGGGAACGTCGCTTGGTGGGCGCACATCGGCGGCTTCTTATCCGGTCTTCTTCTGGCGAAGCTCTTTTGATCAAGGATTGAACGATTTCCAAACCGTCTGGAGAAGGGAGTCGGTCTCACCCGCCGGGGTGTAATCCTCGGTTAGTTGCCAGATGATCACGCCCCCGATACCGGACGATTGCGCGTACGCCCCCTTAGCCGCAATCGAGCGCCGGTCCTCGTACGTGATGTACGTGCATCCCCTCGAACCGGTCGGTGAGGAGAACGAGAGATACGGGACCTCCGCGATCGTGTCGTAAACATAGTTCGCGGCGTTGTAATATGACTTCATGATCATGTCGTAACTCATCGCGAGGTCGTACCCGAGGATCGAGGCCCCGCCCCAGTCCTGCGGGGGGCCCGTGACCGGCGATCCGACGCAGTCGCCGTAGAACGGGATCCCGATTCCAAGCTTTCCCGCAGGGACTCCCGCCGCGACGTAGGCCGCAACGGTACTCATCGCCGAGGTCGGATGATCCGACTCTTCCCCTTGGAGCGGGGAGTTGTGCCAGGTCACCCATCCGCCCCATGGGCCCATCATGTCGTACGTCATCAAGTTCATCTGATCGAGGACGGCTCCGAGCTGGCTGTAGAAGGTCGCCGTTGCACCGCTGAACGCGCCTCCATTGATGTTGTGGTATCCGAGGGCGGAGGTCACGATCAGCCCCGATTTGGCCGCCTTGAGGTCATTCACCAGAGAGATCATGTTCGACCGGTCCGGTTCCGAGGAGGGGGGCTGCTCCCAATCGATGTCGATTCCGTCCGCCCCCGTCGAGTTGACGATCGTGATCAGGTTCGTGACGAACTTTGAGCGGTTGGCGGAGGAGACCGCTCCCGGGAATCCGTCGCTGTCGAAAGCGCCGCCGACGGAGAGAATGAACTTCTTCCCCGCGGCATGAGCATGTTGGGCGAAGGAGCTTGCCTGCGAGAGCGAGTTTCCGACCGTTCCGTCCGAGTTCGGGATCAGAAACGACAGGGCGAGATGGCTCAGCGAGGCGTAATTGACGTTGGCCGGGGTAACGTTGTCGGCGATGAGGTTGATGTACGGCATGACCCACCTCGCGCCGGTGGTTCCGCCCGGAAGTGGAGTTCCTGTTGGTCCAGGCGTCGGGGTGGGGGTTCCTGATCCACTCTTCGTGGTTCCGCAGGCGGCGATCAGGGCGAGAACGCAGACGAACGGAAGAGTGGTCTTATTCATATTCGGTAGAGCGAAGTTTATCCGAGGGACAGTCGTGTGTCCCCATTTTGGGTCACGCCGCTTTTCGGCGGAAGAGATCTTTCACGTCGATCTCAAGAGCTTGGCAAACCTGTTGGAGTTTTCGAATTGTCGGGTTGCTCCGGCGTGGATCTTCCAACCGTTGGTACTCCCCGATCGAGACGTTCATCCGTTCAGCTACGGCCCGCATCGTCTGCCCTTTTCTTTTCCGGATGGCGCGAAGTGTAACGGCGACCGCAACCGCGATTTCCGGCTCGATCCAGTGAATGTTTCGTCCCTTCCGTTTGAGGTCAGGGCGTCGGATCGGTTCGTCGTACTCCAGGCGGACTTCCAACACACCGGTCAAAGCTTCCTTGGCCATCTGTTTGGCGTGATCGAGACTCTTTCCCTCGGTCAGGCAGCCGGGAAGATCGGGGAACTCGACCCAATACCCGCGTTTGGTTCTTCGGAAGATGGCAGGATAGGCGATCATCTCATTTCCTTTTCAGGCCAGCGGTCTTAAGAATCTTGCGCTCCAAGCCTGTCCCGAGAGAGCGATTCCCGTGAACCGGAACTGATATTTCGAAAGCGCCTTTCTTCATGATGTGATGTGACCCTTTCACGCGAGCGAGTTCCCAACCGTGCTGATGGAGGAGTCGTACGATCTCCTTCCCGCTTAACGGCACTGCGTACCTTTTAGATTATATATTAACATATAAATGGAAGACCCGGGTGGCATATCCGGAGTTGTATTGAGCAGGTTCCGTGCCGGGTCGAACCTGTTGAAATTATTCGGTAGCGTCAATAGAAGGGTCCGGAATCCGAACCCGGGGGCTTAAAAAAGACTACTCGGATCGAAGCGCGTCAGGGTGTTCCCGGGTTTGCTGGGGCGGGGTTCTGCTCCGCGAGGCGTTGGTGGGCAATCTTGCAGAGATCGCAGCCGGCTTGCTTTCCTTTGAGCGAAGTTTCTACGAGCGCGAACTCACGCGATGCTTTTTCCTTCTGTCCGATGGTCTCGAGGATTCGCGCGAGAAGAAAATGGAGGGCATGAGCCTCATCCGGGTTGGCTTTACGGAGTTTCTTCTCCATCCGCCCGATGAGGGCTGCCGGGTCGATCTTCTTTTCCGTAACCAGTTTGAGATAGCCGTCTAATGCTTTTGCCGAAACCAGGGCGACGGACTCAAACATTGCGTCTTCTTCCTGCCCCAACTCCACGACGGCCCGATGGGAGGTGTCCAGGTCCAACATCTCCTCCGGTCTTGGGCTGAGGACCTCGGAAGGGAACTCCAGAAACACCCGCTCGAAGTAGTCCTGCGCATGGGAAGTGTTTTCGTCGACCAGGCTGGCCTCGCCCAAGACCGTCAAGAAATAGGCCTGAAACCCTCCTCCGGGGATGGCCTTCGTCGTCTTCCGAATCAGATCCGATCGTGTGGCAGGGTCGATACGGTCGATGTTCTCTGCGATTCCACGGATGCTCTCCAATATGTAGCTCCAGGTCCAATCAGTGCTATCGCACCCGAAATCGGAGTTCAGCGGATCCGAAAGGTATGTGAGGTAGGATTGGGCCGCCTTCGAAAACTGTTTCTTCCCGGCTTGCGCGGTTGCCAGTGAGAAGTTGGCGAACGGTCGTGTGTGTCCTAAGGCTTCATTGCATCCCTTCGGCCCTCCGGCCTGAAAAGACTCGTCGGATTTCGCCAAGAGCTTCTTGGCGGCCTGTTCCAACACATCAAAGTTTTTTTAAGTGCTCCGCGTACGTAGCGAGTTCGACAAACGAAGCGGTCTTCTTCGCGTCCCAAGCGGTCTTTGGGTCGTCGAACCGTGAGAGTAGAGTCTGAAGGCCCTTCTTCGCCTTTTCGACGAGCGGCTTTGGAAGCGGGGCAAGCTGGCGGATCGCCAAAAAGGCGGAAACCCGAATCTCGGGCAAGGGGTCCAAGAGAGCATCGACGAGAAGAGGAGCAATTTTGTCCTTCTGGTCCTTCATTTTTGCGAGCTCGTCAGCGGCTTCACTTCGGATGATGGGATCCGGGTTTTTGAAAGCTTGAATGAGGCGAGCAACCTCGTCCGGCTTTTCTGTTGCAGGAGCAAGCGGGATCGAGAGAAAGAGCCCAAGGAGAACGAACGAGGCTCGTCGCGTAAAGACCTCCTACAAAAGCGTACCCTGATCGCGCGGCTTCGCCGCGATGTTCAGGTGCTGATAGGCAAGAAGCGTGGCGACGCGGCCGCGCGGTGTGCGGCTTATGAATCCACGCTGGAGAAGGAACGGCTCGTAGACCTCCTCGATCGTGTCGCTCTCCTCGCTGATCGCACTCGCGATCGTATCGAGGCCGACCGGCCCGCCGGCGAACTTCTCGATGATCGTCAGGAGAATCTTCCGGTCCATCGAATCGAACCCCTCGCGGTCGACCTCCAGGAGGTCGAGGCCGGCGCGGGCCGCTTCGAGGTCGATGATTCCCTTCCCTTTCACC
Source organism: Pseudomonadota bacterium (assembly GCA_043809315.1). Lineage (GTDB taxonomy): Bacteria > Bdellovibrionota_G > JALEGL01 > JALEGL01 > DATDPG01 > JAZDDX01. Next base: position 152,745 of record JAZDDX010000017.1, read on the forward strand.
TGGGCGAAGTCACGTGTCCGCTTCAATAGACGGTTCGCGACCCGCGGCGTGCCGCGCGCCCGTCGAGCGATCTCTTCCGCCGCCCCCGGGTCGATCTTGACCGAAAGGATTCTCGCCGAACGAAGAATGATCTTCACGAGATCGGTTGGTTCGTAGAAGTCGAGACGTTCGGTGACGCCGAACCGGTCCCGAAGCGGCGAGGTGAGAAGCCCGGTGCGGGTCGTCGCTCCGACCAACGTGAATGGATTGAGATCGATCTTGACCGTCCGTGCGGCGGGCCCTTGCCCGATCAGGATGTCGAGGCGGAAATCTTCCATTGCTTGATAGAGCATCTCCTCGACGACCCGGTTCATCCGGTGGATCTCGTCGACGAAGATCACGTCGCGCGGTTCGAGGTTCGTGAGGATCGCTGCGAGGTCGCCGGCCTTCTCGATCACCGGCCCCGACGTCGATTTCATCCCGACACCGAGTTCGTTCGCGATGATGTAGGCGAGCGTCGTCTTCCCGAGTCCCGGAGGGCCGCAGAATAGAGTGTGATCCATCGCCTCCGAGCGGTTCTTCGCCGCTTGGATGAAGATCTTCAGCTTCTCGACGATCTTCGTCTGGCCGACGTATTCGGTGAGATGCCGCGGCCGGAGCGTCAGCTCGACGCTGTTGTCTTCGGGCAACGCACGGGGGTTCAAGGCTCGCTCTTCCATCGTTACCTCGCGAGGACCTTCAGGGTTTCTTTCAGCATCCGGTCAAAGGAGTTGAACTTCGAGAGTTCGATCCGTCCGACCGCCGCCTCCGCCTCGAACCGTTTGTATCCGAGGTTCAAGAGGGCCGAGACCACCTCCATCTCCGGTGAATCCGGTTCGATCCGACCGATCACCGCTCCTGCTGAAACCGCGAACCCTTTCAGTTTTTCCGCCAGTTCTAAGACCAGACGCTCGGCCGTCTTTTTTCCGATCCCGGGAGTCCGCTGGAGGGTGCCGGTGTCTTTCCGTTGGATCGCGACGACCAGGTTGTCGGTCGGCATCGCCGAAAGGATCGCAAGCGCCGTCTTTGCCCCGACGCCACTGACGGTCAGGAGTTGATGGAAAAGCTCGCGGTCGTTCGACGTCAGGAACCCGAATAATTGGAGGGCATCTTCTCGGACATGCGTGTGAATGAACAACTCCACCTTCGCGCCGAGGGTGCCGATCCGTGGAAGGGCGGGGGCGGGCACGAGCACTTCATACCCCACTCCGCCGACTTCGATCGTAATCCGTTCCCCCGTGACATGCCGGACGGTTCCTGAGAGCCAACCGATCATTCGACCTCCCGGCCGATTCTACCCCGGAGCGCGGCGGTTCTCACCTCGGAACGATGAATTCTTTCGTGGGTCCGGGCGGAGTTGAGGTGGCAGAGGGCGACGGCCAGGGCGTCGGTCCGGTCGTGGATCGTTTCGTTCTCCTCGCGGGGGATCCGGAAGAGGCGGCCGATCATCTCGGCGGTCTGCTCTTTGCTGGCCCGTCCGTACCCGACGACGGCCCGCTTCACCTCCATCGGGGAGTATTCGTAGACCGGGATCCCGTGCTGGGCGGCGACGAGGAGTGCCACCCCGCGCGCATGTGCGAGCGAGACGACCGATCGGACGTTCTTGGCGAAAAATACCGCTTCGACGGCGACCGCCGTCGGGGATGTCTCGCGGATGACCTTGGAGAGCTGGTCGTGGATGGCGAGCAGGCGTCGCTCGAACGGGCCTTTGGAAGGGGCTTTGAGGACACCGCTCGTCAGATGAATCAAACGGCTTCCGACCTGCGTGATGACACCGAATCCGGTGATATGGCTTCCGGGGTCGATCCCCAGGACGATCGCGCGGTCAGCCTCCAATGCTCTCCATGATCTCGTCGGGGATGTCGGAGTTGGTGTAGACGTGCTGGACGTCGTCGTTGTCCTCCAGTTCCGTAACGAGCTTCACCATGTTTTCCGCGTTTTTTCCCTCGATCCGGATCGTGTTTTTCGGGAGCTTTGCGATTTCGGCTAACACGAAGGTAACCTTCTTTTCCTCGAGCTTTTTCTTAACCCCCTCGTACTCGCGCGGCTCGGTAACGATCTCGAAGTTATCCCCGGCGTCGCGGACGTCTTCGGCACCGGCGTCCAGTGCGAGCTCCATCAGCGCGTCTTCGGTTGTCTTCTCTTTGGAGACGGCAAGCACTCCTTTGGTCTCGAAGTTCCAGGCGACGCAGCCGTTCTCCCCCAGGTTCCCGTTGTGGGCGGTGAAGGCGTGCCGGATCTCGGCGATGGTCCGATGTTTGTTGTCGGTCAATACGTCGACAATGACCGCCGCCCCGCCGGGGCCGTACCCTTCATACGTGATCTCCTCGTAGCTCACCCCTTCGAGCTCGCCGGTCCCTTTTTTGATCGCCCGTTCGACGTTGTCGCCCGGCATGTTCTGCTGACGGGCTAGTGTGATCGCCGCGCGGAGGCGGGAGTTGACGTTCGGGTCGCCGCCGCCGCGGGCGGCGACGGTGATCTCCTTGATCAATTTGGTGAAAATCTTCCCCTTTTTGGCGTCTGCCAGCCCTTTTTTCCGCTTGATGGTGCTCCAACGAGAATGTCCCGACATGGGGAGCGGATTACCTCAACATCAGGCGGAAGGCAACGCTTGTGATCCCCTTTACCCTCTGATACTTGGCCCCCGTGCAGCTTCTGGAGCGGGCGTTCGCCAAGATCAATCTGATCCTCCGGGTCTACGACCGCCGGCCGGACGGGTTCCACCGGATTGAAACCTTGATGCTCAAAGTCGGTCTGTCCGACGAGATCGAACTCTCGATCGACGAGGGGAGCGAAATCACCGTCACGGTCGAGGATGCTCCAGATCTGAACGGCAAAGAGAACATCGCCTACCGCTCCGCCTGCGCCTATCTCGAGGAAGCCAGGCTTCGGAAGTCAGTTTCGATCGCAATCCAGAAGCAGATCTTCATCGCAGCCGGCCTTGGTGGGGGGAGCAGCGATGCCGCTTCGGTCCTCCTGGCCCTGGAGAGCTGTTTTCGGAAGCTCGGTCCGGCGAAACTGAGGGAACTGGGGGCCCATTTGGGGAGCGACGTCCCGTTTTTTTTGCAACCGACCGATCTGGCGCTCGGAATCGGGCGGGGGGAGAAGATCGTCCCGTTCGGAAACCTCCCAAAACGCCCGGTTCTGCTCGTCAACCCGGGGTTCCCGGTCTCGACCAAAACCGCCTACGAACTCCTCGCTCGTCCGTTGACTTCGGATGGGGGGGATGGTAGTACCCTCGCCTTCGCGCGGGGACCGGAAAAGTGGAGTGATCTTACGGGGTTACTCGAGCCCCGCAACGATCTCCAGGGAGTGGTGGAACGGCTTCATCCCGAGATTGCTGCGATCCGGAAACAACTCTCGGATCTCGGAGCGTCGATTTCGCAGATGAGCGGAAGCGGCGGGACGGTTTTCGGGTTGTTCGATGATTGGAATCTGGCGCGGTCGGCCGAGCGCGAGGTAAAAGGAAGCTGGAAAGCGGTATTGGCGGAAACAGGAGGCACGGCGTAACGAAATACGAGCCATTGGGGCGTCGACAAGTGGTAAGTCAACGGCCTTTGGAGCCGTCATTCGGAGGTTCGAATCCTCCCGCCCCAGCCAGTTTGAGAATGAGAGTCGCATGAGAGAAATGAAAATATTTGCCGGGAACTCGAATCTCTCCTTGGCCAAGAAGATCTGCACGTACCTGGGGAGTCCTCTGGGGACGGCGGTGGTCAAGAGTTTCAGCGACGGCGAGACCTGGGTTGAGATTGACGAGAACGTCCGTGGGAAGGACGTTTTCATCATCCAATCCACCTCGACCCCGGCCAACGATCACCTGATGGAACTCCTCGTGATGATCGACGCGTTCAAGCGGGCGTCGGCCGAGCGGATCACCGCGGTGATTCCGTACTACGGCTACGCACGGCAGGACCGGAAGGTCGCTCCGCGCACGCCGATCACCTCGAAGCTCGTGGCCGATCTGCTGACCTCCGCCGGAACGAACCGGGTTCTGGCGATCGATCTCCACGCGGCGCAGATCCAGGGGTTCTTCAACATCCCGTTCGATCACCTCTACGCCACACCGGTTCTTCTGGATTTCATCCAGTCGATCGGCGGCGGCGAGATCGCGATCGTCTCCCCGGATGCGGGGGGCGTGGAGCGTGCGCGGGCGTATGCGAAGAGGCTGAATGCTTCGTTGGCGATCATCGACAAGCGGCGGATCGGGCCGAACGTGTCCGAAGTGATGAACGTCATCGGAGAAGTGCGGGGGAAGGTCGCCGTCATCGTCGACGACATCATCGACACGGCGGGGACGCTTACCCAGGCGGTTCCGGTCCTTCTGGACCGCGGAGCCACCAAGGTTTTCGGTGCGGGTACGCACGCGGTGCTGTCGGGGCCGGCGATCGAGCGGATCAACGAGTCCCCCCTCACGGGGATCGGAGTCACCGACACGATCCAGGCACGCGGGGCCGCCGCGACGTGCAAGAAGATTCAATTGTTGTCGGTCGCCGAGCTTCTGGGTGAAGCGATCCGCCGGATCCACAACGAGGATTCGGTCAGTACTTTGTTTGTCTAAAGGAGTCCGCCATGGAAAAGCGTGAGTTGAATGTGGAAGCGAGAAACGTCGGCAAAGGAGAGACGCATAAGCTCCGTGCCGAGGCGAAGATCCCGGCGGTGTTCTACGGGCCGTACGTCGAAAAGGCGGTCCCGTTGGCAGTGACGTCGACTGAACTGTCCAAGGCCCTTGCGGGCGGATCGAATCCGCTCCTTACGCTGCGTGCGAAAGGGCTGGCCGGCATCGATGGGAAAATGGCCATGGTTCGCGATGAGCAGTTCCACCCGGTCACGATGAAGCGGGTTCACGTCGACTTCATCGAGGTCCGGATGGACGAGGAGATCAAGGTCGAGGTTCGGATCATCCTGACCGGCAAGGCGGCGGGGGTCGCGGAAGGCGGGATTCTTCAGCAGAGCCTTCGCGAACTCGAAGTCTTCTGTCTCCCGGCGGCGGTTCCGGAGAAGATCGAGGTGGATGTCAGCTCCCTCACCATCGGCGACTCGCTGCACATCAGCGATATCACCCTTCCAAAGGGGGTGAGACCGGTTTCGGCGATCAACTACACTCTTGCTGCGGTGGTTCCGCCCGAGAAGGAAGAGGTCGCCCCGGTGGTTGCAGCCGAGGGTGTGGAGCCGGCGTTGGTCGGTGCGGAAGGCGCGGTCGAAGGTGCGGCTCCGGCCGAAGGTGCGGCTCCTGGCGCAGCCCCCGCAAAGGGCGCGGCTCCTGGCGCAGCTCCCGCGAAAGCAGCTCCTGGTGCGGCTCCGGCAAAAGGTGCAGCTCCTGGCGCAGCCCCTGCGAAGGGCGCGGCCCCGGCAGCGAAGGCTGAACCGGCCCGAGTCGAGAAAAAGAAGAAGGAATGAGGCTCGTCGTCGGGCTTGGGAACCCCGGTTCGGAGTACCAGTACACCCGGCACAATCTCGGGTTCCTGACGATCGACGCCTTTTTCGATCGGATCGGAAAACAGAAAGCCAAGAAAGTCGTCAACGCCTTCGTCGTCGAACGCGGAGATCTCTGGTTCGCCAAACCTCTCACGTTCATGAACGAGAGTGGGAGGTCGGTCGCGAAGCTCGCCGAGCGCGCGTCAGCATCCCCGAACGAAACGCTCATCATCCACGACGACGCCGACCTCGAGCCGGGGCAGATCAAACTCAAGAAGGGTGGGGGATCGGGGGGGCACAACGGCCTCGAGTCGATCTTCGCCGAGTGGCAGACGCAGGAATTCTGGCGTTTACGGATCGGGATCGGGAAAAACCCGAATCAGGAACTAGCCGATTTTGTCCTGGAACCGATTTCCTTCAAGAAATTGAAGCCGGTTGCCGAGGCGGCTGCTGATGCGCTCGAGAAGATTTTTGAGCTCGGCCCGGAAAAAGCGATGAACGCGATCAACGCTCGGGTCAGTAATACAGAATAGACGCGCTTGCTTGTGGTGCCGCTTTTTGCTACAAGCAGCCCGCTTTTCCTCGCTCCGGACAATAGGGTTTCGGAGCAAACCCATGAGGAGGTTTCGTGAAGAAGTACGATACGGTTGCGATTCTTCGTCCCGACGCTACGGACGAATACATCGCCGGACTCACCAAAAAAGTCGAAAAAGTCATCACCACCAAGCCCGGGGAACTCTTGAAGAAAGAGGACTGGGGGATGAAGAAGCTTGCCTACGAGGTGAAGAAACAGAAACAGGGTCGGTATCTCTACTGGCACTACAGCCAGGCCGAGAAGGCGCCGGCCGAGGTCGACAAGAAGCTCCGCTTCGAAGAGAACGTCATGCGGTTCGTGACGGTGGTGATCGAAGAGAAGACCACCTTCGCCAAGAAAGCCGCCCAACTCGCCAAAGGGACGATGGAGAAAAAGGAACCGTCCGACGGCGACGAGGGGGGGCCTCGGAAGAGACGGGGACGCGGCCAAGAGAGGCTGACCAAGGTCGATTATAAGGATGCGGCGTTCCTCTCCCGGTTCATCAACGAGCGCGGGAAGATCCTTCCCCGCCGGATCTCGGGGGTTGATGCCGTTTCGCAGCGCGCGGTGGCGGCTGCCATCAAATTGGCGCGCCAGCTTGCGATCCTGAGCTACACCGAGGGGTTCTTTACGACCAGTCAAGAGGATCGGGACCGAGATCGCGATCGAGACCGTGACCGGGATCGGGACCGAGATCGCGACCGCGATCGTGGCGAGAGGGGGGTCGAAGCGTGAAAGTCATTCTCTTAGAGACGGTAAGCAACCTCGGGATGACCGGTGACATCGTCACCGTGAAGCCCAGATACGCGCGGAACTTTCTCCTTCCGAGGAAAAAGGCGATCGCGGCAGATGCGAGAAGCGTGAAGCACGTCGAGCATCAGAAGCTCGTTCTCGAACACAAGATGAAGAGAGCCAAGAAGGCAGGCGAGGAGATCCGGAAGACTCTCGAGGCGAAGCCGATCACGATCAAACGTAAGGCGGGGGAAAACGAGAAGTTGTTCGGGGCGGTCACGGCGATCGACATCGAGAAATCGCTGGCCGGTGCCGGCGTCATCGTCAGCCGCAAAGGGATCAGCTTGTCGGAGCCGATCAAGAAGCTCGGCACGTACGAAGTCCCCGTCAAGCTCGACGGTGGCGTCGACGTGAAGATAACGGTTGAGGTCGCGGCCGAACAGGCTTAGTGGAGACGTGATGGCTCCCGAGAGCACATCCCGGATCCCCCCACAGAACCTCGAAGCCGAACAATCGGTTCTCGGTGCGATCCTCCTCGACAATGAGGCGGCACACGACGTAACCGAGATCCTCCGGCCGGAGGACTTCTACAAGGAAGCTCACCGGCATATCTTCGAGGCGGTGCTGGGTCTTCTCGAACGGAACGAACCGGCCGATCTCGTCACGCTCACCAACGAACTGAAGAAACAGGGAGAACTCGAATCGATCGGCGGTGCCGCCTATCTGGCGACGCTGGTCGAGGCGGTCCCGACCTCCGCGAGCGTCCTCCATCATGCCCGGATCGTGAAGGACAAGGCGACCGTGCGCGAGATCATCCGCGCGGCGAGCGAAATCGCCGAGAACGGATACGAAGGTGGGACCGAGGTGGCGGAGTTCCTCGATCAGGCGGAACGGGTCATTTTCCAGGTCTCGGACCGGAACAATCGGAACGCCCTTCTTCCCCTTTCCGAAGCGGTCAAAGATTCATTCATCCAGATCGAGAAGGCGTACGAGCGGAAGAATCTGATCACCGGGCTTTCGACCGGGTTCAAGGAGATCGACAAGTTCACGTCGGGGTTACAACCCTCCGATCTCATCATCGTGGCGGGGCGCCCTTCGATGGGGAAGACCTCGCTCTGCCTCAACATCGCCCAGCACGCATCGCTGCACGAGAAGATCCCGGTGGCGGTCTTCTCCCTCGAAATGGCGCGGGAGCAGCTGGCGATGCGGCTCCTCTGTTCGGACGCGCGGATCGATTCGAACCGGGTCCGGACCGGGATGCTGAGTGAGGACGAGTGGATGCGCCTCACCAGCAGTGCCGGGACTCTGTCGGAGTCCTCGATCTACATCGACGATACGGCCCAACTGTCGACGTTCGAGATGCGGGCGAAGGCGAGAAGACTCAAGATCGCGAAAGGTCTCGGCCTTGTCGTCGTCGATTATCTGCAGCTGATGACGGCCCGGGGGAAGGTGGAGAGCCGGGAGCGGGAGATCTCCGACATCTCGCGTTCGCTCAAAGCGATGGCAAAAGAGTTGAAGGTACCGGTGATCGCCCTCTCGCAGCTCAACCGGGCGGTGGAGTCGCGGAACGACAAGCGGCCGCAGCTGTCCGACCTGCGGGAGTCGGGGGCGATCGAACAAGACGCCGACATCGTCGGCTTCATCTACCGCGACGAAGTGTACAACAAAGACAGCCCCGACAAGGGGATCGCGGAGTTCGCGATCGTCAAACACCGGAACGGGCCGATCGGGACGGCGCGCCTGACCTTCATCCCGGAGTACACGCGGTTCGAGAACCTGGCGTTCGAGTACGCCGAAACGAAGTAACGTTTCAGAGAAGTTTCGTCTGCGCCGGCAACGCGGCGGCGATCCCGTACTCCGTCATCTTCCGCCGGAGCGTGTTCCGGTTGATCCCAAGAACTTGCGCCGCGCGGACCTGGTTCCCGCTCGTCTGACGCAGGACCAGCGTGAAGAGGGGGCGCTCGACTCGTTCCAGAACCATCGGATGGAGATCTTTCAGGTGTTCGACGCCGAACTTCCGGAAGAGGGCGCCCAACCGCTCCTCGATCAGTCCTTCGAGCGCCTGTTCCTCCCCTTCGATCGCTTGATCCGGGCGTGACAGGAAGGGGGCCAGGGAGCGGACCGAGATCCGGGTCGAGCCCGCGAGGACGCTGGAGGCGAAAAGGACCCCCTCCAACTCGCGGAGGTTCCCGGGCCAGTGATGTTCTTGAAGAAGCTTGACCGCGTCCTCGGCGATTCCGGCGTTCCGGACACCGAACTCCCTCGCCAGGCGATCGAGGGCCGAGCGTACGATCAGCGGAAAGTCACTTTTCCGCTCCCGGAGTGGCGGGATGAAGAGCGCCGATCTTTTTAGAAGCTTGGCAAGATCGGCGTGGAGCAGGCGCTTGGCCGGGTCGGATCCACCGGGGGCCTGGATCGTGAATAGGCAGCGGGCGTCCATCTTGACCCGGTCCCCTCCGCCGAGAGGGGAAAAGTTCCGGTTCACGATTGCGTGCGCCAGCTTCTGTTGGAGGCGACGTGGCAGGTTCTCCACCTCGTCGAAGAGGACCGTTCCGCCACCGGCCATCGCGAAGATCGATCGGGCCGGGGAT
>JAZDDX010000018.1:0-6658 GCA_043809315.1 Pseudomonadota bacterium
CCCCCTTCGAACGTGAGGCCGTACTTCGGATGACCCCAGATGACGCTGGCCCGGAACAACCCTCCGTCGAACGAATCGGAGAGGGGATCCGCCTCGAACTGCCCGTCGAGGTTCAGCTCGGCCCGGTGATCCGAGTCGGGAAGGATCAGATGGAACCGGTTCAGCCAGGGGAGTTGCGTGTTCCCCAGAAGGTCCTGGCGGATCTGGTTCTGCGAATCGAGTCGGAGATACGGCGCTCCCTGAACCGGGACGGCCGGTCCGAGGAGTGCGATCAGGAGCGCAGGGGTGAAAGACCGTGGCAAACGCACAACTGCCTTGAGTTTGCCATGATTTCGCACTGTGGCAAGACTATTGTCGCAGGAAGTCCCAGGCGAGCTTGGCGATCAGGGCCCAGACGATCGTCAAGAACACGGGCCGGATCACCCGGCTCCCGTTCCGGATCGAGATGCTGGCGCCGGTTAAAGCACCGGCGAACGAAGCTGTGGCAGCCGGGAGAACCAGGCCGAAATCGACGTTCCCGGTTCCGGCGAAAAGAGCGAAGGAGCCGAGCGTGGTCGCAAAGTTGATGTACCGGCTGTTAGCCGAGGCGTTCAGCAGCTCCTGGCCGATCAGGAGGACGAACCCCATCATCAGGAAGGTTCCGGTGCCGGGGCCGAAAAAGCCGTCGTAGAAAGCGATCGGAAGGACGAAGAGGAACGGGCCGATCGGGTGTTTCCAACGTTTTTTCCCCGGAGCGCGACCGAACTGGCGCTTGAACGCAAGATAGGTCGCGACGGCGATCAATCCGACGAGGATGATCGGGCGCAAAACGGAAGGGTCGGTCCGCGTGGCGGCGAACGCGCCGGCGGCAGCCGCCAATCCCGCACCGATCGCGACCGGCGTAATCGTCCGCCAGTCGATGCAGCGACCGAAACCGTAGCGAAGCGAGCTGGCCGCCCCGGTTCCGATGGCGATCACTTTGTTGCTGCCGAGCGCGAGCGTCGGCGGAAGCCCGAGAGCCAAAAGAGTGGGGAGGGAGATCAAACCGCCGCCGCCGGCGATCGAATCGACAAAACCGGCGGAAAAACCGCCGAGGATGAGAAAAAGAAGGGTCAGTGTCCTTCCTTAATGGTGTTCCGGTTCCACTCCGGGATCTCGACCACGAGATCGCACTCCCCGTTCGGGACCGCCTGGCATCCGAGGCGACTGTGCGGTGTCAAGCCCGGGGCCTGTTCCAGCTGATCGTCCTCCTCCTCTCCCGATTCCGGGATCGTGTCGAACCCCCGCTGGACGATCACGTGGCAAGTGGAGCATGCGCAGACGCCGCCGCACGAATGATCGAGGTCGATTCCGTGGGCGAGAGCGATGTCGAGGATGCTCCCCGGCTGTCCGTCCCGTCCGTACGGGACCTTTTCAGGGTCGACCTCGACCGTCACGTTCATCGGAAGGAAAGTGATCTTGTATTTCTTCTTCGGTTTCGCGACGTACGACGGGGCCATGTATGGATTCTTGCCGCCCATGCTATGATTCGGGCGCTTGATACCATATTTTCAAATTCCAAGCCTGCCCCTCTTCGGCCTCCGACTGCATTTTTTCGGCTTCCTGGTGGCGCTCGGCTTTATCGTGGGAACGTATCTCGCGGCCCGAAGGGCAGGGAAGACGGGGCTTTCAGTCTCCGCCATGAACGACGCCGGACTCCTCTGCCTGATCTTCGGGATTCTCGGCGCGCACGTGGTCGCGCTCTTGGGAGCCGAACCGGAGGTTCTCTGGAAGGCGCCGTGGCGGTTGCTCCAGTTCTGGTCCGGCCTCTCCTCGTTCGGAGGCTTTTTCGGCGCGGGGATCGCGGTGGCGGTCTATTTCCGGAGGAAGAAGCTCCCGTTTCTCCCGTACGCCGACGCGCTGATGTTCGGCCTTTTCCCCGGCTGGATCCTGGGGAGGCTCGGCTGTTTCAACGCCCACGATCATCCGGGGAAGCTCACCGACTTTTTCCTCGCGGTGAAATATTCCGGCGGCACGCGGCACGATCTCGGTTTGTACGAGGCGATCGTGGCGGTAGTCGTGAGCGGAATGATCTACTACCTCGGCAGGAAACCGCGCCCGGCCGGGTTCATCTTCGCGGCGACGATTCTTCTCTATACGCCGGTTCGTTTTTGCCTCGACTTCCTTCGCGCGACCGACCTCTCCGGCTCCGATCCGCACTACTTCGGGTGGACGCCGGTCCAGTTCGGATCGATTCCGCTTCTCATGTGGGGGAGTTATCTATTGTTCCAGGTGAGGAAGAATGGCCCGAAAAGTTTGCAGAACTCCTGAAGAAGGTTAAACCTTTTCTGGAATGAAGATGGAAGCGCTGACGCCCCGCGAGAAGGCGACAAAGCTCAAGAGGATCACGCTTTGGTTTGGAGCGCTTTCCCTCGTCGGTTTCCTCGATTCCGCTTGGCTCCTGATCCTCCATACCTCCAAGGGTTCTTGGGGTGGAATCTGCAGCATCGCCCCGAACATCAGCTGCGATGCCCTTTACAATCGGGATTACTCGGAGTGGTTCGAAATCCCCGTTCCGGTTTTCAGTCTGTTGTACTTCGGTTTCTTGATCGCCGTGTCGGTCAACGCCCTTCGGAGTCAGGGGCGTCAGGTCATCCGCCCGTACGTCTATCTCTCCCTCACAAGCTGGATCGGGGCCGGGTCTGGGCTCTACATGATGTACGTTGCCGTGATCCTCCTGAAGACATTCTGCCCGTTCTGCGCCGTTCTGTGGCTCGTTCTGATCGCGTCGTGGGTTCTGTCGATTCGGATCTTGAAGGTTCTCGACCAACCCTGGGGATACCTGATCCGCGAGGACCTGCGTGAAGGGTACCGCAGGGTGTGGTTCTGGGTGCCCGCACTGGTTTCCATTGCCGCGCTGACCACCTCTCATCTTGCATTCCATCCGGGCGGCAAATTGACCGGTCCCGAAGTGGCGATCGTCGGGGAGGAAGCCCGAACGATCGGGTCGCCGCAGGCGACCGTTGCCATCGCGGTCTACTCCGACTTCCAGTGTCCGTGGTGCAAGGTCGCGTCCGAGGTGGTGCGCCAGCTCGCCGAGGAGATGCCGGGGCGGGTCCGCGTGTCGTACAAGTTCTATCCCCTGGACAGCTCCTGTAACCAGTTCCTTCCGCGACCGATGCATCAATATTCGTGCAAGGCGGCCGTCGCCGCCTACTGTGCGAGCGTTCAGGGGAAGTTCTGGATCTTCCACGACTATCTCTTCACGAGCCAGGACGAGTACCCGGAGGAACGCCTCCTTCAGTTCGCGCGAAACACCCAACTGGATCTCCGAGCCTTCGATGCCTGTCGGCAGGATCGTCGTGCCCTCGAGGAAGTGAAGAAGAACGTCACAGAGGGGAATGGTCTGGGCGTTCAAGGGACACCGACGGTCTTCATGAACGGGCGGAAGTATTCCGGTCCGATGACGCTCTCGGGCCTGAGAGACGCGGTCGTGGAGCTGAATTAGATCAGTTCTTGACGAGGCGAAGATTCGGCCGATCCCGGGTCACGATCGGCTGCGGCTCGTCCCGGAGCCAACGCTCCCAGGCGGCGTGATCGCTGATGTCGATCCCGGAGATTCTCGCGATGCTGTGGAGGTAGGCCTGGAGATCCTCGAAAAACTCCGACTCCATGAGATCGAGATGGTTCAGAAGATGCTCGTGGAGAACGCGGTAGATCCGCTTCAGGTCGGTGATCTGGTACGTCTTGACGGAGACCGTGTTCATCCGGCCGGTCTCATATCAAGTTCCCCGGGAGGGGACAATCCCTATTCCCCGGAACTTCAACGATCCGAGCGGAAGATAGACGGAGTGCGGTGTCCCGAGGCGCGACTCGATCAGTGTCACCTTTTCCACAGGAAACGGCCGGAACGACAGAGAGTCCAGGTTGGAGAGCGATTGGAGGATTTCGCCGATACGCCGATCGCTCCCGCTTCGAGGTGCCCGGGCAATCGTGAGATGGGGAGAAAACGGCCGGTTTTCGCGAGGAAATCCGAGAGGGTTGAGAGCTTTTTCGACCGCTTCCGCGAGCTCCCGGAGTCGGTCGACCTCTCCTTCGAGACCGAGCCAGACTACGCGGGGGAGGCCGCGCGGGGGGAACGCACCGATCCCTTTCGGCGTGAGCGGGAACGGTTCGACCTCATGCACGGCCGATTCCAATGCGCGAAGGATCGCCGGCACCTGATCATCAGGAGTTGCACCCAGGAACTTGAGCGTCAGGTGGACATTGGTGGCCGGTGACCAGCGGAGGCGTGCTTCCGGGAACTCCTTGCGCATCCGGGCGGTCAACGCGTCGATCGACGACCGGAGGAGGGGAGAAAGATCTACGGCTACGAACGTCCGCAGCATCGGTGCGTTGTAGTATCATGCAATCGGCATGTCCACTGGCGAACGATATCGGACGATTTCGCACACCGCCGACATCGGGATCGAAGCGTTCGGTACAACAATCCCCGAGTTGTTCGAAAACGCCGCCTGGGGGTTCGTCGATCTTCTGACGGACGCCGAGGCGATCTTACCGAAAGAACGCCGCACGATCCGTTTGAACGCGGAAAACAAGGAAGATCTGTTGGTCCGCTGGCTTTCCGAGCTCCTTTTTCTTTTCGAGACGGAGAGAAAACTCTTCGCGCGAACAACGGTTACGCGACTGACGGAGACCGATCTGGAGGCTGTGGTCGAGGGGGAAAGCTTCGATTCCACACGGTACGAAATTCGTCACGAGATCAAGGCGGTCACGTACCACGCGCTTTCGATCGGGCCCACGGCGGACGGGTGGAGAGCTCAGGTGATTTTCGACCTATGACAACACCCCTTACGATCGAGAAAATCGACGAGTTCCGATACCGGATCCCGAAGCAAGGGGGGATGCGGGTCGAGGGGCGGATCTTCGCGGACGAAAAGCTGATGAAGGTGCTCGAACGCGAGAAAGCTCTCGAGCAGGTGGCGAACGTCGCCCATCTCCCCGGGATCGTGACGGCATCTTTTGCGATGCCGGACATTCACTGGGGGTACGGTTTCCCGATCGGAGGAGTGGCGGCGTTCGACCCGGATCGTGGCGTCGTCTCCCCGGGGGGCGTCGGGTACGACATCAACTGCGGCGTCCGGCTTCTTCGCTCCGAGCTGACGCGGGAGGAGGTTACGCCGGATCTCAGGTCGTTGGTGGTGAGACTGTTCGACAACGTCCCGACCGGTGTCGGATCGCATCGGCGCGATTTCAAAGTTCGTGATCAGGAGTACGACGCTCTCTTGACGAACGGTGCCGGCTGGGTGATCGAGCGGGGGTTCGGGACGACAGACGATCTCGGTTTCATCGAGAAGGAAGGGCGGATCCCGGATGCCGATCCGGATCGGGTGAGCGATCGGGCGAAGGAGAGAGGGAAAGACCAACTCGGTTCGCTCGGTTCCGGGAACCATTTTTTGGAGATCCAGTATGTCGACGAGATCTACGACGAGAAGACGGCGAACGGGTTCGGGCTTTTCTTCGGTCAGGTGACGGTCTCGATCCACACCGGTTCCCGGGGTTTGGGGTATCAGGTCTGCGACGATTCTCTCGTGACGATGCTACAGGCGGCTCGGAAATACGGGATCGATCTTCCCGACCGGCAGCTCTGTTGCGCGCCGATCCGTTCGGAAGAGGGGAAGAACTACCTCGCGGCGATGGCTTGTGCCGCGAACTTCGCCTTTGCGAACCGGCAGATGATCGCGCACTGGGTGCGGGAAACGTTCGGGGAGGTCTTGAAAAAAGGGCCGAACGATCTCGGGCTGTCGACGGTGTACGACGTCTGCCACAACATCGCGACATTCGAGAAACACACCGTCAACGGGAAGGAAAAGGAGCTTTGCGTCCACCGGAAAGGGGCGACGCGGGCGTTTCCCGGCCAGCCGGTTCTGATCCCCGGCGACATGGGAAGGTACTCGTTCGTTCTGGTCGGGACGGAGGGGGCGATGCGGGAGACGTTCGGGAGCACCTGCCACGGGGCGGGGAGGATGATGAGCCGGACGCAGGCTTCGAAGGTCGCGCGGGGGAGGGGGATCGCCCGGGAACTGGAGGATCAGGGGATCTTCGTTCGCTCCGCCGGGGAACGAACGCTCAACGAGGAGATTCCGGAGGCGTACAAAGACGTCGCCGATGTCGTTCGCGTGGTCGAGGGGGCCGGGATCTCGAAGAAGGTGGCAAGGCTCCGCCCGATCGGCGTGATCAAGGGGTAAGGGATCGGACCCTAGAACCGATAGTCGATTCCGAGCGCGAAGAGTTCGAGAGCGAGGGAAGAGGCTGCGCTCCCTACGCCGAACATGTAGTCGAGGTTGAAATCGTACCGGAGAAGCGTGTTCGGAATCCCGATCGCGCCGCCGAGGTTCCACCGAAGCCCGAAACCGGCGGAGATTCCCAGATCTTTTTTCGCCGAAGACCCGCGAGTGTTTGCCGCTCCTTCCAAGATCATCGGCAACCCGGCGCTGAAGAAAGGGGAAAAACGGCTCGCAGTGAGCCAGGCATACTCCAACCCCGGGGCGAAAACGACCTTGCGGGGAACTCCGCTCCGCTCGCGCACGTCGATCCCGAAACGGGCTCCGAGCGCCAGGTTCTCGTCGATGAAGTACTGTCCGGAGAACCCCAAGTTCGGGTTTCCCCGCTTCTTGTTGGCCGATCCGTCCACCATCAA
>JAZDDX010000019.1:0-11890 GCA_043809315.1 Pseudomonadota bacterium
TGGGCGTGCGAGTTCTTGATCGTCTCGAGTTCGCCGGTCGTTCGGAGGAACGTTTTCGCCCGGAGGAGGAGCGCCTGCACGGCTTCTTTCACGACCGGCGCGGCAATCCAGTCGTGAATCTTTCCCTCCGCCTGCAGCGTCAGCGCGGCGGGGATTTCGTTCGCCGATGTCGCCACCAGAACGGTGTAGGTGGGGACCCCGAACGGGCATTTCCGGATCGCTTTGTGAAAGAACGAACGGTCGAAGATCGCGCAAAGGAACGTCCGTCTCCGGACCAGGTCGGCGCATTCGTCGAGGGAGTCGGCGGGAGTCGTCCGGTGCCCCGCTGCAGCGATCGCTTTCTTGATCGGCTCGAGGATGGCGGGATCCGCGATCCCGGTCAGGATCCAACGTTCGCTACTCATTCGAGCGGTCCAAACTGTCGAAGAACTGTTCCGTCATCTCGACGATCTTGGCGACGGACCTCTCCCGAAAAACCCGGAGTCGAAATTCGGCCGAGTTCTTGAGCCCCTTCGTATACCAGGCGAGATGTTTCCGGAACGTCATCAGGGCGCCGTGGTGCATGAGGTAGAACGACAGATGGAGGTCGAGGTGCTCGAGGACCGTGTCCCGCATCTCTTCCGATGTGGGGTTTCGGCCGGAGAAGATCCACGGATTTCCGAGCGCGGCGCGCGCGATCATCACGCCGTCGCATCCGGTCTCGTTCCGGAGCTTGTCGATTTCAGCGGGAGTTCGGACGTCGCCGTTTCCGACGACCGGGATCGATACCCGTTCTTTGACCGCGGTGATCAGGTTCCAGTCGGCCTGTCCCTTGAACCTCTGTGCCCGGGTTCGTGCGTGGACGGTGATCAGGTCGGCCCCCTCTTGTTCCAGGATCGAGGCGACCTCGACGCAGGTTTTGTACGCCTCGTCCCAGCCGGCGCGAATCTTGACCGTCACCGGAACGGAGACGGCGTTCCGGACCGCCCGGACGATCGAGCCGGCCAACGGGGGATCTTTGAGAAGTGCTGCGCCGCTCCCGAGATTCACGACGTTCTTGGCGGGACACCCCATGTTGATGTCGATGAAGGCGGCGCCGTGCGCCTCGGCCTTCTTCGCCCCTTCCGCCAGATCGTTCGGATCACATCCGGCGAGCTGCATCCCGACCGGCTGCTCCTCCGGATCGAGGGTCGCGATCTCCCGCATTCGCGGCGAGGTGGCTCGAAGGAACCCCTCGGCATGAATCATCTGCGTGCAGACGACCCCGCATCCGTGTTTCCGCGCGATCCGGCGGAACGGAACGTCGGTAATCCCCTCCATCGGTCCCAGGAACAGGGGACGCGGGAAGGTCAGTTTTCCGATCGAGATCGACATGGGCGCGAGGGGCGGAAAGTAGCCGAGCCGTCCGCGAACTTCAAGGATCGATCGAATTTAGGTAGGCTGTGGCCCCTATGTCTCCTGCCATCCCGATTGCCAACCCTTTCAGCGACGTCCCCGGGTTCGAATGTTTTGCCTGTGGGGCAGGGCATCCCCATGGGCTTCAGTTGAAGCTTCAGAAGGTCGACGACCAGGTCTTCTGCCGTTTCAACGCCCGAAAGGAGTTCAGCGGGTTTTCCAACATCCTTCACGGCGGGATCCAGGCGACGATCTTGGACGAGGTGATGTGGTGGGGGGCGTTCGAATCGCGCGGGCTCCTCTGCCTGTCCCAATCGATGGAGATCGAATACCGCGCCCCGATCCACATCGGCTCCGACATCGTGGCGATGGCGCGGGTCACGAACGAGGGGGAGAACACGGTCGATCTGGTCGGCGAGTTGAGAATCGGTGAGGAGATCTACGCGAAAGCGGACGGGCGGTATTTCTTTCCTTCCGCTCGGCTATTAGCTCGTGTCCTGGACGTTCCGACCGAGGAGCTTCATCCCAAGTTGCGTTCGTTCGTGTGCAAGTGAGCCAAAAAGAGGCTCTCCATCTCCTCGACCCAGAGAAGGAGCTTCTCATCGAGATTCCGGCGGGTGACGAACTGAACCCCCATCGGTAGGCCGCTTCGGGATTTCGCGAACGGCATCGAGACCGCAGGCAGCCCGGCGTACGTCCAGGGGGCGCTCATGATCCGGTTTCCGGTGGATGCCAGTCCTTTGGGAGCGGGACCGGTCGAGGAAGGGGAGATCCAGAGATCGATGTCCTCCGAGTCCATCAACTTCTCAATCTGGTCGGCGAGTTCGAGCCGTCCCGCGCGGAGAGTCTTGACCTCGTCCGGGCTGATTCGTTGCCCTTCGCGGATCGTCTGAGCGGTTCCGGCTCTATAAAGAGCGTTGTACTTCTGGAACCAATCGCGGTGGACCCGTGCCATCTCGGCGCAGAGCAGACGCCGGGCCGCCTCGTCCAGCTTCCTAATGTTCTCGAATAACTTGGTGGGGCGGATGACATATCCGGCTTCTTTGAAGGAGGTGAGACGGGCCTTGAAGATCTCTTGCCCCTCCGGCTCCAGTTCCGCCAGGTACGTCTCGTCCGGGAGACCGAGAACCGGACGCCGGTCGAGCACCGGCATCTCCCAATTGTCGACAAGGATCGAACCAAGCCCGCGGGCCCCCGAGACATCCTGCGAGAACCAGCCGACATGATCCATGGAAGGGGCGAGCGGAATCACCCCTTGAAAGGGGACGCGGCCGTAGGTCGGCTTGAACCCGACCACGCCGCAGTAGGAGGCGGGTCGTATGATCGACCCGATCGTCTGAGATCCGATCGCGACCGGGCAGAACCCGGCGGCGACCGCGGCGGCCGAGCCGCTGCTCGACCCTCCGGGGGTGTGCTCCAGATCGTGCGGATTCCTCGTCGGACCTGGTTCGGAGAGGGCGAACTCCGTCGTCACGCTTTTTCCCAGGATCAGCATTCCCGCTGCGCGGAGCAGGGAGACCACGGTCGATTGAGCCCCTTCGAATGTTTCGGGAGGGAGCGCACTTCCCGCACTCGTCGGGAAGCCGTTGACCCGGAAGATGTCCTTGACGGCGACCGGGACACAGAAAAGGGTCGGCCGCTCTCGGTAATCGACATGCTTTTGCAATGTCTCCTTGGCTTCGGAGAGAAGGCGCATCCGGCGCCCCGGCTCGGGAAGAAGAGCGTGGATCTTCTTGTCCGTCTCCGCGATCCAGTCCGAGAGCTCCGTATAATATTTTTGGGGATCGAGAAACCCGTCCCGCAGGCGTCGGGAGGTATCCGCGAGAAATGACGGACGTGTGAACATGTTGTCTTGTTGTAATCGACCCGCCACGAAGGGACAAGAAGCGAGGCACGAGGGGGAACGCTATGCTTGGATCTCCGTTGTCTCCCGCTCGGGCGGATCGAAGACAACGGGAAGTTCATTGAGAGCCGGAAGCTCGAGCGGCGGAGCCGCAAGTTCCGCATTTCCGGACGCCAGGGAAGTGCGCAGATAGACTTCGAGGCGCCGGTTTTGTCCCCCGGTTCCGTCGTAGAACAGATTCACGATCGGCATTCCGAGATCGGCGCTGACTTCGCGGAAGATCGCGGTCGTGATCGTTCCCGGCATGCAAGTGAACGGCGCCACGTTGACGACCATCTTCGCCTTTTGCCGGGCGAACTGGACCGCTCGACCGACGGTTAAGATCGCCTCCCCGCCGACGCTTTCCGGAAGGTACGGCTCGGCGGCGTCGAGGATGTCGTAGAGCTTCGGCTCGTGTCGTTCGTCCAGAAGAGGGGAAGCGGCCTCGTACAGCTTCTTCTCCCAGTGAAGCATCCAGCGCCATTTGATGTACGCCTTCCCGAGATCTTTCGAGAAGCGGGCGTCGTGATGGCTCCAGACGTTCCGCATCGAGGAGGTGAAGAGGATCCACTCCGAAAGTGGCGACATCCACGCCTCCGCCCCGAGACGCTCGACCGAACGGACGACATCCTCGTTGGCGTACGTATTGTTCCGGACGTAGATCTCCCCGACGATTCCGACGAGGGGGCGTTTTCTTCCTCGTTCCCTCGGAATCGATGAAACGATCCGGATCGATTCCCGGATCGCCGCCGCAAGGTCTCCGCCGGTTTCGATCACCTTCGCGATCTTGGCCCGTTCCCCTTCGAGTTGGTAGTTGGTGTCTCCGGCGCGCAGTTCGTACGGACGGATCTTGCACCCCGCCTTCATCAGGATGTCGCCGGCTACCATCCCTTTCCAGAGCGCCCGGCGAACCGGTTCCTCGAGTCCCTGAAATGCTTTGAAGTGCGACGGGGCCATGATCGGAACGTCGGTGTACCCCTCGCGATCGAGGATCTGGCGGTGCAGCGTGATGTATTGCCCGAACCGGCACGGTCCCTGCGCCGTCGGCATGAAGAAGGCGTGTCTCTGCGATGTAGCCGATGTGCGCAGAACGGTCAGAAGGCTCCCGATCGTAAGAGCGGTCGGGAGGCACTCCGCGCCGCGCGTGACCGAACGCCCCAGTTCGAACGATTGCTCGGTCTCGAGCGGAAGGGCGCGGGCGTCGTATCCGTTCCCCCGCAGTGCCGCCGCAAAAAACTCCGTCGTGAACGGGTGCATGTTCGGGATCCAGAGGATCCGATCCCGCAGGTTGGACACGGGGGGAGCGGATTCCAGGCGTTCGACCGAATTCTTCCGCGGCCTCTTGAGGACGTCGAAGAACGCTTCGATTCTCGTCATGTACCCGGTGTCGGAGCCGTGCTCGTCCAGTTCCAGCGTCAAGTATGGCTTGTTCCCCATGATTTCGGTTGCGTACGACAGCAGGAACGAGTCGGGGCCGCAGCTGAAGTTGGTGAAATAGATGGCGTCGGAGGAATCGTTTTTCGACACATCTTCGAGCGCCGCGAGAATCTTTTGTCCGTACCCCCAGTAGATGTTTCGGTATCGTTCGCCGAGGCGGGAGAGATCGAGGGTCAGGAAATCGATCGGGATGACCGTTCGTCCCTGATCGGCGATCTTTTCGGGAAGACCTAAGTTTAACCCGTTGTCGTAGATGTTGTAGGGGCGACCGACGAGGATGAGGTATTTTTCTCCACGCGAGAGAGCCTCCTGAATCGCGATGAGTCCCTCCTCGCGTAGCTGTTGGTCGAACTTTCTCTGCACCTCGTATGCATCCCGCCAGGCGGTTTCGATCTGTCGCCGGTTCCGGTGGAGAGACTTCGCGAGAGCCGCGGAGATCTTCCGGACAAGCTTCGCTTCCGGCAGGCGCAGGTCGACGATCGGAAAGAGGATCCGGCTGGCGTCGAGGCCATTCAGTTTGAACGCCGCCCGCGTGTACGAGGGAGTTGCCTGGACGTACGGACAGAAGCTCGAAGTGGTGACATGTTCGCTGGGGACCTCGTGCTTCATCTGCGGGAGGAAGATGAAGTCGACGCCTTCCTTCATCGCGAGCACGGCCGAATGCCCGAGGAAGACTTTCGCGGGGAAACAGAACTCGGCGCCGCTCAAACGGTTTCCGAGATCCCGGATCTCCTGCGTGGTCGGACCGGAAAGTTGCACGTTGTATCCGAGCCGGTTGAAGAAGCGCCGCCAGAGAGGGAGATAGGTGTAGATACTGAGCGCTTGCGGAATCCCGACGACCGGCGCGTCTTTCGGCGCCTCGATCCCCCGCCCCGATTCCTGCCAGAGCTTCTGCCGGCGGCGGATCAATCGTCCGTGCCGGTTCACCTTCATCTTCTTCTCCCCCGGCTCGCGTCCGCACATGTATCCCCACGAAGGGCTCTCCGGGACGCCGTCGATGTCGGCGTAGGTGATCGTGCAGTTGTTGTTGCAGAGCTCGCACTCCTCTTTCCGGAGCGCCACCCCCCGCTCGTCGAGGTCGAGACCGCGGAACGACGTCCGCTCCAGACCGCGCGTCTTCATCAGATTCTGTGTGAGGAGCGCGACACCGTACGATCCCATCACATGACAGTACGGGGAGACGACGATCTCGACGTCGAGCAACCGCTCGAACGCGGCAACCAACGCCGGGTTCCGCGCCGTCGCCCCCTGGAAGAAGATCTTCTCGCGGCTCCGGTACCGGTTTCCGACCACCTTGTTGAGGTAGTTCTTCACGACCGAAACCATCACTGCGGCGAATGCCTCCGGCGGGGCGGCCCCCCCCTGGACCAGCTTCGACATGTCCTGTTCCATGAAGACGGTGCAGCGATCGGTGGCGCGCGGCGGATGGACGCCGAGAACCGCGGGACCCGCCTCCGAGATCTTGAAACCGAGTTTGATCGCCTGCTCTTCCACGAAGGAGCCGGTTCCGGCGGCGCAGACGTAATTCATGTTGGAGTCGCGGATGTTCCCGTCGACGAGATGCATGTACTTCGAGTCCTGCCCCCCGATCTCGAAGATCGTGTCGATCGTCGGATCGACGTGGGTCGCTCCGGCCACGTGCGCGGAAATCTCGTTGACCACCGCGTCCGCGCCGATCACGACACCGACGATCTTCCGACCGCTGCCGGTGGTCCCGGAGCCGAGGATCGTAAGCTCGGAGTTCTTCCCCTTTGCGAGGTTCCGTAAACCCCGAAAGAGAAGTTTCGTCGCACCGATCGGGTCGCCCGATGTTTTTCGGTAAATGTCGGCGACGACGTTCCCCGCGTCGTCGATCAGGATCGCTTTGGTACTGGTCGATCCGATGTCGACGCCGAGGTACCCCCGGATCGGTTCCCCGACGTTCCAGCGGGTGACGCGGACTTCATTCTGGTCCGAGTCTTCGTACGATTCTTGCGTCGCGAACGAAGGGTACTTTGATTTTTCCATCGTCAGGGGCCACGGGAACCGGGGGAGGGTCGAGATGTCGGTCTTCGCTTTCATCGTCGGAAAGAGACGGACGCTCTCGCTTTTCCTTCCGCTCAAGGCGGCGCCGCACGCGGCCAGAAGATGCGGATTCGCGGGAACCGAGATGAGATCGGGCCAAGCGGTCTCGAGCCACCGGATCACCTCTGCGTTGAGGGCGACGCCGCCGACGACGGCGGTCTTTCCGTCGAGCGGGCGGCCGTGAAGGAGGGTCCCGAGGAGGGTCTTGGTCATCCCGCGGCAGAGGCCGGACCACATATCCATCCGGCTGCACCCCTCCTGCTGGCGATGGATCAGATCGCTCTTCGCGAAGACCGCGCAGCGCGTGGCGATCGAGGGGGGGTCGGGGTTATGGAGGAAATTCTTCGCGTCATCGTACGAGATGCCGAGGCGCCCCGCCTGCTCATCGAGGAACGATCCGGTCCCGGCGGCGCACATCGAGTTGGTGGAATACCCCTGGAAGTTTCCGTGCTCGTCGAGCTGGATCAGCGTCGCGGAGCCGCCGCCGATGTCCATGATGTAGCGGGCGTCGGGGACGAACTTCCGGATCGCGTCGAGTTGGCAGAGGGTGACGTCGCGGTACGGGATCCCGAGGGTCCCGGCGAACAGCTCGGCGTTGCAGCCGGTCACTCCGATCGTATCGTGTTCGGTGACGCCGAGAAGATCGAAGGCGGTGTCGAGGAGTTCCGCCGGTTGTCCGTGATGGCGCTCGTAGAAACTGACCAGAAGAGTGCCCGAGGCGTCGAGCCGAACGCCTTTGAAGAAGAGAGCCCCGATATCGATTCCGACGAACGCCATGAGGTAAGGAGCGCGGGAACCTACTGAATTTCGCGAAGAAATTCAAGGGGATGACTATGTTCGCGATCTTACAGAACTTATAACGCGTTCTTGATCGCTTGAAGGAGCGGGTGGCGCTGGCCGGCCGGGGCGGTCGGGAGGTACCCCTCGACCAGGCTCCAGATCATGATGCCACCGATGCCGTTGGCCTTCGCCCATTGGGTTTTTTCTGCCATGCTCCGCGCGTCGTCGAACGTGATGTAAAACTTCTGCTCCGCAGAAACTTTCGCTGTTGCCGAAACCGCCGTCCCGCCGATCCAAGGTGTCTTTGAGGCGTCGTCGAAATGGTACGTCCCGCCGTTTTCGATGTACGAAAGAATGTCGCGATACATGATCGGGGCCTGCCAGATGCTCTTGCCGCAGTCGGTTTGTCCGGGGACATCATTCCCGGGCCAGATGTCGCCGTAGAACGGGACCCCCATCCCCAATTTCTTGATGTCGGCGCCGTTCGCCCCCCAGTACTTCGCGGTCTTCGAAAGATATCCCGGACCCCCGTCGTAACTGGCGGACCATTCGGCGAGGGCCGGGTAGGTCGAGTCGGGACGGTAGAGCGGGGCGTTGAACCCGATGATGTTCTGCGGCTTGTCGGTGCACTGCCCAGCCCAGCCGTTGGCGACATAGTCGAAGGTGTACGCCATGAAGTTCCACTGATCGACGTACTCGTTTGTCACCGCGTAGTTCCAATCGTCGAGGAAGTAGTCGCTGGCGGAGATCGACACGACGATCAACCCGTGCGGCGTCGTCTCGGTCCAGCTCTTGAGGCCCGGATCTCCGCCCGTTCCGTTCTCCAGAAGTTCGACCAATTTCGTGAAGGCTTCGGCCGTGACGTCGGCTTCCCAATCGATGTCGATTCCGTCGTACCCCGCCGTTCTGGCGTGCGAGAGAAGCGTGTACGCAAACGCTTTGGCCGAGGTGTCGTTGGCCATGATCGTCGCGAGGTTGTTGTCGCCGCCGGAATAACCGGTTCCGTCGATTCCGATCAACACCTTGACGCCGGCGGCGTGCGCGAGGCCGATGATCTCCTCCTCTTTGGTGAGCCGGCTGAAATCGGCGTACGGGGGGGATGTGGTCGGTTCGACAGCAGTCGAGATCAGGTGGGTCAAGGCGCTGAAGTCGATCTCACTCGGCGGGAGCAGATGATAGGAATATTCCGGGTAGTACCCGGTGACCCAGAAGTCGGAGGAGGGGGTCGATCCGTTCGACGGATCCCCGTTGCTGCAGCCGCAAACTGCAAATGTCGCGGCGAGAAAGAACGAATACTTTGTCATGTTTCCTAGATTAGCAAAGTCGGCATCGAAACCCACTCAATGATTTCGGTGGGTTGTGCGGATTTTTTTAACGTGCCATACAAAATTTTGCGTCCGGTTGGTTCGGGCGTAGCTTGCCGGAAAGACGAGGTGACCGATGGCGACCGAGACGAAGATTGGGCATGTCAGCCACTATTTCGGGAAGATCCAGGTGGCGGCGATCGAGCTGACCGACGGGGATTTGAGCGTGGGGGAGACGGTCCACTTCAAAGGACACACTTCGAACTTCACGCAACCGGTCGACTCGATCCAGATCGACAAAGTAAGCGTCCCGAAGGCGGAGAAAGGGAAGGGGATCGCGATTCGCGTGATCGAGCACGCCCGCGTCGGGGACGAAGTGTTCAAGGTCGTTCCGTAGGACTTATTGTTCCTTCAGATACTTTTCGACCGCGGAGAGTGTCTTCTTGAGCTGTGCGATGTTGACGAGTGCGGTGCCGGGGTTCACGACCGGGCTCGTCGTTACGCCGATCACTAAGCCAGTCAGAGGAGAGGGAACGACGGTCGAGGCGCGTCCCAACGGGTTCGAGATCCGAGCGACTCGCTCTCCGCGATAGAGGAGTTCCCCCGGTTTCACGTTGAGTTCCAGCAATCCGCCGCGTTCCGCACGGATCCAGGCGGTGTTCCGGACGATGATTTGAAACGGCCTCTTTGGGGGTTTCTTCTTTTTCTTCCACATCCGACTTCGGTGCAGAAACGTGAAAAGGGAGTTCACCCCAGATCGGACGATCCATCTTTCGAACGCGTTGGAGGTTCCCCCTTCCCAGGAGATATACGGGATCCCCTTGTCGGTGGCAGCGCGACGGAGCATCCCGGGTTGGCCCCGATCGGCGATGATCACCGGGACACCGAATAGCTTGGCCATCTTCCGGGCCTGCGCGTTCGCCATGTCGGCGCGGACGTGAGGAAAGTTAGCTCGTCCCGAAATTGCCGTGTGGAGGTCGATTCCGAAGTCGGCCATCCGGACGACCTCCTCGAAAAAACGATAGGCGATCCGCTGGGCCATGTTCCCTTTGGGGGTACCGGGGAAGAAACGGTTCAGGTCTCGGTGATCGGGGAGATACCGGGAGCGGGCGAGGAACCCGAGGATGTTGACGATCGGGATCACGATCAGCGTTCCGGTCAGACGTTTGGGGGAGATCTTCTCGATCATTTCGCGGAGGATCGCGGTGCCGTTAAGTTCATCGCCGTGGACGGCGGCCGACAGGATCACGCGCGGTCCTTCGTTGGCTCCGCGGATTACGGTGATCGGAAGGAGGACCGGCCGGGCGTTGGACGCTTCCGTGATCGAAAGGTGGATCTCCCGAAGCTCCCCCGGCTCGACCAGCGTTCCTCCCAAGATGAACGTCTTCGCCATCGCCCCTAGGCTCCTTTGAGTTCCCGAAAGAGTCGAGTGAGGAACGCGTACGCGCGATCGTAAATGTCGGGGCGGGAACTGGATCGAGGGCCCGCGACGTTGAGGGAGTTCGGGGCGTTGCTCCGGAGGAATTCCATCGTCCTGCGGAAATACTCCTCTTCCGGACCGGCGTCGAGGTCGATGACGAGGAGAGGGCGCTTGAAGCGTTTGCAGAGGTGTTCGGTTAAGAGAGTTCCCCCGGTCAGTTCGCCGAACGCGACGATCAGCGTAGCGTCCGCCTCACGAAGGTTCTTCTCCGTCCGGACGGCGTAATCGGTGGAGTTGGTCTCTTTGCAGGAGTATCGGTTCGAGATTCTTCCGTCCTCCGCGATGCGACCTTTCGGTACCCATCCAAACTGTTCGAGGCCGCAGGCGATCGCCGCGTCCCACGCCGCCCGGTCGACGCCAGTCTGTCCTCCACTCCAGATGATCATGAGATCTCCTCGAGAGTTCGTGCGATGGCTAGGAATGTCACCGATGTAGGGTCCGCCGTTTCGAGAGCTCTGGCAACGGCGATCGAAGTAGCACCTGTCGTCGTAACATCATCGACAACGAGAATCTTCACGAGCTTAAGGTCGTTTGTTCCCACGCAAAACACTCCCTCAAGATTCTTAAGTCTCTCAATCCGGCTCAGGGATGTTTGAGGAGGGACATCTTTCATCCTCTGAAGAACGGTTCGGTCAAAGGGAATCCCAAGAACCCGAGCAAGTCGCCGGGCGATAACGCCAGGTAGATCAATTCCTCGCTCGCGAATCCGCCTCGAACTCCCGGGCACGGCTGTGACGACATCGAATTGAGTGTCCCCCACAGCATCCAACGTCTTCTCGAGAAGCCGAACGAACGTTCGGAGCGGGAGGGGGTCGGCCGAGAACTTCGCGCGATGGATCAGCTCCCGGAGCGTTCCGCGGAACTCCCCGGCTGAAAGAACGCTCAGGGTCTGTGGGGCACCGACCAGCGGGACCGCAGCCGGGTGGAAAAGCTCGTCCCAACAGTGCAGGCAGAGCATTCGCGTGCGGTCGATCTCTTCGTAGCTCCGGCAGACAAGGCAGCTCGGCGGGAAAACGAGGTCGAGAGCGTCCCCGGCCAAGCGACCGAACTGCTTGAAACAAGGCGAGTTTCTTGACAGTATCGGCACTCTTTCACCCCCATGGACTACAAGAACACGATCGCGCTGCCGAAAACCGATTTCCCGATGAAGGCGAACCTCCCCCAGCGGGAGCCCGTGTTTCTCGCCCGTTGGGAGAGCGAAAAACTGTACGAGAAGATTCTTGCGAAAAACGTTTCACGTCCGCTCTTCGTCCTCCACGACGGGCCGCCGTACGCCAACGGCCACATCCATCTCGGACACGTTCTGAATAAGACGCTCAAGGATATCGTTGTCAAATCGAAAAGCATGAGCGGGTTCCGCTCCCCGTATCTCCCGGGTTGGGATTGTCACGGCCTTCCGATCGAGCACCAGGTCGTCAAAGAACTCGGCTCGCAGGCGAGGACTCTCTCGAAAGTGGAGCTTCGGAAGAAGTGCCGCGCCTATGCCGACAAATTTGTAAAGATCCAGAAGGAGGAGTTCAAGCGTCTCGGGATCTTCGGCGAATGGGAGAACTCGTATCTCACGATGAG